>PBCB01000029.1 GCA_002717765.1 Fidelibacterota bacterium | reverse complement strand
GATGTGAGTGCATTATCTGTTTGATAAATAGAAATCGCCAAATTATAATCATTACTAGCAGATGTATTGGATAGTTGCAGTGTAATCGTATCTAAAGAGGCCTCATTGGTGGTTGTAAATGATTGCCAAGCATTCGTCCAGCCGGTGCGTGCTGGTGTATTGGTAAATTCAATTAGTGTTTCAGATCCAGAACCTAAGCTATCATAATTTGTGTAAGTAAAAAAGTGCCAACCATCTCCTAAGGTCGTTGTAGTGGATGTACCAAACCAACCCCCACCAGTTGCCTTATGAAAAAAACCTGTATGTTTACCACCATCATTCAATCGCATCGCAACATGGTCACCAATTGAAATGATTTCTCCTCTTTGATTAGATTCAACCTTGGCCCAGGCTGAAAGTGTGATGTTTTCCTGTTTTCCTAGAAGCCCCGGAATTTCAACAACATCATCATCACCATCAAAATTTAATGAGTAGGCAGGTTGAGGTACTTGTGAAAATATTACTGAGATTAGAAATATCTGTATGGATAGAGTTTGCGAAATATTATTAATAATTTGCATCGTGATCAATTTAATAAAAAGAATACAATAATTTTGAAAAGAAAAATAGTAAATAATAAATGTATAATTACGTATNATAAAGNATCGNTTAATGACTAGCAATTGAATACTATGATAAGAAGTTTTATTTATAAATTCACAATTTTTNGCTGCTTGTNCTGTCTTTCCTCTTCACAAACATCTAAGCCNCTTGATGATAAAATATCCGGATCTCTATCCCTATTAATTGCAAAACCTCAAGGCGATTTCTCAAATCATGTTACAAATAATGGTTATGGTATAGATATCGATGGTGGTTATCGTTTTGGCAATTCCCCATTTGCGATTGGATTAAATTTAGCATTTGCAACATATGGTAAGTTAGAGCGAAAAATACCGTTTAATTATTTCTCAGATTTGGTCAAACTNACCGAGACCACTGAATCTAAAATCATGATGCTAGATCCTTACCTTAAGGCCTCATTGCATCTATCTACTAATGTGAGTATCTATGTAAAAGNTTTTGGTGGCTATCAATATTTAAACACCAGNACTACATTAAAAAATGATGAGCAGNTCGAAGGAGATAGGAGCGATAATAACGATAAACCGTATATTGCAAAATCTGATGTATTTAAGGATGGAACATTTAATTACGGATATGGGNTTGGAATGCGTTTTCCTATTCCGTTTATGGGTGGTGAAGGNAAAAAACCTGTCATTAATATTGAATGCAAATGGTCCACCGGTGGTGAAGCGCAATACCTAAATGCTGGCAAAGATGGAGCTATTATATTTAGCGATCCTGCTGATGGACCCGTTACCACCANCTACTATCCTGAACAATCCAAGACCGATCTTTTTAATATAAGTATCGGCGTTGGTATTTAATCACCAATGAGGTATTCTACATACTTACTTTTCATTAGCGCTTTACTGCGCGCACAAGACGTTCCTTTAATCGTATATGAGAATGGNGATTTCGATGGAATTTATAGAAAACTTGAACTGGGTGAAGTGGCATTGATGGAGACCTGGGAAGACAGGATTAGCTCACTAAGGATATCGGAAGGTTATCAGGCTAAAATTTATGAACATGCACAATTTAAAGGAAAATGGGTCATNCTTAGCTCAGACCAAGCAAACTTAAAGAAAATCAATTTTAATGATATCATATCATCAATAAAGGTAGAAAAATACAATAAAGACTCGCACGCGGGCTATGCCTATGACAATGGTGACTATGATGGCAATATGTTCCCACTAGCCTTAGGGAACTACAATAATCTAAATGAGCAATCATGGCTCAATGATAAGATCAGCTCAATCACAATTGCAAAAGGCTACCAAATCAAGGTGTATGAACACGGTGATTTTAAGGGAAAAAGTGAACTCATCAAGGAAAGTCAGGCCAACCTAAAAACGCTTGGCTGGAACGATAAGATCAGTTCACTAAAAGTAGAGCGAAATCTTTCATATGTTGATATTTCTTCTCTAAGTGATAGTCCNGATGGAATCATTACTATATATAAAGATTCAAATTTTAAAGGTGATCATACAGGCTTTGATCTCGAAGAAGTTTCTAGCCTAAACAAATGGAACGATGAGATCAGTTCATTGAAAATATCAACAGGTTACCAAGTAACNGTCTATGAGCATGGTGANTTTAAAGGAAAGAATGNGACTATCACTCAAGGTAAAGCTAATCTTGTCCCATTGATGTGGAATGATAAAATATCCTCNTTAAAAGTAGAAAAATACAATAGGGATGCTGATGCGGTGACCGCCTATGCCGACGGAGATTATTCTGGATTGGTATTACCCCTCAAAATCGGCAAATATAGGGATTTGAATAAAGAATCATGGCTCAATAATAAAATCAGCTCTTTCAAGGTCTCAGAGGGTTATAAAGTTACNATTTANGATAAGTCTAATTTTGATGGAAATCAGGCAATTATCATTGACAACACACCTAGTTTAAGACAAATTAATTTCAATGATAAAATTTCATCCTTAGCAGTTACCTTAAACCCGCCGGGCTCCTACGACCCTGATTCATTGAAAAAAGCAGCGCAAAAAAGAATAAGTATGCTGAAAAATGGATTAGAAGGAAAAATTGATTCTATACGTCAAGTATTTAGNGCTTTTTATGAACAACATGGTCAAGAGAATGTTTATGATAACAATAAATTCATTTGGGGAAGCAAAGATATGGGTGGNNAGAAGAAATATATTGGTCAATTTAAATATGGACTCTTTCATGGTATCGGGAAAATTATTGATAAAAAGATTGAATATATTGGTGAATTTACTTACGGAAAAGCGGATGGATTTGGCCATCTTATTGAAAAAGATAAAATGAATTNTAAGGGCTATGCGAAAGAAAAGGATGGTGATATAAGATTAGTTTATGGATCTGGAAATTCGATTGAGGGGGATAATACNGTCAGCGGAACTTTTGTAGATGATATGCCTTCTGGTGATATCACCTTGCTCCATAAGAGTGGTGCATCGTTTACAGGAATTTNTGATGNTAAANTAGANNTNTTTATATCTGGTAANGGNAAATTGATTATAGGTGATCAAGAATTAAGTGGTGAATTTATTGATGGCCAAGGGTTGATGTTACTNAAAGATAATAAACAANAAATATATTATTACGGNGAATTATTAATGACCAAAAATGGAGAACTTAANGGTTACGGAATTGNGAGCAAACAAAAAGGTNTTATTCNGGGCGTAGATCANGGTTTGTACAGAAACGGTAAACGAGTAAAAGCGCTTCGATTTTATACTGTCGCAAGACGCCTTAAGGAAAAATATCCAAATTTTGACCTAANNANACTNCAATCTGTCCTNCCAGATACTTATATCATATCTCCAGACTCATTATCAANAAAAGAGTNATATTCAGCTATCTAGCTNAATGAGTCCAAAATTATTATTTTCCAGAAATCTTTTCAATTATCTTAATGGTGAACTTTATGTCTTTGCCTTCAATTTCTAGGGTAAAAAAATCATCAACTTTTTTTCCAATCATGGCTTGACCAAAAGGTGAATGATAGGTCACGATGAATGGATAAATATCCAGCTCAAACTCAATAGGCCCTAATAGATAATACACTTCGGGATCATCTTTTCCCTCTTCATGAATTGTTACCTTATTACCAAATCCTACTTCATCTGTATCAATATCACCATCTTCAATAAACCTGAATGGTGCATGAGACTGCATTAATTGTTTTTTATAAACGATTAAGCTCTGCTCTTCTCGCGCGGCATGGTATTCCGCGTTTTCTTTAAGATCGCCATGGTCAGCAGCTTCCTTAATTCTCGCAGAAGTCTCTCGCTTTAATTTTTCAATAGTTTTCATTTCTTCTTCTAATNCNCGGTATGTATCCCGCATGATCAAAGTTGCCATTTTTATATTCCTCTTATTTTATCTGTTATTATTAGATATAATTTAGTTTAAGATTAGTGGAGAGAGCGATTTGAGCTCCTAATTCTCAACCCTTCTTCCCTACTTTAATAGGATCATCTTTTTTGTTTTAACAAATTCGCTAGTTCTTAATTGATAGAAATACATTCCTGCGCTAACCTGNACACCNTAGTCATTGGTAGCATTCCAGNTCATAGAATGATAGCCAGGATTCATTTGGGATTTATCTAGGGTTCTAATTTTCTGACCTAGCACATTATAAATAATTATCGATACATCTGAAGCTTTAGGTAGATCAAAGCGAATTGTAGTATTGGGATTGAATGGATTTGGATAATTATTATGCAATGCAAATTCTTTTGGGAGTACATCTGATTTATCATTCACAGCTAGAGTTGCTTCGCTAGAAAAAGAAATGCTAGGCCAAGCACTTTGCCNGGTTGCAAATCCAGAGTTNTGAAATTCGACTTTGCCGTTAAACTCACCATTAAGAACCAACTTATCGCGACTGTAGAAATAAACACTATCATCCTCTGAAACTGCTCCCAAAGCAAANGAATGCTCACCTACCGAATCTATGTAAGCTGCTATATCAACAGATACTTTTTCATTCTCAGCAATAATTTTCAATGTATCAATCGGAATTAGATTGTTTTTAGCAGCCAGACCAATGTTATTGCTATCTAACTTCTCATTCCATCCTTTATAGTTGTATTTATATAATACAATTCCATTTTTGAGTGAAAAAACTTTTCCTGGCATAAGATTAAGCTCAACATTGTAAGAAGTATCAATTTTGGTGGGCACATCAAACCTTAAAAAAGCATGATGATTCTTTGACACAAGCAGTTTTTGTATTTGCTGAGGAAGGTAGGTGCTGTCTGGAATCGAAACATCTAGCGATCTATCGTTTAATGGATACATTTTATCTACGGCTCTAAAAGTCCATGAATCACCCGCAACGCCATCAACGGTTACTCTCCAATTATAGGTTCCGCCTGGCCTTAGCTTGACAAACATCACATTATTAGGATATTGAAATGATTGAGTTTCATTGAGCCCTGGGCCGCTAATGGATACCGTGGCTGAGATTCCGCTGTAATCTTCTTTCCATGGATAATTCCAAGCAAGTCCGTACTCAAGTGAAACATTTTTTGCGCCATCTCTCGGTATAGGAATGGATGGATACGCGGCTCTATATCCTGGTATCCAATAAACAGAGTCTCCATATTCATAAGGTCCAATGTCTGGTGCGCTTCCAATATATTTTCTGTTTTGTTGATCATATGTTGATGGGTGATAAAATTTTTCACTTTGCCCATCATTGATTCCCTCAACTACCTTTCCAGCATCTATGAAAACTGANCCTTTTTTTGGTCTAAAATCGTAAGATTGAATACGATCTAGTTCAAATGGATCAGAACCAAATATTTGCATTAGATGTTCGGGGCTTCTAGTTCTATTATCGAGCCATGGATCCTCAAGCTCGAGCTGAGGAAATGATTGAGACCAATCACCCTCGTTATTATCTATTGGAAAATGTCTACCGTACCAAATCCCCGATTCATTCAAAAGAAATTTTGGATCTGTACTCTTTACATCTGCTCCATTATTTGTCACATCTCTATCGCCGCAATCTGATGATGCGCAATTTAACGACCTACCTGCTATTGAGTTTAGGATTTTAGTATTATGGTTGCCTTTCATATTTTCAACGCGCTGTTCAAATTCGCTTGTACCATAGTCTCCGCAATATTTATCCGGACGAAGTGTTATATCGGCGTCCCAATTGTCATACGCCATTACATGATAAACATTGTGCTTATCCCCCTTAAGGCGATACCCTCTTTTGTTTCCAAGGGAGACTACATGATGAACCAGTCCATATTGACCCGCACAACTACCATCAAAACGTATTCCGTTCCGGTTTGAGTGCAGCGTCCAACTGTATCGTGTAGTTGACTTCACAGCTAGTCCCGTTGCGCGACCAATACCTGAGCCATCGGTATTTTGATAGTGATCCTCTACCCACACATACTCGGTTAAACTTCTTGTTCCTGGGCCAATATTTCCTGAACGATTTTGTCTCATAGTAACATAGCGAAAGGTATCTGAAAAATAATTGTCGTCGTTATTAATATCCTGCTTGCAGTTTAAGCAGTTGTCGTCAACCTTTAAATTCCAATACGCGTTTCCGAACCAGCCGTTGTATTCAGCAAGAATGTTTTCATAGATAGGGTATTTTATTCCTCTGAAGCTGAAAATATACGCGTCTACAACGTACCTGAATACAGTATTGCGTACAACGTTGTTATTGCCATCTACCATCATATTACCTCTATAGCGATAATCAATTCCATCCGATACCATTTCCCGATGCCTTAGATCTGCCTCCCAGCTGTGACTAAACTTAGAATTTTTTATAGTGATATAGCTACCGTGTCTACTGAAAAATGCGCTTGAGTAAAAGTGCAGATTATCAAAGATAAGATTATCAGAATGGTGAAGGTTGAGGGTGTGGGTTCGAATTCGTACGCGAACATTAGTCTCATTAGGAATTTTTTGACCAGGATAAATGTAAAGAGTATTAGAGTTTTTTTCAAAAGCCCATTCTTCTAAAGTATCCAGGTTGGCAATCTGACCCACTTGGTATTTATAATTGAATCGAATCGATCCACCAGTGTATGGCGCTCCATCACTTTTTGCCCAAACTGTATTAGGTTCAGGATTATCTTTATTTCCAGTTGTGGGGTCTGTTGGGTTTTTGAAATTCGTTGGCATAGCAGGGATCATGTAACGGTCATCCACAAAAACACCATAAATTGTATCTATGAACGTCTTAGCTTTTTTGGATATTGCTCCCATATCTAATACAGCCTTATAAACCGAATGGCCATTCAAATTGTATGGCTCCCAAGTAGCTTTTACATTTATAGTTCCATCGATCAGTGTTTTATCATTTTCACCTAAAACTCGTATCTTAGATTTATTAGTATAGGGAGAATGGTTAATGTAATCAGCGAAAGCGAGATCAGAGTAGCGCCCTTCTTTCATTAGAATTGTTTGTCCCCCTTGTGCAGCCTCAAGAGCGCTCAGAAGATCAGGGTAAGGACAACTAGCTGATCCATCTGGCTTAGAGCAAGAATCTGAAGAATATTCTTGCATAATTTCAGCATGGTCTATACTAGCGTGAAACCCATTAGGAGATCGATCTATAACTTTAAAATTATCATCTGTATCCATCGTGTAATAAGCAACAAGACCCGTTGCGTCTGCATCGCTTAAAGTTTTCATATTTGCTTTAATATCTGCTTCTGTCCTAGCAACGGTCCAGACCCTCACCTCATCAAGTTTTCCACGAAAACGAGACCCAATAAAACCGATAGAAGTTGCATCTGGGACTTTACCAGACCATTTTGCGGGATTATTTGTGCTATCTACACGAACTCCATCAACGTAAAGTCGCCCTTTGTCGCCATCATAAGTAAATGCAACATGATGCCAAGTGTTTGGAGTTCTAACATTTGTTGCTAATCTCATTCTGTCGTTACCATTTGTGCTAAAACCATAATTTATTTCATTTTTATTTAAAAATGTGATGTTTGGGGATGTTTGCGAATAATTTCCTTTCCAATTTTCACTACCAATGACTTTTTGGTGTTGCCCCATACTGGTATCAGCGGTGAAAGTCATTGCTTCCAGTGTAAAAGTAGACGTTATAATGGGAAAATTTTNGGGTAAAGAAATACGATCTTTATTTTCATATTTGTAATTACCAAAACCTCCATGCTTAGAATATCTATCAAATTTGGCATATTGGTTGGTAACATTGTATTGTACGCTGTTATCTACAATGATGTCTTGTGANAAGATTGTACTTAGAATAAAATTGAATAAAATAAAATTGTATGTGGATTTCATATGATGATTTCAATAGAAGAATAAATTCTTTTATTACCTTATTTTAGTTATTAATTAAGAAGCGGAAATTTAATAATCAGATAGATATTTAGACAATATTGATTTAGCGGAGAGAGAGGGATTCGAACCCCCGATATCCTAAGGATATACCGCATTTCGAGTGCGGCGCATTCAACCAGGCTCTGCCATCTCTCCAAAAGAAAAGCCCCACAATTTGTGAGGCTTTTATTATTTATTAACAAATACTATTTATGATAATATTGCACAAATTCCTTTAATCTCATCAAGGTCTTGTCTCATTTCTGTCTTTTCAGGACCATCTGGCATGCAATCATAAAGGGCTTCAGCCTTTTCAATGACTTTGTCACAGTTAGCTTTGGTTGGGTTTGCTTCAAAAGCATCACTAGCCGCATCCATTTCCACCATGATTGTTGCGCAATTTGCTGCATTACTAGCTTCTTCTTTTTCATCTTCACAAGCAAAAGCGAATAATAATAAAAATGATAATATATGTATTTTAGAAAATTTCATGATTTATCCTTATTTTATATTCGATGTCTTCCTTTGAATTTCAAAAAAATCATGGATAATTGAAAGGCATTCTTTTTCCATGATACCACCTTGAACAGCGGTTGAGTTATTTAAATGTGAATCTCCGCATAATTGATATAGTGATCCGCAGCAGCCCATCTCTTTATCATAACACCCAAAAACAACCATCTTGAGTCTCCCATTGATAATGGCACCAGCGCACATGGCGCATGGNTCTTTAGTTACATACAGCACGCAATCATTCAATCTCCAGTCTTCNATCGTATTGGCGGCAGCTGATAATGCAATGATTTCAGCGTGAGCTGTAGGGTCATTGAGTTGTTCGCGCTGATTATAGCCCTTACCGATTATTTTGCCGTTTANCACTACAANNGCACCTACGGGTATTTCGTCTAAATCATATGCTTTCTGGGCCTGAAAAAGCGCCTGCTTCATCCAGGTAAGATGCTGTTTATTCATGGTCAATTATTNTTATCGGAGTACGCGCTGAAGACTGTCAATCTGCTCGGCAACTTTTTGTCTTCCTAGCAGNGTNGAATAGTCATTAATTATTTTACTTGAAGAGCCAAGNGAGTCTAATACNACTTTCAAATGCTTATGAGTGGAATCAAACTTTGCAAGCGCAAAATAGGATGCAGCCAACGTAACGCGTAGGTCAAGCCAGTTTAATGTAGAATCATGNCTAAACGCCCATGGATGCCATGTAGGCGGATTAGGATTTGTTAATGTCGAATCAATCAAAGCAGATCCAAATTTAACGGCCTCTTTGTTGTTCCCTTTTGCTTGATAGGCAAATGTTAATCCAGCTAAAATCTCTAGATGAACATTGGCTTCTCTCAATTGATAATCTTCGCCTTTTGCATNATCATAATATAGTATTTCATTATTTGGGTAGGAGTAAGTTAGTCCTCGATGAAATGTTCTGATCGCACCAATATTTTCAATGTCCAAACTATCCATTTCTAAAAGCCTAGCGTAAGACCATCCTAGGCCATTATATCCATCTTTCCATTTTTTATCTGTAGTGATTGANTTATAAAACCACTCCTTGCTCTTTAAATAATCTTTCTGTTCAAACATTTCCCAACCATAGGATGATTCATCCTCAGATGTAACGACATAATCCTTCCTACAGCCCTCTATAAATAATAAGGATACTGTAATAATAAAAAAGATGAATGGTTTTTTCATAATACGCTTCATCGCATCAACATAATCTTTTTGGTTTCAGTTCTTCCGTTATCAGTCATCAGATTTACAAANTAAATTCCAGAAGAAACAGGAACATCATTTTGATCCTTGCCATTCCATTTTACGCGATAGCGACCTATACTTTGCTGTTCATTTATCAGGGTTTTGATATTACGTCCAAGAATATCATAAACAGTAATATTGACACGCTGATTAGGTCCATCGATAAAGCCTAAATCGTATTCTATGGTTGTGGATGGATTAAATGGATTTGGATAATTCTGATGGAGGGATGTTTGCCCAGGAACNATGAGTGTCTTTGGTCCCATCTTAAAATATCCCATTTTGTCGGTATAGGCCATGATCTGACCATTTTCATTATACGATGGCAACTCAACCCAGCCGATACCTACGGATCGCTGATATATCGCTAATTCTTTTTCTTCAGATAATAATGAAACTTGAACAGATTTTTTAAATCGTGAGGACTCGTTGCCTAGTAAATAAGATGCCTTATCGTTAAAGTGTGGTTCAAATAATGANGAATCTAAGATCATTAAGGTTTGATCATAATCCACAGAGCCAGTTCTACCCAATACACCAAATCTACCATCTGCACTTGACCCGGACCAGTTGCCATAGGTTTTTGCTAAGGTAAAAGTTATGTTTCTAGTAGGTAAAGTTGTGTCTCCTACAGTACCCTTAGCATATATGTCGAATGCACGCTCCTTAATNCCTCCTCTGATATAGTGATTACCTACATAAATATATGCGGCCGCTGTATCCAAACGTATCGTTTCAGATTGAACTTTCAAACTGATGTCCTTTGTAGAAGCTAGCGAATCTATAAGAAAAATCTCATAGTAATCGGTAAACGCATTGTTTTGGACAACGTACATGCGGATCTCAGGACGAGGTACGCGTTGGATTTTAACAGAAAATGTATCTTTAGCAACACTTCCTGAATCATCAGCGGCCGTAATTTCAAATTGTATTCTATTGCTTAATGTATCTTTTGGGTTCCACAAGCCTTCTCTAAGCACATTTTCTTGGCCAGGTACATCTGCTGGTTGATAGTCGTACCATAATGCTTGTGGTTTAAAGTTGACGGGTTCGTTTTTCCCTCGTGAAATATAAAATACCGTATCACCTTTAATGCTGTCTTTTGGTGTCTTAATACTAACTTTATCCGAATAAGTTAGCGGTAAAATAGACACCGTAAGTAGGGTGTCATCTGTATCGGTTAAATAATTTGCAAAGTCTAGTGAAATAGAATCNCTTTCCGTAACAACCGTATCTCTTAANCCNCTCCATACGGGAGGATCATTTTTTGGATTGATAAAGAATGGTATCGTATCCTTTCCNGTGAGACCGCCAGGATCAATCACGGTAAATTCTACCATCATACTATCGATCGTATAATAATTCGTATCCAGAGATGTGGTGTCCGTAGGCATAATCCAGGCATAAGTGGTGTCTGTAAACACACCTCCTATCTTACTGGTCGAATCCACCTTNACAGGATCTTTTAGATCAGATACGCCAGCAGGATAGATCAAATATGCATCATTTTTTTGCATGATAGTTGACGTGGGATACTCATCAATTAAATTGCTTAAAAATATCTTTTTGAAATCCCTACTAACCGGAGATAAAAATCCAATCTTAGCAGTTGGATATCCNGGATTATTTTGAGATGAGCTTGTTATCTTAAATGTATACTTTAAGTCAGTTGTATCGTTATCTTCATCGTAAACATAACGCGTTAACGGGATGCTATCACTACGCGCACCTTCCTTGTATCCCCANGAGCCAAATTTTGTATAGGCGGTTAANTCAATGATTGGGTTATCATTGACTGGGAGTACTTTTACGTTGATATCAAACGTATCATCCTTGGTCCACGCATCCGTTACCACTATTCTAAATAAATATAGTGTATCCTTTCCCGTGGAATCTAATGGNGAAGGTGTAAAGGTCAGCTCTCCACTGGTGGATACTTTTGCTTTAAATGTGCTTGTATTGTCATCGTTTAGGTTAGTTACGACCGCTGAATCTTTTTTAATTGTATCCACGGCCATCGTGATCAATTCATANGTAAACACATCACCTAGNAATGTCTTTNCATCATCATCTTTAACCTCAAGCAATCTTTTCCANTCAATATCCTCTTTGATCGTAGTATCATTGATCGCCGTNATCACNGGTTCCACATTTTGACGTAAGACTATTGANGANCGTACNGTATCGGATCTATTTCCAGCTGAATCNANNGCTGATATCGTAGTATAATATTTTCTATCNTGTCTTAGNGAATCAATNGTTGTGTATANNGTATCCTGTGNAAGNTTCTTAAACGTTCTCCATTCAGNCCAATCANTAACNCCAGGGTCTTTCTTTGTNCTCTGCCAAACAGAATAACGNTAATAGGACAATCCAGAAGGTCGCTCGTTAACCAATACTGAATCTGGCCAACCCAGCCAAGCAAATTTTAGTGAATCATTCGTCCAGATAGTATCACGATTAACGTGTAGTAAATTTATAGCTCCATTATGCGTATATAATGTATCATTAACAAAAGGGCGTTCCCCTGGTGGAATTGTATCCAGCACAAATACAGACTTACTAGGATCGCCGCTCGTTGAATTACCAGCGCGATCAAAAACAGTGGCTCTAAAGCGAATGGTGTCACCCTGGAAAAGCGTCCCATCTAAAGATGATAGAATGCTTTGCCTTGACCGTACAAATGGAACCGTGTTTCCTCGTTGAATAATGCTATCTTCTACGCTTCCCGCATTGTTATTTACAACGCGCCAGGTATTATCGCCGAGCTTCGCTCTTACGTTAGACTCAATTCGTAATTTTCCACCTCGAAGCAATGTAGAGTCATTAGCATTTAATGGTACTAAAAACTTTAATGAATCGGTAAAATCATTGAACCACCCTGTCACGCTGGTATCTCCAAAAGCAGTGATCAGACCAATATGAGAAGAATCAGGTGGTGTATTATCCAAAAATAATGTTAGCGTATCTACAGAAGCGACGCGATCATAATAATTTCCCGCTTTATCATACGCATTAGGGATTACGCGAACATTGCCAGTCTTGTCATCAATCAGATTTAACTGATAGGTCCAGACTGAATCATTTGCTCCTTGTGTCATGGCCGCATCATCAATTGTGGGGTCCGTGTCCCCTGGCCAATAGATGTCAATCTTGGGTGCGGTTACCGTATTCATATTATCAGTAAATTTCACCGTAATATCAACCGTGTTATCTCCTGACCAAACCGGATTATCGCCATAGGTCATCGTAGCAGTATCTGCTAATTGATCGATCTCTACAACCTGCTGATCTCCCCATGTACTATTGCCGGCTACATCATATATTACAGGACGATAATACCAATCAACCCCACCCGTATCATGAGCGTCTACACCATTAACTTTTTTTAGAACTGGATCATGCGGAAGGTCTTCTGCAACTACGATTGTATCGGGAACAGATCGTGTAGTGTCATCATCAAGGGTTATATATTTTCCACCTGCTACATCATCACTATCATCAGCATATAATAAAATGCGATGTCCAACTGGGACATTAGTCACGACAAACGCAGGACGCTTACTATTGGTGATCCAATCGGTATCGGATTGACCAGAATTCGTTTCAGCCGTGATCTTCGTAAAGGATGCTTCATCTGGAGGTATATTATCGAAAGTATATTTTGTAGTAGCGCCTGTAGCTGATTCATTTCCAGCGCTATCAACAGCAAAAGCCGTTAGGGTATACTCTCCATTATCTGTTAATTGCGTAGGACCCGCGTTTGTTGTAAGAAGAGCATAGGTGTTATAATTAGCATCATTTGGATCTGCCATAATAGCATTGGTTCTTTCCTGCCAATATAAATTTTGAGTTCCATTAGAGGATGAAGGTTTACCCAGCCAAGAAGCATTATTTGCTGTTCCGGCTTTAGTTACTCTCACCACGATAGAGTCTGAGCTGCTAACGCCTTTTATTTGAAAATTTGGAGTAGTATCGTAGCTAATATTATCTTCATCTGTGCCAGTGTCACTCCATGAGAGCCAGAGTTTCTCAGGTGCCGCTGGTCTCGTATTATCTATCGATATTGCCTTGATTGAACCGCTCACATTTCCAACCGCATCGGTAACAGTAACAAGACCACGCGTGACTTCCCCAGCTCCTGCTGTCACGGTAATTTTAGTATCGCTATTCACCGCAAAACTTCCGCCCAGTCCACCTCCGCTTACTGCAGTTGCTAAATCTTTACCTCCAATCGTAACCGCAGATGCATCGCCGCCAAAACTTTGAAACCCAGAGCCATTAATTACTGTAGTTTCACCATTCTTGATCCAGCGATCGGTAATCGATGTTAATTCAGGTGCGGTGTTATCGATAGTTAAGAATTGTCCAGTGCTTGTGCTCCAATTTCCTGCTGAGTCCTTAACCGTAATATTTTTATTGGTTACCTCACCTGACCCAGCAGTGATTGTAATTTTATTTGCAGCATCCACAGCCCAGGTCATACCTGCCGGTCTTGAGCCACCTACATAAATCTCTTGTATAATAATGGTTTGATTAGAATTATTGGTGGTGTTCTTAAATCCAGAACCACTAATCACAGAAGTCTGCCCAGACTTGATTGCTCCAGTACCAACACCGCTAATCGCTGGTAATGAATTATCTATAGTTAAATAAACTAAACTAGTACTGGTATTTCCTGCTGCATCGGTAACGGTAATTAAGCCATCCGCTACCTCGCCGGACCCTGCCGTAATTTTTAGTGAATTTGCTGTCACTTCCGTATATGATAGCCCTGTGGGTACACTACCACCAACTTTTACATTTTGAATATCTCCACCAACTAAAAATCCTGATCCAGTAAGAACGGTTTCCCCGCTTGATTTGATTGAAGCAACGCTTACTTCTGTTAAAGTGGGAGCAGTATTATCGATCGTTAATAGTTTTCCAGTATCTGTACTTGCATTGCCTGCCGCATCAATTACTACAACATTCCCCTCGGTTACCTCCCCAGATCCTGCGGTAATGGTTATTTGCGTATTGCTGTCTACATTCCAGGTCATGCCTGCTGGTGCAGTACCACCAACCGTAATCGTAACCCCATCTCCATTATTACTACTACCAATTGCGGTAAAAAATCCACTTCCAGTTATCACTGATGTGGCTCCACTTTTTATTGTTGCAGTTGCTACTGATGCTACGGTCGGTTTCGTATTATCTACCGTTAATTTTTTTGTATCTCCTGATGATATATTCCCAGCAGGATCTGTTATTATAATATTACCATTATTTATATCCCCAGATCCTCCAGTGATTGTAATTTGAGCATCTGAATCAACGGTATAAGTAAAAGTGGTCGAACCAGCGCTTTCCCCTCCAATAGTTATAGTAGACTCAACTGATCCATTCTTATAACCTCCACCTGATAGAACTGCAGTTCCACCCTGCTTCACAACTCCTACAGATATACCACTTGATGTTGGTTTTGTATTGTCTACATAAACAGTATAACCACTAGCAACCGTTTCATTACCTGCAAAATCTAATACTATAAGTCTTCCATTGGCATCTCCATTACTGCCATTTGCGAGAGTAATTTGTCCATCATTATTAACTGTGACAGATCCATAGTCGGTCCAATTATTAGATCCAAGCTTAACGCTTCCATCTGATCCACTAATTCCAGAATTAGTAAAACCGCTTCCTGCTATCGTTAGTGTTGTAGCTGCACCATCGTGTTGACCATTTTGAATAAAAACAATTTTATCACTATCGCTATCAGGGCTAATACTACTGACCACTGGTGCGGTATTATCAATGACAACAGGACCATTATTTGTATGCTCGTTTCCAGCTCTATCCTTTATTTTAACCACTCCATTTACCTCGCCAGATCCTGCAGTAATTACAACAGCGTTTGCGGCTACAGTTGCTGTCATTCCGGTTGGCCAAGTGTCGTTGATTAAAATATTTGCGTCATTTTGATCATTAGACGTTTGGGAGCCGGTGGTAAATTTATTATTATCGCCATTGATTTGGACCGAGGCGCCTTCTTTTATAATATAAGGTGCACTACCTTGAATGCCTGTAATATTCGGTCTGGTTA
>PBCB01000028.1 GCA_002717765.1 Fidelibacterota bacterium | reverse complement strand
AATTATTAAATATATAATATCTAAAATCTAGATGCTATAGAAATACCATAAATAAAATTGTTATTGGAATAAGAGTATGTATTAAAATCAAGAATCAGATTATCAAATTCATATCCAATACCTACTCCAATATCATTTAAGATGTCTTTGCTAAGCTGATTGCTGTTAATTCGATCATCTCTATTTGATGATATACCGCCCTTTAGATTAATTTTATTCTTAGTTGTATATAACGCAGATAAGTGATACGATTTATAATTTAATCCATTGTAGGAGATTTGATCCAATTCAATTTGAATAGGATAGTTTTTTAAAGATCTTGAAATAGAAAAAATAATTGAACCATGCATGGGCTCATTTGAATTCCCATATGAATCAATTAGCTTTCCATAGTTTTCCAAAGTAAGAGCAGCTGTAAATTTATTAGCTTTCAATAACAAGCTTGGTGAGATTGTTATAGCGGTTGCATTAGAATTTTCAATGCTGCTTAAAAATAAACCGCTATTAATCCCAATAATTAATTTATTCTTATATAAATATTTTGCATATCCCATTTGCATATGCGTATCGCTCGCAGAGAAATTTCCTGTTATTATATTTTCATTTGTTCGAGATTCAAAAATTCCATAATTAATATGTCTGATTGAAATACCAAGATAATGCTCTTTATAAGCTCCGTTAACAATTATGGACTGTGCATTAATATCGGCAGGGTATTTTATTAGATTTAATTGAAAAAATCTATTTGCCTCTACAAGCATTGCTGCATTTCTAAATTCATTTTGATACGATATGAGATAACCGCCTCCTGATAAACCAATCGTATTACTTTGTGTCCAAGAATTAAGCCCGGGAAATGTAGATTGGGATATTAATAATGACTTCAGTGTAATAATTAGTAGAAGATTTTTTTTCATAATAAGGAAGTTGGGTTTACATCTATGATTAATCTTGATTTACTTCCGCTCTTATTTATTTGCTGATAATTTTTTATAATTTTCTTATAAAAGCTCTGTAACCTAGATCCATTAATGTCATACTTCTTATTTGATTTTAGAACAATTTGCATTCGATGTTGATCTTTTAGTTTTTCTCTATAACAATGTGCTGGGCCCAGTTTTTCCATTCCTTTAGGTAGGGATGATATTTTATTATTGAGAGCTTCAATAGATTTATTGACATCTTGTTTATTTTTCCCTCTGATTTCTAATCGCACCAACCAGCTGTAAGGTGGATAATTTAATTCTTTCCGCTCGTTCAGGCATTGTTTGTAATAGGTGCTAAGATCGAGTTTTGATGCAAGTTGAATTATTGGATTATTAGAATTATAGGTCTGAACCACTACTTCACCTGGAAGAGAACCGCGCCCTGATCGTCCCGCAGCTTGATAGATTAATTGAAAGACTTTTTCACCTGCTCTAAAATCAGGAAGAAACAAGCCGGTGTCAGCATTAATGATGCCAACCAATGTGGTGTTCGCAAAATCAAGACCCTTCGCAATCATTTGGGTTCCAATTAATATATCAATATTATTATTAGAAAATTTATTTAATGTGTTAAATATTTTAGCTGCAGTTGGAGTAGAGTCTAAATCAAGCCTATCAATGGAAATATTTGGGAAATAATTTTCTAATTCTGCTTCTACCTTTTGAGTTCCTGTTCCACTAAGCTTAACATTTATGCTTTTACAATTGATACATTTATCGAGTGCCTTTGTTGAATAATTACAAAAATGACATTTAAGCCTTTGATCAAACCGATGATAGGTTAATGATATCTTGCAATGAGGACATAAGCTAATCTCGCCACAATCTGTACATCTTAAGATTGGTGCAAATCCACGTCGATTATGTAAAAGGATTACTTGCTCATTTTTCTTTATTCTGCTCTCTATTTTATTTAACATAAATTCAGAAAACACGGCGCCGAACTTTTCTGTTTTTTTATTTTCTTCGATCATGTCCACTAAATGAATGGTGGGTAATTTTGCTCTTCCAAAGCGTTCAGGAAGCTCTAAATATTTATATTTATTTTTTTTATAATTATAATATGATTCAATACTTGGTGTGGCGCTTGAAAGAACTACTGTGGCGTTGTTTATTTTACCTCTCATCAAAGAAACTTCCCTAGCATGATATTTAGGATCGGGGGAATTTTGTTTATATGCATTTTCTTGCTCTTCATCAACAATAATCAATCCAAGATTTTTCAATGGTGTAAAAATTGCAGATCTTGCTCCAATAATAATCTTAAAATTTCCTTCGCAGATTTTTCTCCATATCCAAGCTCTTGATGAAGCAGATAATTTAGAATGCCATATTGCAACTGTATCGCCAAAAACTTGTCTAAATCTACCAGCTATCTGTGGAGTGGTAGAAATTTCTGGAAGCAAAACAATTACTGATTTATCTTTTGAGATTGCATTTTTTGCTGCTTCAATAAATACTTCTGTTTTTCCGCTACCAGTAACACCATGCAATAAAAATGGGTNGAATTTATTACTATTTAATGATTTACAAATTTTTTCAATTGAATTTTTTTGATGCTTAGTGAGGTTAATTCTTTTTGTGCTATCTGATAATGATAAATTATATATATCCGGTATTACTGTTTTTTTTACTATTCGAACAGCTCCTTTAACTTCAAGCGCTTTGCATGGAGATGAGGGATTAGAGCTAAATATTTTTAATTCACTAATAGGTACAAAATCATTTTTTGTTTTTAAATAGCTAATAATCTTTTTTTGAATCTCTCCGGAAATATTTTGTTTATGATACTCTGAATTAATCTTTATATAATTTTCTTTTTTTGGTTCATATGTAGTTCTTAATTCTGATGGTAGAGCTGCTTTTGCTGCTAGACCAATAGGGGTGTTATAATAACTTGATAACCAATTAATTAGCTTCCAAAGATTGTNATCAAGAATAGGCTTATCATCTACAAGAGAGTTTATTTCTTTTATTTTGCCTTGATATTTTTTTTCTGAATAACACTTTACAACAACCCCATTGACATTTCTTTTGCCTAGNGGCGCATTAACTGTTGAACCAATTAATATCTTTGTTGCAAGAATATCTGGTATCTTATAGGAAAAAACTTGAAAGCTTGAAATAGGGAATGATATATCGGCGAACATAATTCAATTTACCGATATAAATGCATACTAACTTTTATTAGGCAATAAAAATTATGCCTCAACAACGTATACTTTTATTTCTTGCTCTACTCCATGCGACAACTTAATAGGCACATTATGAATACCTAATGTTTTAATAGGTTGGTCAAGCAAAATTGAATGTCGATCAATTTCTATATCTTTTTNAATTAAAGCTTTATGTATGTCTTGATTGGTAACTGAACCAAAAATCTTTTCTTCATCTCCAACTTCAACTTCAATAGAAATTTCTACTTTTTTCAATAGATCTACTATTTCTTGATTAGCCTTAGACTCTCTANCAGCTCGCTTTTGCGCAGTTTTTTTATGTTCGGCCGCAAGCGCAATATTTCGCTTTGAAGAGCGGACAGCTATACCATTTGGGAAAAGAAAATTCCTGGCATAACCAGGTTTTACAGTNACTATATCTCCAATTTCTCCTAGAGATTTATATTCTTTTAATATTATTACTTCCATGATTAGCTCTCAGTGCTTGTATTAGTGTATGGCATTAGGGCAATNTTCCGTGCTTTTTTTATTTCTCTAACTAATTTTCTATGCATTTTAGCGCTAGTACCCGTTACCCTGCGCGGCATTATTTTCCCTTGGTCGGTAACAAATCTTCTCAATANTTTTACATCTTTATAATCTATTTCGGAAATCGCATTTTCTTTGAAATAACAATATTTTCTTTTGCTTTGAAATGCCATAATTATTTCTCCTCTTTATCTTCTTCGCTGTCAGTGGNNTCTTCTGATGGCTTATCTTTAGTTGANTCTTCTTCGCTGTCAGTGGNNTCTTCTGATGGCTTATCTTTAGTTGATTCCTTTAAATCATCTTTTGAGCTATTACTTTTGTCTTCTTCAGCAGACTGCTCTTTTTCAGATTGCTTTTCAGGTTTTTCATCAAGTAGAACTGTTTGGTTTCTAACTATTGATTTTTGAAGAACCATAAATCGTTCAAATCGTTCAAGATTTTCAACGGAATCAGTTTCAAAATGCATTAGCACATAAGAGCCATATTTATGCTCTTGAATATTGTAAGCCAATCTCTTCTTACCCCAAACAAAATGATTAATAACATTGAATCCATATTCTGACACTTTATCTGAAACAGCTTTCATTGCCTGATCAATTTTACTTTGTTCGTAATTTGGGTTAACTATATATAAACTTTCATAATATCTCATTTAGATCTCCTTCAATTCTAAGCAATCAGTGGCGCAATGACTAATGACACTACAGACATAAGTTTAATTAATATGTTTAAGGATGGCCCTGATGTATCTTTAAATGGGTCTCCTACTGTATCACCAACAACAGAAGCTTTGTGAGCTTCTGAGCCTTTTCCATAGGATTCGCCATCAACACTAATCCCTTCTTCAATCATTTTTTTAGCATTATCCCAAGCGCCGCCGGCATTTGATTGGAAAATTGCCATTAATACTCCACATACGGTCACTCCAGCCAATAGCCCTCCAAGCATTTGCGGTCCAAGATCGCTTCCAAATAGTTTTGGTCCAAAGCCGAATAATACCGGTGTAATAACAGCTAATAGACCTGGCATAACCATTTCTTTTATTGCTGCTTGCGTAGAGATTTCTACACATCTTCCGTGATCAGCTTTCGTTAGACCTAATTCATATGCTTCACGATCTTCTTTAGACCATTTTGATTCTTCACTTTTGTTTAATATATCTAACGCAGATTTAAGCTCAGGTATATCTCTAAACTGACGGCGAACTTCTTCAATCATCGACATGGCTGCTCTTCCAACTGCGCCCATTGCCATGGATGAAAAAAGAAATGGCAACATTCCACCAATAAATAGACCTGCCATTACTGCGGGGTTTGAAATATCAATTCCTTTATCGATAATTCCGCTCTTAACCATATAAGCAGCAAATAAGGCTAATGTTGTTAATGCTGCAGAGCCTATCGCAAAACCTTTTCCAATTGCAGCGGTTGTATTTCCTACAGCATCTAATTTATCTGTTCTTTCTCGAACTTCATTAGGAAGTTCAGCCATTTCAGCAATACCACCCGCATTATCAGAAATTGGTCCATATGCATCTACTGCAAGTTGAATTCCTGTATTAGCAAGCATGCCTAGTGCGGCCATTGCCACACCATAAAGTCCTGCAAAGTAATGCGCACCAACTATGCCAGCAGCAATAATAAAAATAGGTCCAGCGGTTGATTGCATACCAACACCAAGGCCAGCAATAATATTTGTAGCAGGTCCCGTTAATGACTGACGCGCAATAGATAGAGTGGGTGAAGTATTGGTCCCTGTATAGTGTTCGGTTATCATACCAATGCCAAGCCCTGCAAATAGGCCAATTGTTGAAGCCCAGAAAACACCTAAGCTTGTATACGTATTATTACCTAAAATAAATGAATCAGGTAAAAGGTTTGTAATCAATAAATACATAACAACAACCATGATTCCAGATGACCCAAATTCACCAATGTTTAAAGCTTTTTGAGGATTTCCACCTTCTTTAACAGATACAAGAAATGTGCCGATAATTGAAACCACAATTCCAGAAGCTGCTATAACCAAAGGCAGTAGAACAAAAGATGCATCGAATGAGCCAAATGATAAAATAGTAGCTCCGAGCACCATTGATCCAATAATTGAACCAACATAAGATTCAAATAAATCAGCACCCATTCCAGCGACATCACCAACATTGTCACCTACATTATCTGCAATAGTGGCAGGATTTAGCGGGTGATCTTCTGGAATTCCCGCCTCTACTTTTCCAACCAGGTCAGCGCCAACATCAGCTGCTTTGGTATATATACCTCCCCCAACTCTTGCAAAAAGAGCAATGGATGAAGCGCCTAATGAAAAACCAGAAATGACATTTAAAATCTTATTATAGTCTCCATCAAAATATGAAAGATAAAACATGAAGAGAACGCTGAGCCCTATTACGCCAAGCCCAACTACTGAAAGACCCATAACTGATCCACCAGTAAATGCCACATTTAAAGCGGGAGCTAGTCCGGTTCGTGCTGCATTTGTGGTTCTATTATTTGCCTTTGTTGCAACACGCATTCCTAAAAATCCAGCTAAGCCTGAGGCTGATGCTCCAATAATAAACGATAATGCTACAAGTGCACTTGATCCCTCTTTATTATAATTTGCAAAACCTAATAGGCATGCAACTACTAATACAAATATCGCCAATACCCTGTATTCCGCCTTAAGAAAAGCCATCGCTCCTTTAGCAATATCTTGACCAATACGTTCCATTTTTTCGGTACCTTGATCTTGCTTATTGATCCAACTTGTCTTCCAAAATGCAAATAACATTGCGATTATTCCTGAACAAGTTGCTAAATACAAAAGATTATCCACTAAATACTCCTAGGTTTAAATTGATTATCAAGCATTAAATTGATTCATTGTTTTGTTTAATCCATTATTTATTATGGATTCCGCAGCATCAGCAGCTTTTACTATCACTTCATTTGCCAATACTTGATCTTTTTTTCTAAAGTTCTTTAAAACATATTCTTCAGCTGGTCTTAGGTTTTTGCCAGCGGCAATCCCAAATCTGATTCTAGGAAATTGGGTATTTCCTAATCGATAGATAATTGATTCCATCCCTCTATGACACCCATCGCCTCCTGAGGGTTTAATCCTTAAGCTTCCTAATGGTAAATCAACATCATCAAATATGACATAAAAATTTTC
This sequence comes from Fidelibacterota bacterium, assembly GCA_002717765.1. The sequence continues at coordinate 30,097 of PBCB01000028.1, read as the reverse complement.
TAATTTCAAATTCCATCTTTTTATAATGGACTTTATAATTATGCCACTATTATTCATACCAGTGGTTGGTTTAATTAGTAACACTTTGCTATCATTTCTTTCAGCATAGACATAATCACTATCTCCAGGAAGAAAATTAATTTTCCATCTTCTGCATAGCTCATCTAATACCCAAAATCCCGCATTGTGCTTCGTATCTGCATAATGATTACCAGGATTACCTAGACCCACAAATGAAATCATTACTCCTCTTTTGAATCTCCTTCAGATGAATCATCTTTTGCCTTTTCATCTTTTTCTGATCCCTTATCACCATCTGTTCCCTCTTTGGCATCTGCTGATTCTTCTCCTTCTGCTGGTTCTTCTCCTTCTTCAAGCTCATCTTCTTCAACTTCTGGTTCAATTTCAGCTTTTGGAGGAGCACAAATAGCAATTGTAGTATCTTCGGCTGAGACAAGTACTGTATCATCAGGAAGTGAAATATCAATAGCGGTTATAGTCCCATTTAATTCTAAGTTAGTAATATCAACATCAATACTATCTGGTACATCTGTAGGGAAGCACTCCAGCTCTATTGAAGTTGCTGCTTGAGATACAATACCGCCTTCAACAGCTCCAACAGCATCTCCAGTTAAATTAAGAGGGATGCTAAATTTCATTTTTACATCTCTTCTGACTCGTAATAAATCGAGATGTATTATCTCTTCGGTTACAGGGTGATATTGAGCTTCTTTTACTGTAACATAAATTGTGTTTCCATCTAATTCCATCTCAAAAACATGCTGCCCTGACTGTATTGCTTGATGCAAAACTTTTTTATCAATGGACATGTTTTGATTTGATTCACCTTTGTAATAATAATTAACTGGTATTTTGCCGCTCCTTCTTAAAGAACGCGCAGCTGCATTCCCAGTTTGTTCTCTTTGCTCTACATCAAGTTTAAAAAATGATTCCATAATATTTACCTAAATTTAAAATTCAAATAGTGCGCTAACTGATTTACCATCATAAACGCGTTTTATTGCTTCTGCAAAAACTTCTGATACTGTAACAATTTGCATATTGTGTAATTTTTTATTTTCAGGAATAGAAACTGTATCTGTTACAATAAGCTTGCTTATCTTTGATTCTTTTATTCTATCAATTGCTGGGCCAGATAATACCGCATGTGTAGCAACTGCAGTAACGCTCTTGGCACCATTTTCAATTGCTGAATTCGCCGCGTTCACAGTGGTTCCTGCTGTATCTATCATGTCATCAATAATTAATACATCTTTATTATCTAAATCACCAATAAGGTGCATAACTTCAGCTTTATTTGGGGCATATCTTCTTTTATCAATTAGAGCAAAATGCATGCCAAGTTTTTTGGCATAAGACTGACTCATCCTAGCAGAGCCTACATCTGGAGATAGTACTACAGATTTTTTTTCATCAAGCCCTAGTGATTTAATTGCGTCAAGCAGAACCATTCTGCTATATAAATGATCAAAAGGGATTGTAGCAAATCCTTGAATTTGGGTAGAGTGTAAATCCATAGTAATAATTCGATCTGCACCCGTTGCTGTAATTAGATCAACCATAACCCGTGATGATATTGGAACGCGAGGATTGTCCTTTCTATCTTGTCTCCCATAGCCAAAATAAGGAACAACTGCGGTCACAGTTTTTGCCGAAGCCCTAACAGCTGCATCAATAATTAATATTAATTCCATAATATTCTCTGAAGGGCTATTTGTAGGTTGAATAATGAAAACATCACAACCCCTTATGTTTTCTTCAAACTGAAGCCATAGCTCACCATCAGAAAAGGTTTTTATGGTTAACTTTCCAAGGTCCTTGCCTAAATAATTTGCAATATCTTTGCCAAGTGCAATATTACTTCGACCAGAAAATATTTTTAATTGATCATTCATAATTTTATTGCTGGGGCGTAGGGACTCGAACCCCAACCGCCGGGACCAAAACCCGGTGTCCTACCATTAGACGACGCCCCAGTACATATTCTTTGTTAATTTATGAAAAGGGTGGATTCAAAAAAAGTTAGACAGGATTTGCTAGAATGGTTAAGTGCGAATTATGGAAAAATGACTCAGCTTTTTTTAGTTTAGCCTCATCGTCAAAAATTCCATACACAGTCGAACCACTTCCCGACAGACTGGCAAATTTTGCACCGCTATCTAATAACTTATTTTTAATAGCTCCAATCTCTGGATATGCAGGAATCACAATCTTTTCAAAATCATTCTCAAAAAACTCAAATGAGAGAAAATTATTTCTCTTCAAGTCCGCGAACTTAGCTATATTGTCTTCAGAATTCAATTTATTTTTTACCTTACTATATGCCCATTTTGTACTAATTGAAATATCTGGGATTACTAATAATAGATTATCAGTTAAATTGAAATTAATTGGGGTCAGCTTATATCCGGTTTCCTCACCAATTTGAGAACCTCCTCTAATAAAAAATGGGACATCAGCTCCAATATTTGAACCAATTTTTTCAAGAATATTTTTTTTCAATCTAAGACTATAAAGTAAATTTAATCCTTTTAACATAGTTGCAGCGTTTGCTGAGCCCCCTCCAATGCCACTACCTGTTGGTATTTTTTTATCTATATTTATTACAACGCCTAGGTCTTTATTTACTTCTTTGCTCAATAAATCATATGCCTGATAACATAAATTTGACTTATCCATGGGGATCCATTCAACATTGGATTGAATGGAGCAACCTTCTTTCTTCTTTTTAATTTGAATTATATCACCAAAATCAATTTCCTTATATAGTGTTATAATATTATGCATTCCATCTGGGCGTTGATTTAAAATCTTTAAGCCCAAATTCACTTTTGAGTTTGATTTTAATATCATTAATTAATTATTATTAATTAATGTTGCGATAGCTTGACAAGCAATTCCTTTGCCTTTACCAATAAACCCTAGGTGGTCAGTAGTAGTCGCTTTTATTGAAATTGAAGATTTGCCTATATCAATATTACTTAAAATATTGCTTTTCATTTCTTCAATAAAATTTGAAACATTGGGTTTCTGTAGAATAATAACTGAATCAATATGATTAACAATGAAGTTATCTTTAATCACTTCATTGTAAATAGTATTCAACATTTTAAGGCTGCTATAATTTTTCAATCGAGCGTCACTACTAGGGAAAAAATTGCCTATATCACCTTGGGCGGAAGCCCCTAAGATTGAATCAATAATAGAATGCACCAATACGTCTCCATCTGAATGCCCAACTATTCCGTAATCAAATTGTATTTTCACGCCACCCAAAATCAATTGTTCACCTTTTTTTAATTGATGAACGTCATAACCAATTCCTACTTTATACATTATTTCATATGATTAAATAGCGCTTCGGCTACTATCCAATCTTCCTTCGTTGTTATTTTAAAATTGATAGATCTATCATTAATAATTTTTACCTCATAACCGGCTTTTTCTAATAGAATGGCGTCATCTGTGCCAATTATGTTTTCTTTATCAGCATAGCTATAGGCACTTAAAAGGGCGTTCTTTAAAAAAACTTGGGGGGTTTGAACCTGCCATATTTTTTCTCTATCTATGGTGTTAGTAATTACATTGTTTGAAACTTCTTTTAGAGTATCGGTAGATTTATTCCCAACAATAACAGCGTCACAATCCTTTAAAGATGAGATCGTTTTTTCTATTAGTTCTTTTTGGATAAACGGCCTAACTGCATCATGAATACAAATACATTTGGATTGGTCATTAATTTCTTTTAAAGCATTTTTAATAGAGCCTTGCCTAGTTGATGAACCCTCAACAATTATCATAGGCTTCGTTGAATTAATTGTTTTAACAACTGAATTAATAATATTTATATCATCTTTAGAAACAGCTATGATGATTTCATCAATCATTTTTGAAGAAATAAATGGTAAAAGCGTATAATGTATCAATGGCATTCCATTGATTTCTTTAAGTTGTTTTTTTTCGCCAAATCTTAATCCAGATCCAGCGGCTGGAATAATCGCAGATGTAATCATGAATTCAAATGCTACATAATTAACATTGCATCACCATAACTTAAAAACCTATAATTGTTTTTCTTTGCTTCTCTATATGCTTTCATAATGAGATCTCGATGGCAAAATGCGGAAACCATCATTAGCAATGTGCTTTTTGGTTGGTGAAAATTAGTGATCATTGCATCAACCATCTTAAAATCATATGGCGGATAAACAAACTTATCTGTCCAGCCACGTTTAGGAGAAACTTGAAAGCCTGAAACTGCAACGGTCTCTAATGAGCGGACAGTTGATGTGCCAACAGCAAAGACTTTTCTTCTTCTTTTTTTTGTTTCATTGATCTTAAGGGCAGTTTGTGGTGAAACCTCGAAATATTCAGAATCCATTTGATGGCGATTCAAATCTTCTACTTGAACAGGTCGAAATGTTCCTAGTCCAATATGTAGTGTAGTATGAGCGGTTTTAGCTCCTTTTTTATGGATTCTACTAATCAAGCCATCTGTAAAATGCAATCCAGCTGTTGGGGCAGCTACGGCTCCTCTTTGTTCTGCAAACACAGTTTGATACCTAATTTTATCTTTTGGTTCAGATTCACGCTTTATATATGGCGGAAGTGGAGAAATACCGACCTTGTCTATAACTTCATAGATATCTTCATTTTCATATTCAAACCTTACTACACGCCCACCAGATATTGTATTATCAATTACGTCACAATAAACATTTTTAGTAAACATTAATTTATTTCCGATGCGTACTTTTCTTGCAGGTCGAACCATAACTTCCCACAGATCATTTTCAAGCTCTCTTAATAAGAAAACCTCCACCTTTGCCTCAGTGCGATCCTTGTTTGCATATAGCCTTGCAGGAAAAACTTTGGTATTGTTTGTAATTAATAAATCATTTTTTCTGAGATAGTCAGGAAGATTGGAAAACGTTTTGTGTTCGATTTCGCCAGAGTCTTTATGTATTACCATAAGCTTAGACTGGTCTCTTCGTTTTGCTGGATATTGTGCTATATATTTCTCTGGTAATGGATAATCAAAATCTGCGAGTTTCCATTTTTTCTTTTTTTCAATCATTCAAATAACCTTTGTTGTTTTTTTGTTATAGTTTTTCCTAAATGTGTATAGGATTTTTCTTGGGCGATGCGCCCTCGGTTGGTCCGCTGAATAAATCCTTCTTTAATTAAATATGGTTCATAAACATCTTCAATCGTTGAAACATCTTCGCTTACTGCAACCGCAAGGGAGTTGAGCCCTACTGGACCACCACTGAATTTATCAATTAATGTTTCAAGAATCATTCGATCCATTGAATCAAGTCCGTATTGATCAATTCCAAGAGATGATAATGAATCCTTTGCAACGGATGCATTGATTTTACCATTGGCTTTTACTTCGGCATAGTCACGTGTTCGTCTTAATATACGATTAGCAATTCTTGGTGTTCCCCTTGATCTACTAGCGAGTTCTAATGCGCCATCTTTATCTATTTCAACATCCAAAATTTCAGCAGAGCGTTTAATTATTTCATATAAATCATCGGTTTCATAATAATCGAATCTAAGTATCACACCAAAACGATCTCTTAAGGGGGAAGTGAGGCTTCCCAGGCGTGTTGTTGCTCCAACCAGAGTAAATGGCTCCACGTTCAATTGAACACTTCGTGCGCTTGGACCTTTATCAATCATAATTTCAATTCTATAATCTTCCATAGCTGAATAAAGATATTCTTCTACAATTGCATTTAACCGATGAATTTCATCAATAAAAAACACATCTTTATCTTCAAGGCTTGTAAGTATTCCGGCTAAATCACCTGCACGATCTAGTACCGGTCCAGAGGTTTGTTTTATATTAACGCCAAGTTCCCTAGCGATGATGATTGAAAGAGTAGTTTTGCCTAACCCTGGTGGGCCAAAAAAAAGAACGTGATCTAGTGATTCACCACGCTTATTTGCTGCTTCAATATAAAGTTTTAGGCTATCTACTATTTCCTTTTGACCAATAAACTCGTTCATTTGATTTGGCCTAAGAGATTTTTCTACTGCTAAATCTTCATCAAACGGCTGGGGGTCATTAATATGGATTTCGGTCAAATTTGGCTCAAAATAGATAAAATATTAATAAAAACGTAGTTGGAACCTACAAAAATGATTCAAGGTCGTCAAATTTTCAACATTATGAGGGTAGTGATTTTTTAATTAATTCTAGTCTTTTAGGTCGTTCATTGGCAAACTTTATAATTCCATCCATGATGCTTTTGCTATCAAGTTTTGATTCAGCAACAATCTCATCAACCGATCCACCCGTTCTCCATCTATTATCAAAATCTGGGCTCATGCTGTATTGTTCAACTATTTTATTTGAAATCCATTTATGCATCAACCGTAATGCGCCATTTGTAATGACCATAGAGTCTGACCATTCTGTATGGCTTATTATATTTTCTTGATAATCTTTTGATTGTTTAGAAAATAATTCCCAGGAAATAGCTGATACTATTTTTACGTTTGGGCCGTTTTGTTTTAATTGATCAATTAAGCTAACTACGGAACTCGTTGAGCTAGTGCCCCTAACAATAATCACTCCCATTTTTTCTTTATCATTATTATAGTCTTTAATAATGTAAGCACCTTTAGATGCATCAAGGTGTGATGCCATACCTAATTTTTTACGATCAGGAATTTCCACTGGTGGCCTGGTAAGGTGTAATGCGACTATTGGAACATCAGTAGATAAGGCAGCAGCAAGCGAAGGTGCAACTTCATTGTGCTCCCATGGGTGTAGATTAATTATATGGCCATCAGGAAATAATTGCGTCACACCTGGAGCAAAAATACCAAAGTGCGTTCGACTATCTTCTGCAGTCTCGGGCCCCGAATGACCAGCAATCCAAATTAATTTACCAACTTTTAAATTTGAATCCTGGGCAAGTTGGCTAAATAACCTGATAGGGCCATATTTTAAATAACTAAATGAGCCATAAGTGCTCATTGCACCATAGAAACCATTAAACGCTTCGTATGGTTTTTCATCAAAGTTAACTGTTGCTAATCCAGCAAGCATTCCAGAATTAGTGAATTCTGTGATTCCCTGCGGAATCAGAGGGCTTTCTTGGTTTGTTTTATAGTCATACAATCCTAGATCTTTTGAACCTTCAAATCCTTTTGCAAACCCTGAAATATTAGTAGAGTCTGCTAAATCTGCACTCATTGCTATAACAAGAGGTCTTCCATATTTATCTATAGAGCGTGAATTTATATAGCTAGCATATTTTGATAAACCGACTCTATTTGGAGCTTTAGTTCCTGGGTCTACAAATAAGGTTTCTGGTAATGAATTAACGTTAAAAAGTTTTGAATCATCAGCTGGATTTTTTATTGTGATTTTGCAATCATCTAATTTTTCAGGAACTGACTCACCTAATTCAATTAAAGTATCTGCTAAATAATCGACTAATTCCTGGTTTGAATGAAGCACGGAAAACACAGTGTCAAAATAGGATTTAGCCTGATGTTCTTGTGCCTCGCGGTTAGAAGCTTCAGCTTCAGCAAAACCATTAAATTCTATATTATATTTTTCAGCAAAATCCTCTTTTGTTTTCCAAAAAAGTTCTGAATTTCGTTTATGCGGAGAACCATGACTTGCATAATCTTTTTTGTGATATCCTCTTCCTTTTATTCCTTTTCCGTAAATCACCTTGGGAGTATTGGAATCCGCATTTTCTACTAATAATTTGTGATAGGCATTTGTAAGCTCATCCCAATCCTCTACATTTGATGCTCCTTCAACATGCCATCCATGCGAACCGAACCAATCATTGGGTGAACCATAAACAATTGAGCTAAAAGGACGTGCATCAATACCAAAATCATTCCAATCAACAAAATAAATCAAATTACCCAAACCAAGACCCCATGCGGAATTGATTGTTTCATGGGATGCGCCCGTTGTTAGGCCACCCTCTCCCTCAAATGCAAAAACTTTAACCTCCGGAGTTTTTGCTAATTTTAAAGCAAGCGCTTCTCCAGCAGCAGCAGGTGAACCATGGCCACTTGGCCCTGTATTAAATTTAAAAAATAATGTTTTGCCTTCCATTTCAGCATGGCCTGGTAGGCCTTTATTATTTCTCAAGGTAATTAAATCTTCCCAGACTAATTGAAAATCTTCACCTTTATGATGAGTGTATTTTTCCAATTTTGTTTGTTTATATTTAATTCTTAGAGCTTCGTTTAATACTGCAAGAGTCGCATATACAACAGGGTTTGTGTGTCCTGCTACCAAAACATATCGATCGGCAAATCTTTTTCCTGCATCTCTAATATCCCACCTCATTGCACCAGAAAGTAAAGTTGTTACCATCGCATGTACTTTAGATCTGGAGCCTCCAGGATGTCCAGACTGGCGCAAGTTAAGCATTATATCAATGCATTGGTCTATTAGGTCCTTAGTGACTTCCCAATACTTATAATATTGATTAAGATCTTTTGGGTTTTTCATTATGCTGCCTTTTTCTTCTTTATTATTTGTTTTAGAAATTCACCAGTATAGGATGATTTATGATTGATTATTTCTTCAGGTGTCCCAGCAGCAATTAAATCACCCCCATCAACACCACCCTCAGGTCCAAGATCAATTATCCAATCTGCGCTTTTAATGATATCCAAATTATGCTCTATCACAACCACTGTATTTCCTTTATCTACAAGTCTTTGTAAAACGCCTAGAAGTAATTTTACATCTTCAAAATGTAAGCCTGTTGTGGGTTCATCAAGAATATAAAATGTTTTATCTCGACTTGACTTGGAAAGCTCTGTTGACAGCTTAATGCGCTGTGCTTCACCGCCAGAAAGCGTAGTGGCTTGTTGGCCTAATCTAATATAGCCTAAGCCAACATCATTTAATGTAGTAAGTTTTTTCATTACCTGTGGAATATTAGTAAAAAAATTAAGCGATTCTTCAACAGACATATTTAGTATTTCTGCAATATTTTTATTTTTATATTTAATCTCAAGTGTTTCTCTGTTATAGCGAGCTCCTTTACACACCTCACAGGTAACATACACATCTGGAAGAAAATTCATCTCAATCTTAATTATTCCATCACCTTCACAAGATTCACATCGACCACCTTTAACATTAAATGAAAATCTTCCTGGTTTATACCCTCTAATTTTTGATTCGGGTAATTGGGCAAATAAATCTCTAATAAACGTAAACACTCCGGTGTACGTGGCGGGATTAGATCGAGGTGTTCGCCCTATAGGCTTTTGATTTATATCAATCACTTTATCAAGATACTCTAAGCCTTCGACCTCTTTGTAAGGTAGTGGATATGCCCTGGATCCATTCAATTCTTTTGATAAAATCGGGTATAATGTTTCGTTTACTAAGGTGCTCTTTCCTGAGCCACTAACACCGGTTACCACAATAAATTTTTCAAGCGGGAACGTGGTATTAATTTCTCTGAGATTATTTCCCGAGGCTTGTTTTAAAGATATTTTTTTACCGTTTCCTATTCGCCGTTTCTTTGGAATAGTGATAGATTTTTTACCAGATAAATATTGACCAGTGATTGAAGAGGTTGAGTTGATTATTTCACTAGGGGTGCCTGAAAATACTATCTCTCCACCATGTTCTCCAGCACCTGGACCAATATCAATTATTTGATCAGCCTCTTCCATTGTTTCCTGATCATGTTCTACAACAATAATCGAATTCCCTAGATCTCTAAGTTTTTTTAATGAACCAAGTAAACGGTTATTGTCTCTTGGGTGTAGCCCAATTGAAGGTTCATCTAAAATATAAAGAACACCTACTAATTGACTGCCAATTTGTGTAGCAAGCCTAATTCTTTGAGCTTCCCCTCCTGAAAGCGTTGTTGCAGATCTATCTAATGTTAAATAATCAAGACCAACATCAATCAAAAAGCTGATTCGCTTTTTTACTTCCTTAATAATCTGATCAGCTATAGCTGTATCCATTTCATTTAATTTCATTTTATCGAAAAAATATTTAATCTCTTTGATTGGATATGAAGAAAGGGCCCCTAAGCTCGTATTATTAACGGTGACAGATCTTGACTCTTTCTTTAGCCTAGATCCTTTACAATTAGGACAGGGTCTCATGCTCATAAATTGTTCTATCCAATCACGAATATGGTTGGACTTTGTTTGTTTGTACCTTCGCATAAGATTCGGAATTACTCCTTCCCACCCACCCGTGTAGGTACCGCTCCATCTTTCAGATGAATATTGCATTTTTAATTTTTTACTTCCAGTCCCCACTAAAAGTATTTCTCGAATTTTTGGATCAAGCTTATACCATGGCGTTGTAAAACTAAAATTATAATTTTTTGAAAGGCTTTTTAATATACTTCCATACCAATTACCCCTTGGTTGCTCGCCAAGCGGTAATATAGCTCCTTGAATTATTGACTTTGTTTTATCTGGAATAATCATTTCAGGGTCAATCTCCATATGAGAGCCCAAGCCATCGCAATTTGAGCAAGCGCCATAGGGAGAATTAAACGAAAACATTCTGGCTGATAATTCCTCCATAGATACTTCACAATGGGGACATGAAAAATGCTCACTGAATAAATGGTCGCCATCAGGTAATTCATGGATTATAATCATACCCGTACCAATTTTTAAAGCAAGCTCTACAGATTCTGTTAAGCGATCCATATAATCTTCATCAAGAATTAATCTATCAACAACAATTTCGATTGTATGTTTTTTATTTTTGTTTAGCTGAATTTTATCATCAATATTTTTTATTTTTCCATCTATACGTACCCGTAAAAATCCTTCTTTTTTCACATTAGAAAGTGCGCCTTTGTGCTCACCTTTTCGCCCTCTTACTATCGGTGCTAATATATTAATTTTTGTATTTTTTTTGAACTTCATGATAGAATCAACAATTTGCTGCACGGTTTGTTTTTGTATTGGCCTATTACATATCCAACAGTGAGGCTTACCTATATTGGCGTATAATAGCCTTAAATAATCATGAATTTCTGTAACCGTGCCAACTGTTGATCTAGGGTTTCTTGCAGATGCTTTCTGTTCAATAGATATTGCAGGCGACAAGCCTTCTATATAATCAATATCAGGCTTTTCCATTAGCCCTAAAAACTGCCTTGCGTACGAAGAAAGCGATTCAACATATCTTCTTTGTCCTTCAGCATAAAGAGTGTCAAAGGCTAACGATGATTTTCCAGATCCGGATAAACCCGTTACGACTACAAGCTTGTTTCTTAATATATCAACATTAACATTTTTTAAATTATGTTGTCTTGCGCCCTTGATTATTATTTTATCTATATTTGATTTCATAATTTTATAATTATAAGAGAATTTGATGCCGACCTAGAAGTTACGAATTTTCCTTTTCGTATCAAAAAAAGATTTAGTGGTTTATATACAAAAAAAGTTTGGTGTATTATTGATGAAATATTTTTAAAGAAAATGAAGACTTTATTAAATCAAATAATAATCGCCATGCCCCATATGCAAGATGAACGCTTTAGCAAATCCGTAATCTTCATTTGCGAACATAATAGTTATGGTGCAATTGGATTAATAATTAATAAAAGGATAGAAAAAAATCTAAGCTTGAAAATCATAAGTGAATTAAATAAAAAAATTGATTTTATAGTAAATAGTGATGTGTCGCTCTATTTTGGCGGTCCGGTATCTATAGAAAGGGGGATTGTTGTTCATGATAACAACATTATGATTAAAAACTCCGTTAAAATTTCAGATAATTTATTTATGTCGAGTCATATTGAATCAGTGAAAATGGTCCAATCAAATAAAAAATGTAAATATAAATTTATGATGGGATATTCAGGCTGGTCACCAGGCCAACTAGAGTCTGAAGTGGAAAATGGAGACTGGATTATTCAAGAAACATCTTCCGATTTTGTATTTAATAATAGAGATGAGCAAATGTGGGAGCTTGCTATTGGTTCATATGGAATTGAGATTTCTAATTTGTCTGCTCAAGGTGGAAGCGCCTAGCTTTAACAAAATGAAGATCAATATAATAAATTATTTTTTGATCAGTGTGTATAAATGTTTTGCTTTATTGGACCTTCCAATCTGAAATTGACATCATATATGAAGTACTCAATTATATTTAAAGCTTTATTCTTAACCGCTACATTGGTATTTATAAGTAGTTGCAAAGATGATCCACAGCGCCACTTAGAGCTTGGAGAGTGGTATGCAAAAAAGGGGCTGGTTGAAGAAGCTATCCTTGAGTTTAAAGAAGTAACACGATTGTACCCTGCTTCTTTGAATAATCTCAATCGAGAGGATTATCAATCCTTAAGTAAAGCACATTATAATTTATCGCTAATGTATACTAAAAAAGGCTGGTGGGACTATGCCCTTAAGGAAGCAGAAAAATGTTTTCAACTTCAGCCAACTAAAGAAAATTTCGATTTATTAGATATAATAAAACAAAGATCTGAATTAGAAAATTCTGAATCGTAGTTTAAATTGTGCCAGATCGGTGCTCTCCACCATCGCAATAAATTATTGAACAATTAATAAAATCAGCCTCGGGCTTTAATAGCATAGATATCGTTCCTGCTACATCCTCCGGGGTGGTAGTTCTTCGCATTGGGTTTCTTCTTTTTGTGTTTTCCACCCAATCTTCCCATCTATCGTTAATTTTTGTCAATGCTCTTGTAGGAGTAACTCCAGCTTGAACAGAGTTTGCTGTGATACCAAACTGGCCTAGCTCCCAACCAATTTGTCTAATAATTGCCTCCATTGCAACTTTAGCAACACTAACAGGTCCATAGCCTTCCATTGCTAAATAATTACCTTCGCTTGTTAAGCCTATTATCCTTGAGCCAGAACCCAAGAGTTCTTCGTTATATAGTTTTTGAGTCCAATATAAAATTGAATTACCCATAACATGAACGGTCATATCCATTTGTCTTTGTGTGACTGGCTTATCACCAAAATAATTGGTTGTGGTTCCAAACGCAATCGAGTGAAGTAGTAGCTTTAGTTTTGACCCATTTGTTATTTCTTTTATTTGTGGTATAAATGAATCCATAGCTTCTTCTGAAGCTGCATTCGTATTAAAGTAATGACAGCGGCCATCTGTTAAGCTTTGTACTTCATTAATTGTTTCTTCAGCTATTTTTTTTGCTTCACCACGATCAAAATGAAAAGCAATGATTCCGTAACCATCTTTGGCTAATCGTTTAGCTGTTGCTGCACCGTGACCAGTAGACCCCCCTAACAATAAAACCCATTCTGACATATTTTCTCCTTTATTCAAATTAAAATTTAATGAAAAAAGTGATGAAAAAAACGACTTACAAAACAATGTCTTCTTTAATGTATTTTGAAAGTAAATTAAACCAATGAAGTGGATTAAAATATGATTAGAAAAAAACAGTTTTCTAAAAAAGATTTGCTAAACAGTGGAATTGGAAAATTATTTGAAAATCTTGACGGTAAACTTCCAATGCCTCCTATGTTAATGATGGATAAAATCATCAATATTTCTGATGAGGGAGGAGCATATGGAAAGGGTGAAATAGAAGCCGAACTAAACATAGATAAATCACTTTGGTTTTTTGAATGTCATTTTAAAAATGATCCTGTTATGCCAGGGTGCCTGGGTCTTGATGGTTTTTGGCAGCTACTTGGTTTCTTTTTAACTTGGACCGGCGGCACAGGAAAAGGGCGTGCGCTTGGAGTAAAAGATTTAAAGTTTAAAGGACAGGTTCGTCCATATCATAAAAAAATTACATATCATATTGATATAAAAAAATTCATTACTAGACCCACGCACATGGTTTGGGGAGATGCAGTGCTAAAAGTAAAAAATAAAGCAATTTATTTTGCTAAAGACCTTCAAGTGGGTCTTTTTGAAAGTCTTACTTGGGATTATGGGCAAGATCCTTCTGTTGACCCCTTTTAATTAATATATATTAAATATAAAATTATATGTCTCTAACTTGCGGAATAATTGGTCTGCCAAATGTAGGTAAATCAACAATTTTTAATGCTTTAACTTCTTCATCTGTTCCCGCCGAAAATTATCCTTTTTGTACTATTGAACCACATGTGGGAATAGTCCCACTTCCTGATTCAAGGCTAAATATATTAGAAAAGATTTACAATCCAGAAGTGGTTACGCCAGCTACTGTTGAATTTACTGATATTGCAGGACTAGTAAAGGGAGCGAGTACAGGTGAGGGTCTTGGAAATCAATTTTTAGGTCAAATTAGGCAAGTTGATACCATTATTCATGTTGTGCGCTGTTTTGAAGATGATAACATATCTCATGTTGAAGAGAATATTGATCCTATTCGAGATATAGAATTGATTGAAACAGAATTGCTACTTGCTGATCTAAACACCATAGATAAGAGCTTAGTTCGCTTAGAGAAGTTGTCCAAATCTGATAAGAGCATATTGGGCAATATTGATATAGTAAAACAATTGAAAGAGTTTTGCGATAATGGAAACCCTGTGAGAAATTTTACATCAAACAAAAAAGATTTTAAATGTATTAAAGATCTATTTCTTTTGACAGCGAAGCCAATTATGTATGTAGCCAATATTAATGAACAAGAATTAATGTCTGATAAAAATAGTTCATATTCAGATGCATTGGTAGCAAATATAGAAAAAAACGGTGGTGAAATAATTAAACTTTGTGGAAAAGTAGAACAAGAAATATCCATATTAGATAATACGGAGCAGGTAGAATTTTTGAGTGAATATAATCTGAATGAGCCAGGATTAAATGTATTAATCAGAAAAGCATTTAAATCATTAGATTTGGAGACCTATTTTACTGGAGGAGAAAAAGAAGTACGCGCCTGGACAATAAAAAAAGGTTCTACGGCTCCTAGGGCAGCAGCCGAAATTCATACAGATTTTGAAAAAGGATTTATTAAAGCTGAAATAATCAAATATGATGATTTAATTAAAATGGGTTCAGAAAAACTTGTAAAAGAAGCAGGCTTATCAAAGCTTGAAGGTAAGGAATATCTTGTTCAAGATGGCGATTGTATATTTTTTCATTTTAATGTTTAGATTGGATTTATAATGTGGTTTTTTATGATATTGTGTTATGCGCTTGTAGCAATTTCAGGAATTGGGTTAATCCAAATTGGGCTAAATCACTATTTTGATTTTTGGATAACCCATCGCATTACTTTTGATCTAATGGTTAGCATCATTTTTATTGCTGCCCAAACTCTTGTTATGTTTTTTTTCGTAGGCACTGGTGTTAATGTAAGAGAATATCTTGAACAACATCCGGAACTTGGAAACGATTTGTATAAAAAAATGTTTGCGATAAAAAGAAGGTTATACCCACCAACTATGATGGTCACCATGTTATTTATGGCAACTGTTATTATAGATGGTGTTTATTTTATCAAATTATATACGGAGAGTAGAATTTCAGAATGGTGGTTTCATATTACTTACTTCTTAACTCTATGGTATTACTATAAAGCAACAAAAGAGCAACATGTAAGTTTTAAAGGAAGCACAAAAATCGTACTCGAAATGACAAAAAAAGAAAGGGATGTTGACAGTTAATCCCTAATTAGTCATTTTCCAAAAAGCGATACCACCAGCCTGTTTTCCAATCTCAGCTACCGCAACGGCTTTTAGCTTTTGTAAATCAAAAATCTCAACTGCGCCAGGCTCTTTCCCCACACCTTCAACAGTTACAAAAGCATATCTACTATCAGGTGAAATAGATACCCCATGTGTTACTTTGCGAGTATTGTTAAACTTTGCAACTTCCTTGCCTTTTTTTAGATCCCACACACCGGTTTTGGCCGCACTTTTATAGGTTACAACAAGAAATCTTCCATCTCTACTAACTTCACAATTATAAGGACCTTTATCCGTTTTGAATGTTCTTAGAACTTTCCATTTTTTTACATCAACCTCAACAACGTTGTGTGTGCCATTATTTACAACATATAATAGATTATCATTTGGGTGGGGGTAAACCCATGTTGGTTTTTCAGCTGGCATATTATGATCCATTTTCATCGTCATAGGTTTTTTGGACTTCTTCATCTTTGAATGATCCATAGAATGCATATTATGCGATGAGTGGCCTCCTTTTTTCATTGGCGGAGAGGTAGAAAGTGTTCGGGTTAATTCCATTGACATAGCATCAATTTCATAAAGTGTTCCAGACATCATAGCAACAGAATAATGCTTCATGCCATTATTGAGCATTCTGGAACCATGAGGCATAATTCCTGTCTCAACTCTTTCAACCTCTATCATTTCTTCTGGATCAACAATAGAAACAGTGCTCGCCTTGCTGTGGCCACCATGCAAGTTAAAATTAACAACATAAAGCAGGCCGGTTGCTTTTGAAATTTCCATTGTGGCGGGAAACATGCCAAGCTCAACGCGCTCTATAAATTTATCGGATCCTGTTTTATATTTATATAGATGACCATATGGCATTCCATGCGCCATCGACAAGTACCAATGTTCACCATCTGGAGCGACCGTGATACCATGAGGCCCTTCAATTTCTAACGGCCATACACCAACAGGAATTGTTTTTTCTACATAGGCTTTTTTACCATCAAAACGGATAAGGGCAACCTCATCTTCAGATTCAGCGCATACATAGATATAATAATCCTTTGCATTTAGATTACCAATTCCAATAATAATTGAAAATAGTATTGGAAATATTTTCGCAAAATTAATCATTAATTTGTCCCCATTGGTTGATCATCAACTAGCTTAACCGCCCAAAGACCATTATAATGGTCTGCAAAATATATTAGACCTTTATAGGGAATGACACCCCACACATTGGTCTCATTTGGGATTTTACCGTTAGGGTCTCTTCCTTCAAAAAATGCTATTTCGCGTCCTTGAGCATATAGGTCTCCCAGTAATTCTCCTGAAATATCAAGTACTCGTATACCGCCATAATAATAACCAGCATAGAGAATATCACCTTCCACCCAATGATTGTGTGACCCTACTTCGGGCACCTGATAAATTGCAGTTTCTACAGGGTTATTAACATCTGTAAAGTCAACAAAATGAAACCCGCCTTGATATATTCTTTCACTTGAACCTGGAATAGCTTTTGCCCACTCATCCCCGTTAATCATATAAAACCTATCTGATGATTGGCTCACAAATGGGAAGGTCGCATGATTATGACCATTTGGATCTGATTTACTTCCAAGCTTTACTGGATTGCCGGGACTTCCCTTTCCAGCAAGCGCTAAGAAGGGATTAAAATTTGACTTATCTCTTGATTGTTCTTTTTGCGGTATTCCTCCAACATCAACGATGTGGACTCCATCGCTCCAATTGGATGAGTAGGCTATGCCATTTTCTACCCAGACATCATGAATGCTATGCCCTGGGGTGTCTAACTCGTAGGAGCTAACCCTAAATGGATTTGCTGGATCGCTAATATTGATAATGTCATACCTAGTGCCAGCGCTAAGTGCATATACATGGTCTTGATAAATAAATACATTGTGGACTCCGCCTGTTAAATCATCGTCGTACATTTTGGTTATGGTTACATTATATGGATCGGTTACATCAAGAATAACAAGTCCATTTTTACGATTAGAGGCACCTTCTCTTGAAATAATTCCAACGCGACCATCTTCACTTATTTTCACATCATTTACGGTGCGCGCGTCAACTTTGATTGTATCAATTATGGCCATCTTAGATGGATCTGTAATATCCCAAAAATAAGCTTCACCATCAGCGCTATGCGTCCCAGTGACCGCAAAATCCTTGCCTTTGTGTTTGCCTACTCCAGGCCATACCCATAGGTCTGAGGTGTGGTGATTTGTAACAGTCCCATGGCCAACTACTTCAATTCTTTTTTTAACATTTCTAGGAACTACCTTAACTTTTGCCATCGCAGAATATCCGCTAGTCTGAGCAGTAATTGTATAGATACCTGGTGTCTCCGCAACAAATTTACCTTCTTCGGTAATTAATCCAGATGCAGGCAACCCTACTGATTCAGATGATTTATTATTTATAAATACATCAGAGTACACTGCTGTGCCTGTATAGGAAAAGGAGATTGGCACATCTTTAACCAGCCTTCCTCTAGAAGTCATAGGTTTTGCATCAAATTTGATTACATCTCCTGTTCTAATTTCATTGGAAGGACTATCTAACTTGAGGCTTTTTACTGGGTTGGTTTTGGATTGAATATCGAGTGTCTTTTTAAGGTTTTCAGCTGTTACTATAACAGAAAATTTTCCTGATTTCTTTACAGTTAAATTACCGAAACGATCGAAGTCCGCGGTTTTCTTATTGCTAGTAGAATATGTTACCTTAACATCTTCTCTCAATAAATTTGCTTTATCAAATACTTGCGCTGAATAGCTTACGGTTGTATTGGTAAAGACTTTATCCACTGGATCAACAAAAACTATACGATCTAATGGTGGATCAGGAACTTCAATCTCCAACATACCGGAAACAAATCCACCTTTTACGCCTCTCGCATAAGCTCTTATTGCTAATTTTCCTCCCTTATATGCTTTGATAGTAATCTCAGCAACACCTGTTGAATCACTAAGTCTTGGTTCCACAGAAAGTGCTTTTCTTTGGCCTCTAACCATAAACAGGCCCTTGGCTTGCTTGCCCTTAGAGTCAACCAGGCGAACGGTCATTTTTTTTGTTTCACCTATATTTAATGAAACCTCTTCAGGCTCAAACACGAATTTAAGATCTTTGTTTTGTGATCTGGGTGGCTGAGCAGCTAATACAGTAAATGATAAAAGTGTTATAGTAATAAAATTTTTCATAATTAATCTCCGTTTGATTTATTATCGACCCATTGGGCCAGAGCGGCCTGACTCTTCATTATAGGTTATACAGTATAGGCCAGAATTCATATCGGTAAAGAATACGTAATCTTTATATGGCTGAGCACCCCAAACCATTGGTGCGTTGGGTATTCTACCATCTTTATGATAAGAAAGGAAGTGACCAATTTCGCGACCTTGCTTATATATATCACCTAATAACTCACCAGAAATATCAACTATTCTAAGTCCACCCTGATAATTTCCTGCCAATAGAATATCTCCGTGAATCCATAGATTGTGAGAGCCAGCTTCTGGTACCTGGTAAATAGCATCTTCTGTGGGATTACTTGGGTCTGAAAAATTGAGAAAATGATAAGCGCCTCTTGGGTTTGATGGTTTATTTTGTGTTGCCATCACACCCCAAGGAAAATTCTCATCTCCACCAACAATATAGAATTTACCTGTTGATTCACTTAAAAAAGGGAATGCGGCGTGGTTTCTACCTGTTGGATCTTTCATTTCCGCTAATTGTACTGGATTGGATGGACTACCTTGTCCTGCTTTCGCAAGTAATGGGTTGAATTGAGATTTTGAACGATCAGATTCTTTATACTTTTTTGCGCCAATATCAACAGCAACGACTCCATCTGCCCAGTTGGAAGAATACGCAATACCATCTTCGATCCATACATCGTGAATACTATGACCTGGGCTATCCAGTTCATAGACCCCAACTCTAAAAGGTTTTTTAGGGTCATCGATATTGATGATATCATACTTGCGGCCATTGTTAACCGCGTAAACGTGGTTCTCATAGATGAATACATTATGCACACCACCGGTCATATCATCATTGTAAGCAGCGCTGATGGTCACGTTATAAGGATCTGAAACATCTAAAATCACAAAACCGTTCTTACGNNNNGATGCACCTTCACGGGTGATCACGCCAACCCTGCCATCTTCTGATATTTTAACATCGTTAACGGTACGCGCATCTACGGTGACCGTGTCGATAATCTTCATATTTGCTGGATCGGTCACATCCCAAAAGTACGCTTCGCCGTTAGATCCCCAAGTACCGGTAACAGCAAAATCCTTGCCTTCATGCTGACCAATNCCAGGCCAGATCCAAAGGTCTGAGGTTAAAACATCGGTTATTAAACCATGGCCAGCTAGTGTAACTTTCTTATTTACATTTCTAGGAACAACCTTTATTGTTTTTTGGGCTGAATATCCACCAGCAGAAGCTGAAACAGTATACATCCCAGNAGTTTCTGCAACAAAACGCCCATCGCTAGTGATTTGCGCGGAAGCAGGCAAGGCAAACTCACCATAGTCTGCTTTCCCGGTGTATGAATAGTATACCGGTACATCACCTAATCTTTTACCGCCTTGATTGGTTGCACTGGCCTCTATTTTTAATACATCACCTGTACGAATTTCATCTATATCATTTGTCGAAATTTTAACAGCACGAGCTGGATTTTTAGATACTTTAATATTTAATGATTGTGTTACACCTTCTGCAGTTGCGGAAACCTTTACCTTTCCTGATTTGTGAGTCATAAGATTATTTAACTCATCAAAGCTTGCAACCTTTTCATTGCTGGACTCATAGATAACTGAAGTNGTAGCAGTGCGATCAAGCCCTGCTTTGTCTACAACTTTTGCNGAAAGATTGGTTACAGTATTNGTATATAGATTATTTGGTCTTTGAAGAAATGTAACGCTTTCAATGGGGGGGTATGGTACATTCACAACCAAACTTCCGCTTACCCTATCATCTCTTTTCACTGTTACAGTTCTTGTTGTGAGNTCTAGTCGTCCAGGCTTATGAACCTTTAGCGTTACTTTAACTTTACCTTTTGATTCGCTGATTCTAGGTGAAACAGATAGGGTGCCTCTTTGCCCATATATATAAAAGGGGCTATCAACTAATTTATTATTATCATCTAATAGTTTGATGACAACTTCTTTGGATTCTCCTACATTTACCTCAATTGAATCCGATCCAAAATCAAAATGTACCTTTTCCTGTGCGCTCAATGCGCTGATTAAAAGTAATGCAAATACATATATTATTGACCGCATGAAATTACCTCCTATTTATCCATTCAGTATATTTGAAGTATAAAATATACGTAAGAAAAAAATTGGGGTCTATTTTTTTATTTTTCTGCCCATTTTGGTGGCTTGCAATCACAAAACCGCCTTATTTGGGAAATATATTGAACGATTTCACTATGTGAAAGCTTTAGGCCCCAGCTAGGCATATAGTGATGTTTTTTCATTATCTTTCCCCCATTATATATGGTTTCATAAATCGCATCATCGGAACGTGTTGAGAATAATGTAGAATCGGTAAAGTTTCCTGGNGTTGTTGGTAAATACGCTGCATTGTAGCCATTACCATCTCCNGTAATNCCATGNCAAGAGGAACAATTGGCGCTATAGCTACTNGTAATCTTATTGATTGATTTGCTAGNTAAATTAATATACTCGGGCTGTGATGGTTTACGATCCATAGATAGATATGATTGTATGAGCTTCATGGTTTTTTTATCTATATTTTGCTTAGGCATGATGCTTTCCGGCATGACCATATGCGGACTTTCAATAGCCATTTTAATATAACCATCGGTTAGGCGATTGCTTGTATTGGTTAAATCAGGTCCGATCATTCCACCTTTGCCATTAAGCTGATGGCAACCAAGGCATGACAAATTATTTTCCAAAAGATTCTCGGCTTTTTGTATTTGAAAATTTGAGAGTGGCTTTAATGTGGTATTCAAAACAAAATCATTAAACCAGCTCATGATTGTGTTAATCTCGTCTTNCTTAAGATTATAATCAGGCATCCTGCTGCCGGTACCTGGATAAAACCCATTGGGTCTAATTGGGGTGGGCGATTGTAGATAGGAAATCAACCATGGGGACTTTGTTCTCAATTTTTGCGCTGACAAGTCAGGCGCATTATGCTTTGTAAACCAACTGTTTTCATCTTGCATTTCATGACAAGAAATACAGTTCTGGGAAAGGAAAATATTNCTTCCTTGTTCTATAGTGGTTTTGGGAAATGATTGAAGGGCTTTTTTATATTTTTTATTTAACCCCTTAAGTTCCGATTTGCCATTTTCTATAATATGATTGGTCATAGCTANTATGATTTCTATCGATTTATAATCATTTTTATCGAAGAACATTGGCATAGCGGTTTCTTGAGATAAATGTTGCTGTGGATTAAGTATTGTTTCATAGACCCATTCGCGTTTTAATCTGGCCCCTGATGTATTAAGATCAATTGATTTTTGTTGTCCTTGTTTATTAATGATATGGCAGGCGGTACATTGATACTCATCACTAATCAACTGAAAAGCATTTAAGTCATTGTTAGTAGTTGCTGGTATTGCTATTGGTTGATCTATTTTTTTTGAATCCAAAAATTTGGTTAATGCCAACGCCTCATCATCAGATAAATTAAAATTTGGCATTCTAGATGCCCCAATATTATAACGAACCTTATGTGGAGATTTTAGATAATCAAAAATATAGGCAGGGTTATATTTTGTACCCGAGCGACTTANATCTGGCGCTCTTGAAGAAATTAAATTCGATGGTTTTATTCCAGCATGGCAACTACCACAACCTAGTTCGNTAATCAGAATATCGGCATCGGTTTTTAATTGCCCAAACCCTATTGAAAGGAAAATTAAATTATAAAGCGCCTTTAAATAAAGCTTACCAGCCAAATTGAATATTGATTGTTGGTAAAAAATGGGCTTGGGCACCAAATGGGTATTCTCCAGCAATTAATTTATATCCAAAAGAAAGGCGAAATGTATTGCTCTTTTGCCAAACAGCTAATCCTTGTTGTTCAAACGCATAGCGCCCTCTACCACCAGGCATGAGATACATATCATAATCAATTAGATAATAAAAACTATCTGCAAACTTCCGATAATATTGACCGCCAGATTTAATGATAAAATCATTGTAGTAAATTGATAGTCTAGNATAAATAATTGGGAGATCTATAGTGGCATCATCTGAAAGATTTTTTCCATTTAATGCAACTCCAATTCCAGCACTAAGCGATAGTTGTCCGGAATTAATTTTGCCTTTTGTTCCAATTATTTCAGAATAGAAAGACAACATTTGNGGAATAGAAAACTGGGTGGAGATTAAGGAAAACATATTTGGATCCCCCATCTCTTTACCTAAAGGGCTCTGAAGCCATTTGAGTCCAGGTGTTGGATATTCCACCTTAAATATGCGGGCCATCTTCCAGGAATTATACATTGACATTCCTTGCTTTATAGATGCGCTTGGCATCATTAAAAACTTATTTACACTGAGTTCTGATCCATTCTCCATGCCCATTCTGAATGGTGTAAATAACCCTACTTCTTTTCGACCTTTTTCAAGTAAAAAAGCAGATTCACTGCCCCATTGAGCTGAAATAAATGAAAAAATAAACAATAAATGTATTACTCTCATTTTACTGTCCAATTTGCAGTGACCGGCATGTGGTCAGATAGAGTTGTCGCATTTTGATGAGTTGTACCGTTTGACCATGAAGTATTTGTCCATAAATAATCAAGCTTTCTATCTAATTCAAGCTTACCTCCTGGGCTATGGGTATAATGCTTGGTTTCATTCATGCCATATTGTTCGAGAGATATCGCTGGCTCATAAGTTCCATATAAATCATTAAGCCAGGTGATTTCTTCNGTAAAATAAGCACCCTCTTTATGTTCTGGTTCTTTACCTGAATGATAGGTTCCAATCTCGCATTGGTCTTCAAGGCAGTAATCTGTTTTGGTTGCATTAGGTGGAATCGCATTTAAGTCACCACCAGCAACAAAACTGAAGCCTTTGGCAACAATATCATCTAATATAGTTTTAAATCCGGAAATATGTTTTTGCTTGGTATCATCCGTAGCAAAAGCAGTTAGGTGGCCGTTGACCGCATAAAAAGGGGTGCCAGGCATTTTCACTTTAGCAGTAAGTACATTTCTGCGAAGGTAAAAAAGCTGGGTAAGACCATCCTGGTCTCCTCTAAGAGGAAGCTGATGTCTCTTTGCATCTTCNAGTTTCCATTTTGACAGTATAAGATTTCCTGCGTCAACTCTTCCTATTCCATCTGCTAGAATAATTTGTGACTTCCATTTTGAAGCATAAGCACCATAATTCAAATCTGTATTATTCAATAACCACTGTGCTTGGTCAACATAAGATGATCTTTTTGATTGGACGTCTACTTCTTGTATTAAAACAATATCTATATCGTCATTCTTAATTTTATTTGCGATTCCTTCAAGCCCAGTGATTACTTCACTTTTGCTGATAATAACACGGTTACCACATGCATCTAAAGCAAAATCAAGACGAGCCACACCAAATCTGATATTCCACGTCATAACGCTTATGGTTTTTTTTGCTGGGAAATCTTTAATCAGATTTGACTGGTAGAGTACCGCATCCTCAGTATCCTCAAATGTAGTTACCAATGGGTCGCACCCTGAAACAAATAATGTTATAATAAGAGTTAAAAGATAATAGTTTGTTTTCATAATTATAAATTCCCCTCTTAATAATATTACAATTTACAACGTTCAATACCTGTTGCAAATAAAACAACGGATTCATCTGGTTTAATCCAGCTAATATCTTTTAGAGTTTTATATGCTCCCCAAACAACACCTGCTTCCGGACCAGCATTAATCATGGTAGTTTCAATAAATTCTTTGGTTAAATCCTCAAGCTTTTTTTCTGGGACATCAATTGCTATCCCATCAGATTGATAAAGTATATCTAATATCCAATGTCCCCCTAATGGCCCAGGTACATTTAGCCCTAAAGCAATGGTATTGCTATTTTCCCAAAAATCAGTGGAATCCTTTAATCTCTGAAATGCATCAACAACTGGAGCACATCCATTAGATTGCGCAGCGACCATTCTTGGCANCTTGCCGTTAATTCTTCCAATCGATTTTAATTCAACAAAGGCCTTCCACATTCCGATCAANCCGGTACCACCTCCAGTTTCATAAATAATAACATCTGGCAATTCCCATCCTAACTGCTCTGCAATTTCATAACCCATCGTTTTCTTTCCTTCTACTCTGAATGGCTCTTTTAAAGTAGAAATATCAAACCAGTCTTTTTCTTTTTNAGATAACATTTTTTTAGCCGCATCCGAAATTGTTTTTCCGCTTAGTACAACATGCTTAGTGTAGCGCTTCGTTTCTTTTAGGTATTCCGCTGGAATGGTTTCCGGAAGAAACACATGACAATTAATCTTAGCTTCTTTGCAATACGCTGCTGCAGATATGCCCGCATTTCCCGCAGAAGGCAGGCAAATATCGTTTACCCTCTGTTCTTTTGCCATTGAAATAGCCAGTGACATACCTCTGTCCTTGAAAGACCCTGTGGGGTTTACAGTTTCATTCTTCACAAATAAATTGCTTGTAAGAGGTAATAATGGAGTAAAGCCTTCGCCAAGTGAAATAGGATTAGATATATTAGGTAATATTGATGCATACCTCCATAGTGAATACTCATCCATTTTGATTGTTAAATTCGAATTAATATTCTCCCAACTATAATGTACTGAAAGCGGCTTGCCACATCTACATAGCCAGACAGGTTTTTTGACATCGGTAAACTTTGATTTACATGATGTACATTTATAATACATGTGAATAAACTTGGATTATATAATTGTTTTTGATTGCTCAGTATCCTTTGTTAAATGCAAAATTACCTTCTTAATTTTAATTAATAAAACTATAGAAAATAGGCTACATAATGAAAAACATGCTCCTTTTAATTAATATTATTATGATTGTCTCATATCCGATCAAAGCAGACAATTTAAAAGATCAAATACTCAGTATGAAAAAAAGAGCTGAAGTAAGAGATCAATTATTAAATGATCGATTTAAAACTGTCCTTCCAGCTATAATGGATCGCACTGGGATTGATATGTGGATCATCATTGCTCGAGAATATAATGAAGACCCAGTTATTAAAACGATGTTGCCAGCCAATTGGCTCAATGCAAGACGTAGAACAATATTAGTAATTTATAACCCTGGAAAAGGTAAGGCTTTGGAAACTTATGCTGTTGCTCGATACGATGTTGGAGAAGTTTTTAATAAAATGTGGGACCCAGAAAAAGAGCCTGATCAATATGCTGCTCTTGCTGATCTAATTAGATCAAAGAATCCAAATAAGATTGGATTAAATCAAAGCACGCACTTTGCTCAAGCGGATGGCTTAACTGCAACTGAATATGAATTATTTACCNAGTCGTTAAATCGGAAAGATCGTAGAAAAATTACTAGNGCTGAACACCTAGCAATTGGGTGGCTCGAAACCCGTAGTAAGCTTGAAATGAATATCTATCCTGACATTTGTAAAATTGCGCATGATATTATTAAGGAAGGTTTTTCATCAAAAGTAATCAAGCCAGGAATAACAACTACAGATGACGTTGTTTGGTGGTATCGCGAACGAATCAGAGATCTTAATCTTATTACATGGTTTCATCCTACCGTTGATTTGCAAAGATCTGATAATGCTGAATTTGATTTTCTCAGCGCATTCTCAAAATCAAAAGATAGCAATGTTATTCAGCGTGGAGATTTACTACATGTAGATTTTGGCATTACATACTTAGGTTTGAATACGGATACACAGCAACATGCCTATGTACTNAGAAAAAATGAAAATGCCCCACCAAATGAAATAAATAATGCATTAGCAATTGGCAATCAGCTTCAAGATATACTAACTGGTGAATTCATTACAGGTAGAACTGGAAATGAAATTTTATTAAATGCGTTAAATAAAGCAAAGTTAGCTGGAATTAAACCTCAAATATATACTCATCCGATCGGATATTATGGACATGGATCCGGCCCAACCATAGGCATGTGGGATAAGCAAAATGGTGTGCCAGTTAATGGCGATTATCCATTATATCCAAACACTGCATATTCAATAGAGTTAAATGCAAAAGTCTTTATTGAGGCTTGGGGAAAGGAAGTGGCAATTATGCTTGAAGAGGATGCTTTTTTTGATGGCAATACCTGCAGATATATTGATCCAAGGCAAACTGAAATGATAATAATCAAATAGCTATAAATTCACCAGATTCTTTGTTTTTTTCAACTTTATCATAGTCAAAATACTTACCATTCATTGCTATATAAACACCAGTTTTAAGGCTTTGGACAAAACCAATTGCACCACCAAGATTAAAAAGTCCATCAGAGCTTCCAAATTTATATGGTATCATTGCTCCCGTAAGTACTATAACCTTGTCTAAATTAGCTTTTGCAATTTCTTGGGCTGTGGTTGTCATAGTATCGGTACCATGTGTAATGATAATTTGATTTTCAGATGCATTACAGCAATTATCAACAATTAATTCCCGATCAATATCATCCATTTCAAGGCTATCCTTCATCATCAATGTTGAAATATTTACATCAACCTTAGACCTACCTAAATCAAGCATTTCACGCAAGTGAGTCTTATTAAAAAATAATTTACCAGTAAGCTCATCATATTCCTTATCAAATGTACCACCAGTAATAAAAATTCGTATAATCATAACTAATCCAATAAATAAGGTGCGTGTTCTATAAGAAACTTTTTTGCAGTTTTATCNCTGCATTTCAATTTATANGCTAATTTCTTAATATTGATTTTGTTAACATTTTTAAATCTACAATCACTTACAAATCCATCAATCATTCCATTTTCAATAAGAGAAATTATTTTAGATTCTACNGGGCTTGAATACCATTTTTTGTGATNAGGNTTTGCACGTAANCTATANGTAGCATTTATTTTTTTTANCTTTTCATCAGATGNATAAGCTAGGGGTTTATCAGAATTTTTCATACCTCGTAAACNATTTGCTANTGATTTGATNTCAGANCTATCTTTNCCNGATGACATAAACCAATCNTCGTATTCAATNATCGGATTATATAATGTATTATCAGTTANCAATTTTCTTCCGCCAGTCAATNTNTTCAANTATACATAAATCAGCTTATTGAATCTNTCACAGAATTGATCTGAATCNAGTTTTAANGCACATTTATAAAGGTATTCNTTATTNATTGTACGTATTGTTTCCTTNCTTGCATTATAATCATTAGTTGAATGCTCAGTTAAAATAGGAGAGCTAAGCTTAACCTTTATTCCCCAACGAACAATTGGATCAATATAATCATATATAGCACCTGATTTTGAAAATTCATCATCACATAATCTATTATAATAATCAATTCTACCATTTATATAATCTATGGACTCAATTCTAGATTTTTCATTATCATATTTATAATTTCGATAGAACACTTCGTCTTGAATTGGATCGTAAAATTCAGCTTTATTTGATAAATAATAGCCACTAGCCTGTTCAATTGGAAGTAGTGTCTTAATCATGGCTCGAATACTTGATGAATTGCCATTATCGGTATAACCAACAAGAGATTTTATAATATTATATATATCAGAATCAGTCATAATGATATCGGAATATCGGAATAATTATATTATAATACTATAATATTATATGGATTATTGGATATAATATTATTTAATATCAACTTATAGGTTATTCTGATATTTTCTTAAACAAATTTATTTTCTATACAATTGTAAGCATATTATAACATTAAATGTGACATTTTATCATTAATCAACATATTTCCTTCTATATTGTGCATATTAATATTATTATTCATTTATCACTTTGATATCATAGGATTATAATGATTTATTTTAGTAATAGTGTCCATTTTATCTGATGTATTATCATTATAATTTTAATTGCTAATAGTATATATATATTATACTTACTTATTATATTGAATTTATAACGATTTTAAATTTTAAAAATATAAATTCACCAATAATACTCCATGATCAGTTGTTTTTTTAATTCATTATTGTATTTTTTGCATTGTGACTGAATTAATTACAAACCATATTTTATCTATTTAATCACAAAACATAACTGCAAATTTATATTTATACCTTTTCATTCTATCTAAAATTAACAATATTATGTATAATAATACTTATCAATATCATTTTAATTATAGTCATATCCATCGACTATAAAAATAATATTATCACTAGAATATCTATTATTATAATTTGATCGGTAAACACTTTTTGCTTTATTTAATTTTTTAATATTTATTTCTAAAAAATATTATGATTTCTTTATTTTCTTGTTTGTAATTTATTTCGTGAAAAATTACGTTCATAGATTATCGGATCCTCGCGATCCAGCTTATCCCTTCTCAGATACCTATATTTGCTCGAAGTGCAATGAACGTTTAGCATTGGATTCTACTACCTGTGATATTTGTAATTTATATATTTATGGCGAAGTTGACTCCTCTACGCTTAATGACCCTTCCACATACCCAGAACCAGCACCTTATAATAAATCATTCATTGTTGATAAGACAAATTCTACACTAGATATTGATGAATCTGATTCTACAATTAATCCTGATATCGATAATTATATCAAATCACTTTTTAATCAAGCCTTTGTTATTTTAATGTTATTAGGTTTTTTATTGATTGCTTTTCTTTATTTAGACTATACTAGTATTGTTGCTGATTATAATCAGCAACTGATTGGCAATTGAGTATTGTTTAAGTTCTTAATAAAATTAGTATTATTTAGTACCCTAACCTATTTCATGCTATTAATGTCTATTGAGGCAGGTAAGATTACTAGAGATCGTGCTAGGCTTACGAACTCTTTAAATTTATCAAAATCTATACAATATTATAAAATGACCCATCAATCCTTTCCGGAATCTGGACCTAGTGCAAATTTTATTGACTTATTGCTAAATGAACAAATCTTGTTTGAGGAAATGCGAGACCCATTGTTTATTAGTTCTACCACCAAATTGAACCAATCTGTTGATTACTTGCATAATACATATGCTAATATTTCTACTGCTTTTAATATGGATACATTAAATCATCGCTATAATCACTTTAAACTACGAACGCTGAAATATTTCAACTTAACCTATAACACATCAGATTCATTAGATTATGATTCAGCTGTTTCCATTACATCTATAGACTCAACAACTATAGCGGTATTGCCTAACTCATTTTCCGTGTTTGATTCATATCCCTATGATTGCGTTATTGCATATAGCTCTAATAATACTACA
>PBCB01000027.1 GCA_002717765.1 Fidelibacterota bacterium | reverse complement strand
TTGCTTTGATAAACATATTCTACTATCTTCACGCCGTTCAACCAATGTTCAACTCTATTTTTTAAAACCTTAATTTTAGCTTTATTAAACTTACCAACCGACTTGACCTTAACATTATTAGGAGCAATCAAAGCGAATAAGGAACCAGCTGAAGTGAGAGGGTTCTTTCCATCTGGATGATTATCATTATCAAGTACTTGCATTTCAGGAGCTGATTGCCATATATAGCTTTGCGATTCAGAAGCAAAATAAAAAACTCCACTATTACCTGCTTTAGAAACTTTCCATTCTAGTTCTAATTCAAAATTCTGATATTTCTCTTTAGTTATAATATCTATAGTATTTTTTAACCCAGGGATAGTTTTTAGTGTATTGTTTTCTACCTTCCAATTGTCATTAGGAAAATCTTCCTTGCCAAACCCTCTCCAGTGTTCAGTATTTTTTCCATCAAAAAGAATTTGCCAATCATTAGTTGATGAAGAGCACCCCAAAAAGCAGATGAGGATTAATGATAATGTAATGAGTTTAAGTTGATTCATTTTTCTGATATCCATAATATTTATAANTTTCNTATNCTAATATNTCTATACCANACTTCTNCANNATNANNTTGNAGACCNATANNNCCNNTNGTGGNTTTNNCAAANTANGGCATATCTTTAAATTTACTTTTNTCAACGAGCTNCCACATTGCANTGCTTTGATAANCNTATTCTANTATNTTNNCNCCNTTCAACCAATGTTCTACGTGCTTATTTTTTGATATAATTATTACCTGATTGTATTCCCCGGCAGGCTTTACATTTTCAATAACTGGCTCAATGAGATCATACAAAGCTCCCGCAGACGTCTTAGACTTCTTGCCATCAGTATGAAACATATTATCTAAGACTTGCATTTCAGGAGCTGTGTGCCATATTTCATCAGATNTTTCATTAGCAAAATAGAAGACCCCACTATTCCCACCTTCTTCAACTTTCCATTCTAATTTAAGTTCAAAATCTTCAAAAACATCTANGCTAATTAAATCAATACCATTTTCAGGAATACTCTTTAAGGCACCATCTGTTACTGTCCAAGANTCTTCTGGAAAACCTGATTGCTTATAACCTCTTAANCCNTGAACAGTTTTACCATCAAAAAGNACAATCCAACTATTATCAGAAGNGCAGCCCATAAATAGGCTAAAGGATAAAATAAAACTTATTCTTGTAATCAATTAGCTTTTGGATTCCAATTGCCTTGAGATACAGCAGGTATGAAATCTTCAATATTAGAATTAGGGAGCTTTATGGTCTTACCTTGTTCCGCGCTCATGTATGCAGCCATCAATAATCGAGTTACATCCAATCCATCATCAAAATTTTCCTCAGGCCTTTTTCCTGCAAGAAAACTTTCAACCATATGGCGGTTTTCTGCGGTATATCCATAGACTTCAGCTTCATTGCTTACAACCGGCATTCCGCCCGATTCAGCATTTTGCTTTTCAACTAAATCTTCACCTTCATTTCCGACAACTTTTCTACTAAAGAATACTTTTAAATCTGGATCTAGTGTATTGACAAACATGGAATATTCAGGACCAAAAAGCTCCATACTAAGTCTTAGTCCTTCACCAACAAAACACCATGATGTTGTCGTTTCGACAATTAATTTATTTCCATCCTCATCTAAATATTCAATTAGGGATCGAGCAAAATCTTCGGATGGTTTATTAGTATAGTCAGTTTTTCCATCGCTGTTATCTGATAGAATTTTTGCATACTCTGGTCGTTGCCATTTTAAACAGTCCATATGAGCACTAATACTNATTGGNGTGATAGAATCCCTGGGCTTTCCTGGTTCAGTTAGCATAAATCTGGCTTCTTCTACNGAATGACACATCATATCATTTAATACACCGCCACCTTGCAGAGAGCCCTCCCAAAACCACGGCATATGAGGACCGCTGTGCTCCTCTGCGGCTCTTGCAAGATAAGGCCTACCTGTAGTAGCAGCGCCTCTAGCCCAGACAATTTCTTTTCCTCTANTGATCGAAGGTGAGAAAACTTGATTTTCAAGGTAGCCATCNAATAAGCCAACACTTTTTGTTAGCTCAACAACTTTTTTGGCCTCTTGGTAATTTCTACCNAAAGGTTTTTCACAGGTTACNCCAATTAGCTCACCTTTTCCTGNAGAAATAGCATTTGCTATTTCTTCAAAGGTTTCTACTCTNGCAAAATTTGGAGAACAAATCCATAAAGCATGTATNTCTGGNTCAGCAATCATATCTGTAATTGATTCATATGCTGTTGCATTATTTCCAACACCTATTGTTCGTGCCAGGCTAGCAGATTCTTCCGCGGATTGCTTAGTCCTAGACATTACACCCACAACATCTACGTTCCTAACCCCGATCAATGATTGAATATGAAATCGAGTTATAAAGCCACCACCAACAAAACCTATTCCTATATGTTTATGACTCACAGACTTTAAACTCCTTTCAGATCTTCTTCAGTTACTTTTGGGTCATCTCTAAAGAATGCCAAAAATATTAATCCCATCACTATGCACAATGTTGCTGGAACTAGGAAAAATTGCCACCAGATCGTTTCACCAGATGGCGTTTTAAACGTATCCCAAATATATCCAGTAAATAGTGTCCCAAGATAATTCCCCATACCCCATGTTGCAAAGATGAATAAGGCCTGAGCTGAAGCACGCATATCATCTGATGCTTTTTTATTGGTATAGATATTTCCTGTTACCATGAAAAACGCATAGCCGAACCCATGCAAGGAAAGCGCTGCAACAATTACTGGTAAGCTTGGTATCATAAATAAAAGATATCTTAATGGCCATGCCATTATTCCAATAAACATTGTCCAGCGAACACCAATTTTCTTTATAGCTACATGTAGTAAAAAGGTTAATACTAGCACCTCAGAAATTTGGGCAACGGTTTTAGTGGCTGTTAGCCAGGCCTCTGTGGCTCCCATATCCAATAGGAAAGGACCGGTAGGAATATAATAGAATTGCATTTCCGTCGTNACGACAAAAGCTACTAACATAAAGATCAAAAAGTTTCTATCCTTTAGCATACCAAATGCTTTGATAAATGCGAGAGGATCTTGAGAATCTTTTATTGGTTCTGTTCTTGGAAGTGAAAAGCTATAGACTCCCATAATCGCAGAAACCACAGCAGCAATTATTAGTAGATCGCTCATACCGCTNAGGTCTTCTGTTTGCCAATTAGTTCTAATAAACGTGACTATCCAACCAATGGCAATCCATCCAATGGCACCCCAAACTCTTATTTTGCCAAACTCTTCATCTGCATTTCCTAGATGCCTAAAACAAATAGAATTCGTCAAAACCAATGTTGGAGCATACAAAAGACAATGCGCCATCATATACCACCACATGGGTGCAAACTCTGTTTGAATAGATGTTTGATACAGTAGAAAAGCACCTACTATATGGGCNATACCAAGAAATTGCTGAGATTGCATTAAGCGATCCGCTACTTGTCCACCAATAAATGGTGCCACAATACAGGCAAGCCACATACATCCATANATACCTGCAATTTCAGATCCGGAAAATCCAATTTTCTCAAGATGAGCGCCCAGTGCAGTTGTCCATGCTCCCCAGATTGCATATT
Organism: Fidelibacterota bacterium; assembly: GCA_002717765.1. Next base: position 24,251 of record PBCB01000027.1, on the reverse strand, counting down.
GGAGAAACATCATGATGGAAAAACGTATTTTGTTAGTCATGATAATTGATATCGGTTAAATCAACTTACGATTTTTTGCATCATATTCAACGCGCCTACCAGTAAGGTAAGATTCAGTTGCCATTGCACAAGCGACCGCNTCATGATATGCTACATCCATATTACACCTTGGCTGGGTACCATCTCTANCNGAATCTAGCCAATCTTTTACATGAAGATGGGTNGGGTCAACTCTTTTGCCATCACGATAGGTGTAGAGTAGCCCTTTATTTGCAAAATATTTTGAAGTAGCCGAAGTCACTCCATCAATATCTTTGGATCCGGGTGAATAGGTTAAAATTGGATAGCTTGGATTGATCATTCCATTTTTTAGNCTCTCCTTATATTGNGTGGATAATTCATCTGCTGTTACGGCAAAACCATGAATGGAACCACCACCACTTTGTCCGCCCATTTGCATCGTTGCATCATGGCCCATTATTCTATTACCGCGCGGGTTTGTGCTNGAGAGTGTGGCGCTATAAAGTAGTGTTAATCCACCATCTTTATGATCTGGATATTCAAATGTTGCATTCCATACATCAGGAACATCTCTTCCATCTTTGTAGAAATAGACACCACCAGTAGATGAGGCATATTTTGGTATACCAATATCCATAATTTGATTGATAGCATCAAAGTCATGCGATAGTAGGTCACCTGANAGACCTGTTCCATAATCATACCAACAACGCCATCTAAAAAATCTCTTCAATGCTTCTTCGCCAAATGGAATTTTATTTGGTGACGGTTTTTGGAATGTTTCCCAATCAATTGTTTTTGCATTTCCTTTTGGGTGGATATCCCATACCCAGGCACCCCATGGTGAATTACGATTGGTGGCAATTTCAACCAAGTTTACTGGACCCAATAAGCCTTGCTGATAAATCTGTTTTGCCTTTTCATTGGCTTCAACTTGGCGATTCTGATGTCCTAATTGAAAAGTAATCCCAGTTTCTTTNACGACATCATGCACCGCTACAGCTTCATCAAATGTTCTGGTTAATCCTTTTTCGCAATACACATGTTTCCCAGCCTTTGCTGCNTCCATTACAATTTTGGCGTGCCAGTGATCTGGCGTTGCTACAATCACCNCATCTATTTCATCATTAGCCAAAAGATCTTGATAGCGGCGATATTTTGTCGCTGAATTTTGNGGTTTTCCTCCAGGTCTGGTTTCATTCTGAGAGGCATCAATTCCTTGATCTGCCCTAACTTCAAATAGATCCGATACACCAACCAAAGAACAGTTCAAATCTTCCTGGGTCATAAATGTTTCAAACTGTTTATCCAGTTTATTTTTTCGCGCATTTTCTGAGGCTCTATCCGTCCAACCTTTTGTTGCAAATCCTGCACCACGAACCAAATGTCCGCCACGACCACCGTACCCAATTACACCTATATTTAAGTGGCGTGAATTTGATAATGATTTAACCGCTGCAGGTGCTTTCTTTTCTTTGACTAGATTAGATAGTAGGTTTGATTTTTTTATTTTATCTCTTCGCACCTTTTGCCAAAGGTTAAGAAAGAAGAAACCCGCAACCGGTACACCAGCAAGACCTTTAAGCAGATCGCGACGTTCTAAATTAGTTTTATTATTTTTTTCATTTTTCTTAGCCATCATCTTACTCCTTTAATTTTTTGTTTCATTATTTAAGAAACGATCAATACCAATATATTGACTGGTCGGAAAACTGTATAATACCCATAGGGCACACGCTTCAATTAAATTTTTATTTACTATGATATAACTACCTTCATTTGGTTTGCCATATTCCAACCCAACCAGCGGGGGTGCAAAAAAGTAATACAGCAATACAAAGCCCATTCCGACAAGAGAGCCGTATTTACTAAACAATCCAAACATCAAAGACACACCTACCAATGTCAATCCCCACATATTTATATAATCAGAAAATGTTAATAGGGTAGGATTTGATACGATTGTTTTAGCGATACCAGAAAAGATCCATTTTGAGTCTAATAGGTAAGCCGCTGAAGACCAATAGGGGTTAAGGAGTTTTGATATACCTTCATAGAGAAAATGCCAACCGATTAAAAATCTTAAAGTAACTAATCCATAAAATTGATATTGATTTGATTTGATTGATGAATCTAACGAATTCATTTAACACTCCCTCTTTTGAATTGAATCGCTCCAAAATAGAACCATAAAGCATAACGGCAAACTGTTCTATAAATCAAGACTCAATTTATTATTTTTAAGACGATTATTGATAAGCGCTAAAAATGACAGTATTTTCTTAGGACAAATAGAAATAGATAATATTGTATAGAAATAAAATAATATCAACGTATTTGATAATTACACTTTTAGTGTTTCCAAGTATTTTTGGACAGCACAATTATCAAACCGATTTTCCACCAGATGAGTTTAAAACTCGCTGGGAAGGGGTGTTCAAGCAAATTGGTGATAATGGTATAGCGATTCTACAAGGCTTTCCACAGCCTAATGGATACATCATGCCTAGACAAACCAATGCATTTTATTATCTTTCTGGAATAGAAACTCCTCACGCGTATCTTGTTTTGGATGGCCGAAACAAGAAAGTCACCTTGTATATGCCTCCAGCCAATAAAAAATTAGAAAAGAGCGAAGGTAAGATCCTTAGCGCTAGCGATGGAGCTCTTATTATGAAGCTTGTTGGAGTAGATCAGGTTAAGTCAACCAATGATATGAAAAACAATTTTCCACCTAATTTGAAGCGTGGCAATGTTATTTATACCATGTTTTCACCTGCAGAAGGTCAAGGTCAAAGTCGCTATGAGCTCGAAGTTGCTAATGCATCTATCGCAAGAGATTACTGGGATGGGCGTTCTAGCAGAGAAAGTAAATTAGTAGAGCACTTACGTAACCGTAACCCAAGAATCGCAATTAAAGATTTAACCTTTGCGATTGATAGCTTAAGAAGCGTGAAAAGCCCCAAAGAAATTGCCCTGATTCGAAGAGCATCGCAATTAGCTGGTCTCGCAATGATTGAGGCAATACGAAGTACGGAAGAAGGGGTGTGGGAATATCAGCTTGATGGCGTTGCGAGATATATTTTTCTGATAAACGGATCTAGGATGGAAGCTTATCGTTCGATTACTGCTTCAGGAGTAAAAAATATCAGTAATGGTCATTACTATCGCAATAACAGCCAATTAAAAAAAGGGGATCTGGTCTTAATGGATTATGCTCCAGATTTTAGATATTATGTTAGTGATATTGGTAGAATGTGGCCCGTGAGCGGAACCTATGAACCCTGGCAAAGAGAATTACTTCAAATTATTTTAGAATATAGAAATGTGGTATTGGACATACTAAGACCAGGCATTACCACCGATCAAGTCTTGAAGGAAGCCAGAGAAAAAATGGAACCAATTATGAGAAAATATCAATTCTCAAAAAACATCTATAGAAAAGCTGCTGAAAAAATGATTGCTACTGGCGGAGGTGTTCTTTCTCATCCTGTAGGGCTCGCAGTACATGATGATGGACCTTACCGCAATGGGCCTTTAAAAGTGGGCCATGTCTTTTCTGTTGATCCTCAAATGTGGGTACCTGAAGAAAATTTATATTTACGCTATGAAGACACTATTGTGATCACAGAAGATGGCAATGAGAATTTCACTGATTTTCTCCCATCAGAACTTAATGAGCTAGAAGATCTGGTTAAAGAAAAGGGTATCTTGCAAAGCGTAGGGCCTGACTCAATGCGCTGGGATTATTAATTATGGATGCGTTAATAGAAAAACTTAAAGAATTATCAATCAATAATTTTCCCAATGAGAAGGTCTATCAATTGCTTGAAAATTCTCAACTACCTTATAATGAAATTGAAGACTATGTCAAGTTTAGCGATAAAAAGTATACCCGCCATTTAGTCTATAAGGATGATAATTTTGAACTGCTTTTGATGTGCTGGAAATCGGGACAAAAAGCGCCCATTCATGGCCATGAAGGGGAAAAATGTTTCATGCGAGTAGAAAGAGGTGCTCTACAATTTACTAACTATAATTTGATATCTACCGACCCACTTACTTTGACAAGAATCGAATCGCTAAAAGGGGAGGTTGGGTTCTTAGATGGACCAGCGGATGTACACTCCGTTGAAAATATTTACGATGAAGACTCTATTACCTTTCATATCTATGCGAAGCCGTATAATGAGTGTGATGTCTATGATATAGAAACAGGATCAATTTATCGTAAAGATTTAGTTTATGATTCCATGTACAAAGAGCCTTGTTAATATATTTGAGAAACAAATAGAAAAATGGGCAGGTAATTCATTCAAGCAGGAGAGAGTGAATGATAAGCATTACTACTACCTACCCATTTAAATATTAAACTATATTATACTATAAATATAAATATATATAGTATAATATAGTTTAATATACTTATAATTAACCATAAATTAATTAATAAATATTAGATAATTATGAATCGTTCAGATACTTTTATTTACCTGTTAAGCAAATACCCATGGACGGATTACGAATGGGAAAAGCAAACAGGTATCACGCGAGCAACATTTGGTAATAATCGCAAAAATAGCGGTCAAAATGTTAAAGCTAAAACTTTAGAGATTATGGCAAAAGTTTGTGGTTATAAGTTGACGCATTCTAATTCAAAGGATGGGGGAAGCCCTAATGATGAAGATGCTCAATTTCAATTAGATAAGAATAAAATTGAAAGAATAAGAATAGGCCTTTTTGGCTTTGGCCGCATTGGTAGAAATATTTTTCGAATCGGATATAATGACCCGCGCTTTGAATTTGTTGCAATCAGCGATCTTGGAAATGTGGAGGCTATGCACTACCTATTGATGCGTGACTCTATTCATGGTGCAATGCAAGAAGATATTACTCTTAAAGGAAAAGATATTATATATAATAATAAGACTACAAGGTTGCTTCCCGGTGCTGCTCCTGGCAGTATACCTTGGGATGCATTTGATATTGATATCGTAATTGATTCCACGGGCGCTTACCGTAAGAAAGAAGAATTACAGATGCATATAGATTCCGGAGCTAAACGCGTATTGGTTTCAAAGCCTCCTATCAATGATATTGATAGGATAGTGATTCAAGGTGTTAATCAAGATGATATTCAATCTAGCGATAAAATTATTTCAACAACTTCATCAACAACCCAAGTCCTCGCTTTGATGATGAAAGTTTTAGATGAGGCATTTGGTGTTGAGCGTGCGATGATGACAACTGTTCATGCATATACATCAGACCAGCCTCTTGCAGATGCTGTCAGGTCAGATTTAAGGCGTAGTCGGTCTGCTGTAGAAAATATTATCCCAAATGAAACCTGGGCCCCAGAATATGTATCACAATTGATGCCAAAATTTAAAAATAAAATTTCAGGGATTGCCATGAATGTTCCTGTTGCTAATGGATCATGTATTGATTTAACTACCGAAATGAAAACGATGCCATCTGTAGAGGAGGTAAATAAAAGTTTTCAGGATGCTAGCGCAAATAATTTAAGTGGCCTTATACGATTTACAGAGGACCCTATCGTTTCTAGTGATGCGATAGGCGGAGGCGAAACCATGCTCTTTGATAGCAAAGCCACAATGATCGCATCAAACAAACTATTAAAAACCGTTGCCTGGTTTGACAATGGATGGGGATTCGCATCTCGAATCCTTGAAGTAGCTGAGTCCTACTCTCGATTGGAAGGGAGCTGAGATGCGCGTCGCTATTAATGGCTTTGGACGCATAGGACGCTCTGTGTTCAGAATTCTAAATGAACGAGAAAATATAGATGTTGTAGCGATCAATGATATTGCAGATAATGATGCTATGGCATATCTACTGAAATACGATACAGTGATGGGACCTTTTAAAGATTTAGTAGAAATTAAAGGTGATGTATTAAGCACATCACATAACACGGTTATTATGCTAGCTGAAAAAGAGCCCAGTCAATTACCCTGGAAAGAGATGGATGTTGATGTAGTTATTGAGTCTACTGGAATATTTAGAACAAAAAGTCAATTAGAAGGGCATCTAAACGCAGGTGCACAAAAGGTCATCTTAACTGTTCCAGCTAAAGATGAAATTGATTATACTGTTGTAATTGGTGTAAACGATAATGGACTAACCAATGATCATAAAATTGTTTCCAATGCAAGTTGTACCACCAATTGCCTAGCTCCCATGGCCAAGATATTAAACGATAATTTTCGTATTAAGTATGGGGTCATCAATACCATTCATGCATACACTAACGATCAACGCCTAGCGGATGTACCTCATTCAGATTGGAGGAGAAGTCGCGCTGCTGCTGAAAATATTATTCCCACAACTACCGGAGCAGCTCGGGCGGTAGGTAAAGTATTACCTGAGTTGAATGGTAAGCTTGATGGGATAGCCATGCGTGTTCCAGTTCCTGATGGCTCTGTTGTAGATAGCGTTTTTCATTTAGAAAAAAATGTAACCATCGATGAAATAAATGAAACGGTTAAACAATCTGCAAGTGACCCTGAAATGAAATCGGTAGTTGAATATTCTACATTACCAGTTGTATCAACAGACATTATTGGCAATCCTCACTCATCAATATTCGATGCACCATTCACGAAAGTTATTGATGGTACTTTCGTAAAAACTGTTAATTGGTATGATAATGAATGGGGATACTCAAATCGTGTTGTAGATTTAGTCAATATATTAGAAAAGTTTAATTAATTTTTAGCATAAGATTTAGATTATGAAAATTGCCTTTCTAACTGCTGGCGGTATTGCACCGTGCCTTTCTGCTTCTATTGGCGGACTAATTGAATCCTACAATTCATTAGCCCCTGATGCTGAACTGGTAGGATATCTAAATGGATATAAAGGCCTGCTAACCGGTCAAAGCATAAGAATACCAGAATCAGTAAAGAGCAATTCCAATATACTTAATTCATATGGTGGTAGCCCTATTGGTAATAGTCGCGTCAAGCTGACCAATATTGAAAACTGTATTGAAAAAGGATATATAAACGAAGGGGATAACCCTCTTGAAGTTGCGGCCCAGCAGCTGATCAAAGATAAGGTTGACATCCTTCATACTATTGGTGGTGACGATACCAATACAATGGCTGCTGAACTATCTTTTTATCTAAAGAAAAATAATTACGAATTAACAGTAGTAGGACTTCCTAAGACGGTTGATAATGACGTCTTCCCGATTGCTCAAACTTTGGGTGCTTTTACGGCAGCCGAACAAGGAGCCATTTTCTTTGAGAATATTTCCAATGAGAACACTACGAGCTCCCGGCAACTAATTATCCATGAAATCATGGGGAGAGATTGCGGGTGGTTAACAGCTTATACTGCAAAAGAGTATCGTGATAGATTAAGCAAAAGAGAATTCTTACCAGAGATTTTGATCGATTGCGCACGTTGGGATATTGATGCGGTCTATGTACCGGAAATGCCAATTGATTTCAATGCAGAATGTGAACGCTTAATAAAAAAAATGGATGAAAAAGATTCTGTAAATATCTTTTTAAGTGAAGGCGCTGGAACCGATACCATCATTAATGAATTGGAATCTGAAGGAAAGAAAGTAGAGCGGGATGCATTTGGCCATGTTGCTTTGGACTCTTTGAATCCTGGGCAGTGGTTTGCAAAACAGTTCACAGATAAGCTATCCGCGGATAAAACATTGGTTCAAAAGAGTGGATACTTCGCTAGGAGCGCAGCTCCCAATGAAAACGATTTACAGCTAATTAAATCATCTTGTATGTTTGCTGCAGAAAATGCCTTCAAAGGTCAAAACGGAGTGGTCGGGCTCGATGATGATAATAATAAACAAATGAGTTTAATTGATTTTAAAAGAATCAAAGGTGGTAAGCCATTTGATATAAACCAGGAATGGTTTAGTTCATTGCTTACTGAAATTGGTCAACAAGAATAAAATAGGATATCTAATATGAGCCTGAATTTAAATAATATGAATGAGGTTGCCGAAGCGATGGTAGCTCCTGGAAAAGGAATACTAGCAGCAGATGAGAGTACCGGAACTATCGGAAAAAGATTAGATCAAATCAATACTGAGAGCACAGAACAGACAAGAAACGCCTATAGAGATTTACTTTTTTCAGCAGATGGATTAGAAAAATTTATAAGTGGTGTAATTATGTACGATGAAACATTTCATCAATCCTCTTTGAAAGATAAGGTACCTTATCCTGAATATTTAAGCTCTAAAGGTGTTGTCCCTGGTATAAAGGTTGATGCTGGTGCACATAATTTATCTGGCTCTGAAGATGAAAAAATTACCCTTGGTCTTGATGGGCTTGATGAAAGGTTGGCCGAATATAGAAAATTAGGAGCACGGTTTGCAAAATGGAGAGCAGTAATTAATATCACTGAATTGAACCCTAGCGATTATTGCATCAAAGCAAATGCGCATGCCTTGGCAAGATATGCAGCATTATGCCAATCCAATGATATTGTTCCAATTGTTGAGCCAGAAATTTTAATGGATGGCGATCACGATATTGAAGATAGTTTTGTAGTGACTGAAGAGGTATTACACACCGTATTTACTGAATTGTATTCGCAAGGTGTACAGTATGAAGAAATGATATTAAAACCCAATATGGTTTTATCAGGTTACGATGCAAAAGAACGGGCCAGCGTTGATGAAGTTGCATCAGCAACCGTGCAGTGTTTTCTAAGAAGTGTACCTGCTGCTGTTCCTGGGATTGCATTTTTATCTGGCGGACAATCTGATGAAGATGCAACTGCGCATTTAAATTCCATGAATCAACTATTAGGCGATAATAAACCGTGGCACTTATCATTCTCTTATGGACGTGCTCTTCAGCAGCCCGCAATAAAGACATGGCAAGGTTCCGATGATAATGTTTCATCAGCACAATCTGCGCTAATGAAACGCGCTGAATTAAACAGTCTTGCTACACAAGGTAAATATTCCTCCGAAATGGAATAAACCCAACTAGTGGATACTATAAGTCATGCCCTGTGGGGCAGTGGCCTGTTTGGTTATCGTAAGTATAGATGGGTTGCAATATTCTTTGGGGTAATGCCAGACCTGTTATCCTTTGGTCTTTTATTCATTATAAGAATATTTAATGGCAACTTAAACTACAGCGGATTACCGACCCTTGAAGGCTTACTTCAGCTAGAGCCATTTCCTGAATGGGTTTTTGCTATGGATAATATAACCCATAGCTTCATCATAGCTTTTTTAATTATAGGAATCATATATTATTTTAAAAAAGAGCTAGCCTGGCCAATGCTCGCTTGGCCTTTCCATATTGTTTTGGATGTCCCATTTCACACTGAAGAATTATTTCCGATCCAATTATTTTGGCCTCTTACCAATTATTATTTCGATGGAATTTCATGGTCGCATCCCGCTGTCTGGTTTCCAAACGTAGCGGGAATAATTATATTATTTTTCTATCGCTGGAAAAATAAACAGGATTTATAATTCGTTTGTTAAGCAGTGAACAGAACCGCCACTTAGCCTAAATTGAGTTGTTGGAACTGTGATGTGCATCACTTCCAACTCTTTAAGCAATTCATTTACTTTTAAAGATCTGAATCTTGTAGGACCAATTAAATAACCCGGTAATGGGCAACAGTTGACTGCAAATTCGCCGAGCTGTTCTTTTGTGCCAATGGAATCTTCTGGATCAACCTCAACAAGTTCTATCGACATCTTGTCTGCAAAATCTTTCAAATCATTTGCCGATTCTTTTTCCATTAATGATGTGCAGGCAATCATTGCCACCAATTGATTATCTTTATTGATGACCGGGGTAAATAATGTATCAAGATGGAAAACATTGGATTTCATAATTACTAATTCATTGACACCAAATTCCTGTGCAACCCATTCTGCGCCCTTAACATTATTTCTACAGGCTCCTGAAAAAAGAATTTTTGGTCCAGAGCAATAATAAAATTCGCCACCCTCAGCTTTAGCATTTATGGAATCGGGAATTCGGATGGTTTCATATCCCATTGAATCAAGCATGATCTCCATAATATCGCTTTCCACTTGCCTAGCTTCTTCGCTGAATTTTGAAATGATCACTTTTCCATTCTGATTGCTAATAAAGAGGTCTCTAACAAAAACAAAATCATGCTTCCTTTGATCTGCATTTTGCTGATCTAGAAAATTTGGAAAATCAACTTCTATTACTTCAACCGGTAGGCGATTAAAGAGCTCGGTCATCATATGCATCTCAACTTCAACTAATTCCTGATTAGGAATCATGCCTTGTTTCATTGCTGGGTTATCTTTATAGATAGGAGTGCCATGACCCCACCATTTGTGTTTAGGTAGGTGAGAGATAAGAATTTTCATAACTTAAAAAGTTATTTTAAAGATCATCGTGTAGGTTGTTTTCCATTTTTCATCTGCCAGAGTAGTAATATGTCTAAATGCAATGCTCGGTGTTGCAAATTGAAACTGTGTTAAATCAAAACCGATAAGCAGGCGATTTTTATTATATTTATTAATATCCATGTCATAAAAAAATTCATTTCCAATATAGGGTTTTAAATTTTTCCATGATGAATTTGATTTTGCCATTATCCTGACTCTATTTCGCAGGCCTGGATCTTTACCATCTTTCATTCGATATTCTTGCCGTGATTTTATTGCCCATTTAACTGATTTCGTGTTTATAGTTTTTTGAATTTGAGCGTGGGGTCTTTTTTCTAATACCCAATTTCCATCCTTAAGTGTATAAACTGATCTGTATTGAATAGCAGCCGTCCAAGATTCAGCGATTGGAAAAGATCCGCCAATATCATAATGACGATAATGCCAGCCTTTTTCTTCAGTGGTTCGGTGATCAATTTGACCGCTCATTTTTATCCCCATTACCTTTCGTTTTATATCAATAACTTCGGAATGATTAATTGATTGACCAGTCATACAGGAAATTAACATGATTGAACAGATAAGAATTCTAATCATTCAACAGCTCCTTTATTTGTAAAAAAGTTGCTCCGAAATTTTCATTATCTGTCATTAAAATCAACCTTTCTTTATTAAAAATCATTGCTTCTACTTTTTGATTATCTATAATCATTAGAGGTTTTAATAGGGATGGGTGATTAAAGTTAAAAGTTCCCACATTACTCATTTGACCTATTTGATAGATTGCTGTTTGAAATGGACCATTATTTCCAGGATCTGAAGTAGCTGCTGTCCACACGCCACCATTATTATCAATAGCTAAGTCTGCAATATTTCGTTTATCATTTTCGGGAAATGGTAATTCGATAACAAATTTATTTACTTCATAAATTTTATGATTTGCTGGCTCGTACAATGCTGTGATCAACGTTGATGATCTTTTGCTTGAACCCCTATCTCCATAAATAAAAACTTGCCCTTGAGCTGAATTGAAGACCGCTAATCCCTCAAGATTCATTTTATTAGAAATACCAGGTAGGGTAAATGTTTGAAGTAGTTCAATCCTAAAATCAAATGGGTCTACAAAAAATAAGTAAGCTTTACCGGTACTTTCCATTGCAATAAATTTATTGGAGTAATGCGGCATTTTATGCAGTGCTTCTAGATCATAGGGAAGTTTAGGCTCTGGCCAAACCAGCTTTCTCAGTTTAAAAGATTTATCTAAATAACTTATTCGGGGTTGCTTCTTTTTTTTATTATCATGGACCACGAGAAACCCTTTTTCAAATTTTGCTACTCCACTAATCGAAAATTCCCTTGAGCCGTGAATCTGATACCATTTATCTTGAGCGATAACCAGTGACAGAAAAGAAAAAATGAATAAATATTTTTTTATGACCATGTACTATACGGATGTAAGCAAAGATATGAGTTGTAATACCTCTTGTCCTGAGAAACTTCTTCAGTTACCCAGTCTGGTTTTATAAAGTTTTCATCTGCATCAATCAATTCTATTTCAGCCAACCACAGACCTTTATTATTTCCATGAAATTCATCAACTTCCCACTTTTTACGATCGTATTCAATTATAGTACGCGTTTTGTGGATGATTTCACCTTGACTTAAATCAATTAATCTAAGTGCATCTTCTAGCGGAATATCATATTCAAATTCATCGCGAGTTATTTCAATTGTTTTGGATTTGATAGTTAGTATAGCCTTATTATCAATGATTCGAATTCGTGTTATGCCTGAATCATTAATTGATAAATAGCCTTGCCGGTAATCTTCCCCAGTTATTTTATCCGGCAGCTTGGCAGGATTAACTAAAAATTTTCGTTCTATTTCTTTAGCCATTTAACTAAACATATTATGGTTGAAGTTAATATTCCAGGGTAAAAGGGCTCCATATGCAATGGATAGCTCCCAAAAATATTTTTATTTAGTATCCACAAAATACTAATGATTAGGGGAGCAATCATCAAGGTAATTATATCAATTTTCTTTTTAGTGAATGATATTAGAAAAGGTATTAATAACCCCGGTACAATAATTGAACCTAAGGTGTACCATATTTGAACAATGGAAGGTATGCTTATCGCTAGCATTAATGATATCAAACCTGTGACTAATAGCCCCTTTTTTACTAATGGAATTATGTCATTCTCATTTAATGGATGATTCTTTTCAGCTCCGGATTGAATCCTCCAAAGTATATCTCTGCCAAATGTAGTAGCGCTAATAAAAGCAAAGGAATCTATTGTGGACATAATAACCGATAGAATTGCAATGAAGAACATTCCAAATGCTACAGGCGGAAGAACTAATTCAGCCAACTTAGTATAGGCTAAGACAGGTTCAGCATTTGAAATTAGTAATCTTGCATACATTCCTGATAGCAAGGTTAGTATATCAAATATGAACCAAAACCCAATTGAAATTAGAATGCCATTGCGAGCAGTTGTTGGTGATTTTGCTGCAGCACATCTTTGATAAAATCCAGGATCGACAAATGTCCAAAGGGCAATAAAAAACCAGGCAAGTATATACTGGATTGACGCGCCACCAGTTGGATTGAAATAATTATTAGGAAGGTTATTAATTTCAATTACAAAGTCCGTATGGCTCATACTATAAAACAATAAAATACCAAATCCTAAAAACATCATTGCAAATTGCAATACATCAGTACGAATGACAGCTTTTAACCCTCCGTTCCAAATATAACTGAAACAAACCAGGGTAACTATTAGCAATGAAACTTCATAACTAAACCCCGTGATCTGATTTAGTAAAATTCCAATGCTAAGTATATAAGGAGCAGGACTGGATAATATAAATATATAAAGAGCACTGATAATCCCAGCTACTTTTCCGTAACGCTGGTAGAATTGATCGGGTAAAGAAACTGATTTTAATTGATTAATCCTTCCGGCAATAAAAAAAGCAAACAGCAGTGCAAATAAGTAGTAGGGAAGACCAAATATCACCCAAGTTTGAAGTCCATATAAATAGGTATTTTCACCAATCCCCAATATTCCTCCATACCATGTTGAAACGAGCGTAACTACAAAACCAGGAAGACTAAGCTTTCTACCTGCTAACAGATAGTCTTTTGAATTAAATTGATTACTACCTGATTTTCTTGAGAAGCCTATTGAGATTATTGCTATGAAATAGATAGCAATAAGGAAAAGATCAATTATGTGCATTATTAATTTTCTTTATGACCTCTAAATAGAATGATTGGTTCTGAGCTTGTAATAATAAATTGATCATCAACGGATTCATTAGATATAAGATTTAAAGATGGTTCAATTTTACCATTGATAGAATATTTTAACTTTTTTGTTGTAATAAGGCAATTGGTATTTTGATTGAATAGAGAAACCCTCTGTCCAACAAAAGAATTAAAAACTTTTTCACCAGCAATACATTCTATCGTGAATTGATCACTAACTATTTTCAAATCAATTTTTTTGTAAAAATTATATAAGATAGATACATTTGAATAGGCCATATCTTCACGAATACCCATAGCCCCAATAATTATTAACTTATCTATAGAATTCATTATAGCCCATTCAATCGCTTTTTCAAGATCGGTATTGTGTTGATTGGCATCATGAATAACAAGACCTTTGAAAGTTTTTTGATACTGAAGAGAATCGAGGTCACCAATAATGATATGAGGTTCCAATTGAAAATCTCTTAAATTATTAGCTGATCCATCAGTACAAATTAATGTACCAGCTGAAAGTAAATAGTTTAAAGGTTCATCGTGTGATGGAAATGAACCCTTTGCTAAAATCACGATAGGGGTTTTGAAAGAATTTTTCATTTAATTTCCTTGGATGAAGTTATTGTAATCTGTAATCAAATTCATAAAAATCCTTTGTAGTCAAATCATTAATTTTTTTAAATTTTTCTTCGGAATTACACTTCCGTTCCAAGTTTTGATTGATGGTTCGTAAATGTTATTGCGATAAGCATTCAATATAAGGGGGGATAAAGAAGTTGAAGAATACTACAAGCAAATTTGAGCAAAAATATTCGTCCCATCCATTAAGAAGATGGTTTATTAGGCAAAGCCTAGATCACCCAATACGATCCATTATTATATCTTTATTTGCAACTATTGGTGTTGGCATTGGTGCATTCTCATTTATGATTGATGATGATATGATGAAACTTTTGCCATCTGATTTGGACTCCAAGGTTGCTTGGGATGAAATTCAAAATGAGTTTGGTAGTACGGAATTGATCTACATTGCATTTGGTGAAAAAGGAAAGTCTATATTTAATGCCAAGTCTTTTGCAGTTATGTGGGATCTGACAAAAGCTCTCGAATCTCAAAATCAAATTGAAGAAGTTTTTTCACTAGTCAATACAAATCGAATTGAAAATGTAGATGATTTTATGGAGGTAGATAACCTTCAGAGATCGCGCGATTTATCACAAGCAGAGCTAGATGATATTCAAAATTATTTATTAAAAAACCCTTCGATCAAGAAGCGATTTATTAGTGAAAATGATGAATATTTTGCTATTACAGCCCAGCCTTATAGTAATGAGAAATTTGACTTATTATCTAATGTTGTAGTGAAAGAATCAGATAAAATTCTCGAAGGCTATGAAATTCATTATGGCGGCAATGCTTATATATCAGGTATAATGCCAGGACTTATTCGAAATGATGCATTTAAGCTAATGCGATTTGGAATGTTGATTATGGTGCTCACTTTGCTCTTGAACTTGAGAAGTATAGCTGGTGTTGCGATGGTGCTAATGGTAATAATCCTTTCATTATTTTCAATGATTGGTGCTATGGGGTGGATATATTATTTTACAGGATCAAATAAATTTTTGTTTACGCTAGCAAATACCTCAATGCCAATTATTCTTCTAACGATTGCAAATTCTGATGGGGTGCATATAGTATCAAAGTTTTTTAGAGAAATGCGCTTGAAAAAAGATACTCGAAAAGCAGTGGCAGCAACAATGGACTCTTTGCTTATTCCAATATTTATCACAACTATTACTACTATTTCGGCATTTCTTATCATGACCACTTCGCCAATACAGCCTTTAATTGGGTATGGGATTTCAATATCTATTGGTATTGCATGGGCATGGTTTTTAAGCTCTATGTTGCTTCCGGCTGTAATTAGTTTAAAAAAATGGAATACTGAGCATTCAGCATTTACCAAGCCCAGTTTTTTTGAAAAATTAGTAAATAAACTTGGTTCAGCCGTTTTAAACCATCCAAAACGTGTATTAGGCACGGGCTTAACTTTGGTTGCTATTGGATTATATGGAGTAACAAAAGTAACCGTTGATGTCAATATGCGCAATTTTTTCAAACCTGGAACGGAAATACGTGATAGTATGGACTTTATGGATGATGAGATGAATGGAACTGTTGATATCCGAGTTCGCGTTGAAGGGGATTTGAAAGATCCAACCACCCTTTCCAATATGTCATCTTTACAGTCATTTATGGTTCAAGATGATCAGGTTTCAACTAGTTTTTCTATTGCTGATGTAGTTAAGCAAATGCATCGAACTGTCATGGATGATGATCCTTCATATGAAACTATACCAGAAAATCGTGGAAAGGTAAATAATCTATTTACAATGTATTCCATGTCTGGAGATCCTGATGATTTTGAATCGCTTGTGGATTATGATTATAAAATTGGTCTCATCACAGCGTTTGCAGATGTGATGTCCACTGAACAAATTTTCACCTATACCAATCAATTGAATGAGCATATTAGCCAAAACTTCAACGATCAATCGATCATCGATGTTACAGGAATGATTGTTGTATTTAGGGATTTGGTAATACTTATTGTTCGTTCATCATTTGTAAGTATCTTTGCATCTTTATTGGTCATTGGGATTTTGGCCTCTTTTTTCTTTCGAAGAATATTATGGGGAATATTAGCTGTGGTACCTTTGACTGCAGCAGTAATAATTAATTTTGGGTTTATGGGTTTTTTTGGTATTGAACTCAGTCATATAACAGCGATCCTTTCTTCAATTATAATAGGTGTAGGTGTTGACTTTGCTATTCATTATATTTCTCAATACAGAAGATTATCTCGTACAATTAGCAGTAAAATGGTCAGCAAGGAAGTGGTAGAAGATGTGGGTTATCCAATTGTTCTTGATGCAGCTTCTAATATGGGATTTGGCGCCTTGGTATTTTCGACATTTGTTCCTATTCAATATATTGGAGGGTTAATGGTATTTGCAATGCTCTCGACTTCACTTGGAACGCTTACCATCTTATCTGCAGTAACCGAACTAATGAAGCATAGATTAATCAAAGGAGAAATAAGATGAAACAATCACTTCTATTATTGGTAGTTTTTATAGCTACAGGCTTTAGTCAAACTGGTAGAGAGATTGCAATCATGATTGATCAACTTCCTACACCAAAAGATATGAGCAATGAAACGACGATGGTTTTAACAAATGCCAAAGGCAAAAGCCGTACAAATAAGATGATCTCCAAATCTGTTGATGGAAATGAAAAACAAATCACTTGGTTTTTAGAACCTAAAGATGATAAGGGTGTTGCTTTTTTGAAGGTAGAGTATTCTGATCGCGATGACGAAATGCGTATGTGGCTTCCAGATTTTAAAAAAATCCGTAGAATCTCATCTAAGCGAAAAGGCGATTCATTTATGGCATCAGACTTAAGCTATGAAGACCTAACTAGTCGCGATCTTGATAAACATGACTATGAACGAAAAGAAGATGAAGTAATTGATGGCATAGATTGTTATGTGATTGAAGTAATACCAAGT
Organism: Fidelibacterota bacterium; assembly: GCA_002717765.1. Next base: position 6,977 of record PBCB01000027.1, on the reverse strand, counting down.
TCTGAAGCTGAATCATCATATTTAAAACATAAATCATGGATAAATAAGTCTACATTAAATGCAGTCAAAGAGGAATCATTTGATAAAAGAGGAGAGCTAATTAAAAGAAAAAAGTTCTCACATAAAAAAGTTAAAGACTACTATGTGATGAGTGAAATCTTTGTTGAAAATGTTCAAAAGGAACATACCACCAATGTGACTTTTGATAAAGTTGAGGTTGATATAGGGGTAAAGCCTTCCCTTTTTCAGGAGAAAAATCTAAAGCGACTTCCAAGATAATTCTATCTCTATAGATGTTATTACATAAAATAATATTTACCTTATTATTAATTTGCACAGCCCATGCACAGATGAATATATCTGGAGAGTTGAATCCTTATGTAATGACTCGAACTGCAGATCAATCTCAGATTAATCTACCCTTTCGTTTACTATCGCTTGATTTTGGCTTTTCATTTGAATCATTTGATTTTAAAACAGTGACAGGAGTAGAGCAAAGATATAGCACGCGCGAGCATTCTATTGAACTAAGAGAAGCGTATCTTGCATTTTATCCTAATTGGGGAGAGGTTAAAATTGGCAAACAAATCCATTCATGGGGCGCTGCAGATGCAATTAATCCAACCGATAATCTAAACCCATATGATTATTATTACATGTTCAAGGCTGGGACTGGAAAAAAAATTGGTAAATTATCTTTGGCTTCAACAGTTTATAGAGAAAATTATCAAGTTGAATTAATTGTGAGTCCCTATTTTACCCCAAATAGAATCCCTTATGGAGAAAAAGATTTTCCATTAGCCTTAGATAAAAAACCATTGATTAAATACCCTGTTAAAAACGAACTAGAGCTTGGGGTTCGTTTTCAAACTTCTCTTGCCGGCGGCGACATAAGCCTTTCGTATTTTAAAGGCTCAGACCGTATGCCTAGTGTGCAATCTGCATATTTACCAATAACATCTAATATGGTTCGCAATTTTGATTTAGGATATAGGAAAACAACGGTTTTAGGTTCGGACTTTGTGACATTTTTAGGAGATTTTACCATTAGAGCAGAAGGAGCGCTATACAACACTCAAAGCGCTTCTATTGATAGGCCACCTAATTCCGACGGTTATTTAGAAATCATTCAAGATGTAATTTATTCTCAATATGTCATACAGCTTGAATATACCACGGCAACAGATATTATGGTATCTGGGCAATTTATTGGAAGTAACACTTTTGATGAGAAAAATAAATGGTTCATGCCTAAATCTCCTTCTGCTAATATCGAATTCCCAGTATTGCCATTTAATCCTGGGATGGGTACTCCATTTGCAATGTTTACCAATCAGGCAATCTTAATCAGCTCAAGTGGTGTTATGATGGATGATCAACTAGAATTAACAGGATCATCGATGATTAATTTAAACGAATCAGGATTAATGTTGAGCATAGCGCTAGGCTACTCTCCTTGGCTTAACTGGAAATTTGAATTAGGCACTACCCAGTTTAATGGAAGTGATAGTCCGGAAAATCCATTTACTTTAATGCAAGACTTTAATCATGTAAGAATGGGTATACTGTATAATTTTTGATTTCTTATATTCTAATATGACTAGAATATCCCTAGCTGCCTTTTTTACATATTTATCATTTATATATGCACAACCATCAGGTCAATCCATTATCCTTAAAATGGATCAGCAATTGAAGCCAGTTGATATTGAAATGGATTTCAAAATGACCCTTATATCAAATAGTAAAAAAAATAAAAGAAAAAGCCACTTTAGGCTAATGAAGCAAATAGAAAAAAGATATCAGGATGGAAAATTTAAATCCAAGCTTTTATTACGATTTATTGAACCGAAGGAAGTAAAAGGGTCTAGTTTATTAAATTGGGATCGGATTGGAGAAAAAAATGACGATCAATGGTTATACATACCAAAATTACGAAAAGTAAAACGAATTCGCCCTTCGGATAAATCTAGAAATTTTCAAGGAAGTGAGTTTACTTATGGTGATTTTATAGAAAGAGATATAGAATTAGACTCTTATGAATTAATTGCTCAGGGCTCTTTTTCAGGAAACGAATGCTATGTTGTTAAGGCCACTCCTAATGATGGGTCAAATTATCAATCTAGAATCTTTTGGATTGATAAGAATCATTATCTAATAAGAAAAGTTGAATTTTATAATAGCGATAATGAAAAAATAAAGATATTGGAAAAACTTGATTACGTAAAAAATAATCAATATTGGACACCAACTAAAAAAATTATGAAAAATTTGTTAAATGGAAATTCTACTGAAATGGAAGTACTAAAGGTTAGCTACGATCAAGGGCTTAAAGATAATATATTTACTGAGAAATATTTAAAGAGATTTTAATCTAAGGAATCAGCATAATTTTATTGATTTTGCCGCTATAATTAATTTATGAACATAGTTTACGGAATTCAGGGAACAGGAAATGGACACCTAACTAGAGGTTTGGCCTTAATTCCAAAATTGAGATCCTTAGGAAATAATGTAAGGGTCATAATTAGCGGTCGTAAAAAGGATAAAATTTTTGGATTAGAACAAATAGAGCCGTATGAAATAGTTGAAGGGTTATCATTTGAGACATCAAACGGTAGAATCAATTATCTTCAATCATTTAAAAGCTTACATCTATTTAAATATTTAAATGATGTGCGTAAGCTAAATCTAGAAGATGTTGACCTAGTTATAACTGACTTTGAACCTGTATCTGCATGGGCTGCAAAAATAAAAAAAGTTCAATCCATAGGCATAGGTCATCAATATGCATTTTATTATGATATTCCAATAGCCGGCGAGAATATTATTACGAAATTTATCATGAAAAATTTTGCTCCAGCAAAAATAAATCTTGGTGTGCACTGGCATCATTTTAATCAGGCAATAGTTCCACCAATTCTCCCACCTTTAGATAATAATGATAATCAAAGTATTCCAGGAAAGATCTTAGTCTATTTACCTTTTGAAGAATTAGATGATATCTTACAATTAGTAGAGCCATTTAATGATTACCAGTTTCATATTTATTGCAAAATTGATAAATCAAGATCATATAAAAATATCCATTTGAATCCATTTTCAAGATCTAGCTTTAATTCAGATTTATTGACTTCAGAAAAGGTAATATGTAATGCTGGGTTTGAGCTTCCTAGCGAAGCACTGCAGTTAGGAAAAAAAATTCTAATGAAGCCGCTTATTGGTCAAATGGAACAATTATCGAATGCAGCTGCTATTAATCAATTAAAATGGGGATCGGTCATGGATAAGCTTGATCAAGATATTGTAAAGGAATGGATTAGCGAGCCATCGATTAAATCAGTTAATTATCCTGACACAGCGAAAGCTGTTGCGAAGTGGATTAATTCAAAAACCTATAAAGGCATTGATAAATTATCAAGCAGATTATGGGAAGAAACGTTCCAGAAATTATTTTAGATTCTACCTATAATTGATTGGATTATTAACTCATGAAAAAATCAAGTCATAAAGCTTATCATTTATGAATCTAGTTGCGCTTAACTCATCAAAGAAATGGGGCGGAAATGAACGCTGGCTAAGTACCGCAATGAATTGTCTTGCTGAAAATGGGCATTTTATTTTTTTAGTTGTTCGATCTAATGTATCTCATTGGAACAATCTGCATCCCTCAATCAATATAATAGAAGCTCCTTACACTAATGAACTAAGTATCAAAACAAAATCAGTCATCAGGAAAATAATTAAAGAAAATAATATAGATATTATGCTTTCAACGAAACGGAAAGATTATGTATTGGGTGCACAAATTAAAAATAGGGCAAATATTATTCATGTAATGAGGTTAGGAATATCTAGGCCTATCCTTAAAAGAGATTTCATACAAAGATATATAATTTCGAATCAAGTAGATGGAATCATTGTAAACGCACTAGCTTTAAAAAATGAATTACTATCATATGATTTTATTAATAATAATTTTGATTCAGATAAAATAGCCTGTATATACAATGGATACAGTATAGAAAAACCAATTAATACTCTTGAAATAAAAAAAGACACTAGCTTGTTAATTAGAAGCGCAGGAAGACTTACTATTCACAAAGGTTATGATTTATTAATAAACAGCTTAAGTGAAGTAGAAAAGCTTGGCATTGATTATAAGGTTGAGATCGCTGGACAAGGGCCTAAGTTAAATGAACTAAATAATCTTATTAATAAATACGGTCTTCAGCATTGCTGCAAGCTCGTTGGTGAAAAAAATGATATTATAACTTTTTTTAGTAGAGCCGATCTAGTTATTATACCTTCAAGATCTGAAGGTATACCTAATACTTTATTTGAGGCATGGATGTCAAAGAGACCAGTAATTGCAACTAATGCCGGAGGTATATCTGAAGTTATTGATCATGGAATTAATGGATTGATTTGTGAACCAGATTCAGATCAAATATTTTCAACTCTAGTGGATTATGTTGAAAATAATAGGAACTATAAAGACATGGGAGATAAGGGTTATAATAAATTGAAAAAATCATTTTCAATGGAAAATATGACTAATAAGCTGGAAACTTATCTTCATAGTTTTGTTGATTAGAATTTTCCATTTTTATGACAAATAATTCTTTATCACAACAATCCAATCACAAACTTCATCGAAGGTTCATTGTTGGCATATTAAATAAATTTTACAAACATGCCAGCTCTAAGGAATTGCCCGAATCAATAAACAGTATAATTATTTTAGCTCAAGAAAAATTGGGTGATGCTATTCTTTTGTTACCATTCATAAATGCTTTCCATAAACGGTTTCCTGATGCAACAATTGATTTGTGCTGTACTAGCTATAATAAAAAAGTATTTGAAGGAATTCCGTTTATTAGAAACTGTATCAGCTATAGACCTTTCAATTTTCGTTTTGCCAAGTTGATTAGATCGCAAAAATACCAGATTTTATATAACCCAAAGAGTGGCCCTTCATCTACATTTCACCATTTGACCAATGTAATCAATGCAGATGTGAAGGTATGTTTAGAAGACATATATAACAATCCTATATATAATTACCACTTACCAAATAAAGATGATAGGCATATCACCGAGAAGTATTGTGAATTACTTTTTCAATATGGATTAAAAACCCCAGTAGAGAATTGGTTGCCTGACTATTTTTATAATTTTCCGTCTTCAATATCAGAAAAAAAATATATCGCCATTAATATTAGTGCGGGCCACCAAACAAGAAGGCTCCCTTTTGAAAAGTGGAAAAAAATTATCTCATATATACTAGACAATGACCACGAAATGCATATTGCATTATTTGCTTCGAAAAAAGAATCTAGCGATGCAGTAAAAATTAAAAATCTTTATAAAGAAAGAGTGCATTTCCCTTTAGAGTCTCCTAATCTATACTATGCTGCTGGCATAATAAATAATGCACAAATGCTTATTTCAATTGATACTTCTTTGATCCATTTGGCTGCAGCATTAAATAAGCCAATTATTGGACTCTACAATAATGATAAAATCAACTATGCGCGCTATAGTCCATATAATACAATTAGCGATTCAGTCATTTCTAATTCTAGGTTTATACGCGATATAGAATCAGAATCGGTAATAAAATCATATAACGCTTTGATAAAGAAAGAAAAATAGATAGCCAATGAAATGCGCATATGTTACTAAATCATCATGGGCAGAAAATAGTCCCGGATTTATTTTTTCATACTTCCAAGCTTTTGGTATTTCTGAGAATAAAATAGATGTAACATTAATTATTCAAAATCCAAAAAATACCATTGCAAAAAAAAAGAAAATGGAAAGCAGTAGCTCGGATTACTTTAATATTAAACTAATAAAAAATAATTTTGGCATTGTTAAAGCGCATGAAATATTTTATATGCGAGCTAATAAATATATCCTTTCAAATAATTTTGATGTAGTATTTACTAGAGACCCAGGATACTTACCATTTCTTGTTAAGCTTAAAAATAGAGCTAATAAAAAGATATATTACCAATCACATAATTTTTATCTGGACTTTAATATTCATGAATATATTAGAAGCGATGACAGAAAAAAATTCAACAGATACGAAAAAAAATATTTGAATAATCTTGATGGTATGATGACGTTAAACAATCCTCAAAAAAAACTATATCAAAAATATGTTGATATTCCAATCTCATCTTGCCCTCCAGGGCTAAAATTAACAGGAAAGAAATCAAAGTTTAATAATCAAGAAGTCGCTTATTGCGGCAGTTTTCAGCCTTTAAAAGGTATTGAATCAATTATTAAACTGTGGAAAGACCATTTGTTTGATTACAAATTATCTCTTGTTGGAGGTAGAAATGACAATGAACTTTCTTATGTAAATAATATTATTGCTAAAAATAATATTGATAACGTGAAATTAAATAAATGGGTTTTTTATAATGATCTACCAGATATTATCACTAGGTCTTCAGTTGGTCTTATAATCTTACCAGATAATTTTTATAATAAATATTTAACTGCTCCCAATAAACTTTTCGATTATATTTCTTTTGGCATGCCCGTAGTGTGTACTGATTTTCCATCTATAAGAGATTTAATTCCTAATGATCACCAAGGTGTAAGATTTATTAAGCCTGGAGATACGCAAGGCTATGTTGCTGAGCTAAAAAGATTGCTAACAGAAGAAAAATACTATAATGAATTACAGCAGTCTAACTTGACATTATCTGAATCATTATCATGGAAAAAGCAATCTGCTAATTTAATTAAATCAATAAGGTCAAAATATTGAATGTCGCAATCATAACTGGACATTTTCCGCCAAGCAAAGGAGGAGGCATTGCGGAATGGGCCTTTGGTGTTGCTCGAGTACTCCCAAAGATTGGATATAAAACGTCAGTTTATGTTACGCATCGTAAAGATAGGAACCTGAATATTCATAACAATGAGCAATTTACATGCAAACCGATGTACGGAAG
>PBCB01000026.1 GCA_002717765.1 Fidelibacterota bacterium | reverse complement strand
ACCTAACTAATTCAACACATGAATCTGAAGAAGCATGGGTTAGGAAAGCCAGAAGATCAATACCAGCAACTAAAGATTCTTTTTTTCAAACCGCTGGGATAGCGCCTTCCCCAAAGATCGTGATGGAGTCTGTATTAAAAAAATTGGTATTCCAAAATAAAGGCCCAGTGCATCCTGATATATCTGCTCAAATGAGTAAGGTCGAACCCGATTTAAGAGCGCATCTAGCTTCGGTCTTTGGCGCAGATGAAAATGAGGTTGCTCTTACCCATAGCACTTCTGAGGGAATCAATATTGCCTCATGGGCAATCAACTGGAAAAAAGGCGATCAAGTGATGATCACTAATCAAGAACATCCTGCCAATACGATTCCATGGTATTCGCTAGCTACTCGTTATGGCGTAAAGGTTATTCGATTAAATTTTGATAGCGGTTCAGATATTGTGAAAGAAATCAAAAAGCTAGCAACTAGTCAAACGCGAATGGTAAGTATTCCACACGTTTCTCGAAACAATGGGCGCGCTCTAACGGTAGATGAATCTCAGCAGATAAGCCGCTATTTACGATCAAAAAATATTCGGTATCATTTGGATGGAGCCCAGGGTCCTCTTTGCGTTCCGTTCAATTTTCATGAATTAGGTTGTGACTATTATAGTTCATGCGGTCATAAATGGGTTTTAGGCCCCAAAGGAACCGGGATGTTTTTCTGTAGAAAAGAGATTTTAGATAAAACACGTTTAACTTGGACTGGGTCTCATAGCCATGAATCCATGGATCAAGAAGGAGGCTATACCCTATTACCTGCTGCTAGAAGATTTGAATTTGGAACTAGAGCGCTTGCGACGTTTGCCGGTTTTGATACTGCATTACATTGGTGCGAACAGCTCAACATCGATCGCATATTGAATCGGATAGATGCACTAGTTAATTATGCAATTAAAGATTGGGAGCAGCGCGGATATCAAGTCTCTTCGCCTACTAATAAATCGCAGCGCTCAGGAGTATTTGTACTTGAACTTCCTCAAGGGTGCAATGGTTGGAAAGTATATGATGAGCTAAGGCTGAAGCAAAAAACCTTTACATCACCCGTGGATGCACCAAACGATTTAAGAGTGGCTATCCATTTTTTCAATACAAAGACTGAGATCAAACAAATGTTTGACTGGCTAGCTTCGCATTGCAGCTGAGGTCTTATTCTTCTGAGAAAACCCCTGTAAAATAGCCATAAGCCAATGAGCCAACAGTCACTCCTAAGGATAGCATAGCTGTGCTTTTCGCTCCATCCATACTATCTTGATGAGCTTTGATTCCAGGTGCGTTTGGATTAATACCTTTTAGACGATCAATTTGCTTCTGTGACTCAGCTGCTCCAGCTGTATTCTTTAGATACGATGAAGCACCTAGACCTGCAACCGCAAGAACGGCTCCTCTTTGTGCCCATGGATTTTCAGCAATCTGCTCAAACAAACTTTCTTGATTTGGCTTTCGCTTGTCGTTAAGCCTACCTGGTACTTCTTTGCCCATAATTTTCCAGGCAAGAATTTCAAGTTCTGTAATAAATCCATCGGTCTCGCCTTTATAGCGAATCTTATATGTTTTAACTTTTCCAGGATTCGAAGAATCTACTTTATAAACTTTTACACGGTATTTATTTTTTATAAATTTTAAAGTTCCAGCTAAGAAAATATTGCTTGCTGCCGCTTCTTGCGCTGCAGCTAGGCAATCTTTTTTATAACAATTGGTAGTAACCAATTCAAGTCCAGCAACTGCCTGATCAACATTTTCCTGTGCAGTAATTGGGCCATCGCTTGCCTTTTCAAGCTCACCCATAAAATAATTGTATAATGCTTGAATTTCAACTTTAGCAAGTCCTTCTCCATCAAATTGCTTAGAAGCTACCGAAGGGCCTTCCTGTGCATATATCATAGAGGCTGTGAGAATAAAAATATTTATTAATCTTTTCATCATTAATTCCTTTAGATAAGTTTTAAATAGGCTGTACAAATATAAACAAATTCTAGAAATTATAAACTAATCCTTATTCCTCTACTAAAATCTAAAGATAAGGAAAATTGTAAGCGCAGACGATCAGTGATCCATTTAGCATCTGTTGCTGTTTGCTCATCTTTTTCCCAACTTTGATACAACGGGAGGATGATTGGACCCAAAACAATACCAGCTACACTATAGGTATTTTCAAAATCATCTCCTCCAGCAATATCATAAAAAAGAGTAGGTAAAAATGCTATTTTCGTATCAATATTCAATCCCCAGGTCATAGCTGAAGATGAAAGTGGAATTTCATTTTCTGTAGCATAACCTCTTAGCGCTGGACCGCTTCTGATGTATTGAAGCTGCATAACCGATAGGTCTGAGATTCCCGTACGATCAAAAACATAGCTTGAAAATGTTGGATCTACTCCACCGCTTAAATAAGAACGAAAATGCTTTGGAATATCCTCTTTATTGAAATAATCACCTACCCATCCTCGAACACGAATATTATTTTTCTTATTAAAGTTTATTTGTGTGCGACCTGTGAGCCACCCTTTAGAAAATTTTTCTCCAAACAACATACCTGAGCTAACTGTGATTTCATCAAAGATTCCATCAAAATTTTTATTATAATCATATTGAAAAGCTGAAACGGAAAATGCACCTGCGCTATACAGGCTAGAATCCAATGCGGTCTCATCTAAAATATTATGATTTAATTCCATTGAAAAATTGCTGGTTGCGTCATTTTTTGATAGCGATCCATTGTATTTTATTTTTCCACCTTTATTGCCTTGCAACTGCATGCCACTAAAAGCCAACGAGGATCTATCAAATAAATTATTACTCTCATAATTAAAAGTTTTAATGGCTTTCCCAACCGGTTTACTATTATTACCATCCCAGTACATCTCTGCAGCGGTTAGTCTTGAATACCCAGGGGTTCCTCCTTTATAAAACATTACTCCAGGTGTCCAGCCATTGTAGTAATTATAAGATGTCCATGGAGCAAAATTTATGTCATGATCATAATAGGTTGGCTGGTCCCATATCCAATGAAATCGAATAGAGCTTTTTGTGGCATTATTCTCGCGCTTAACATCTGGCATATGTTCATCGGGGTCAATAATTGCGTATCGTGCGCCGTTCGAACCTTGAATATCTTTTTGCTTTTCTACACCTTCTAGCCAAGTTCGCTCAAGCTCATTATTATCTTTACCATAGAAAACAACTTCAACAGGGGCATTCAATGTGCCATGATTAGTAACAGTAAACTTGCCACCTTTTTTGCGTATAGAATAATCAATGTAATCGGTGGTCTCAAATACACCATTAAAATACCACTCTAGATTTTTATTGGTATTTTTTTCAAAAACGGCACGAAAATCCTCTGGATAAGGATGTTTGTATTTCCATTTCTGGTAGTATTTTTGCATAACCTCATCCATTTTATCCTCACCCAAATAGTGATGGAGAAATCGGGTAAAAACTCCTGTTTTAGAGTAATTCAATCCATAATTACTTCTGGTATATTCATCGGCTTTAAGGTTCAGCGGCTGAACGCTGGGACTTTTTGCAGATGTTGAATATTGAAGATAAGATGTCCAGCTATATTTTAAATTTTTACCGATCCCTAGCTTATCTTGGATGGGAGCAAACACTACAAATCGCTCATTTGCATCTTTGTATTTATCTTGCCAGTAGCGAATATTTGAATAATCATTCAATCCTTCATCCATCCAGGTATGATAGCGTTCATTGCTACCTACAATTCCGTAAAACCAATTATGTCCTACCTCATGCATGATAACCATTTCAAGCAAATGCTTACTTGGCATGCTGGCGATGACAGTAATATTAGGATACTCCATGCCTCCACCCGCAGAAAGATCACCATCAACAGCCGTAATATGATTATAGGGATAATCGCCATAATATTTGCTAAACCAATATCCAGAATCATGCAAGTATTCAATTGAATTACTCCACAGCTCTGCATTCTTTGGAAGATAAAATGACCATAGAGTGATAGGTGATGAAGAACTAGAAAGGGTTAGCTCTCCTTTTTGTACCAACCATTTTTTGTCAGCAAACCATGCAAAATCATGGACATTCTTTTGTCTAAAATGAACCGTTTTGTATTCTATCTTTACTGAGTCGGTATTGTTTGTATTTTTAGAATCATTTTGGCTTTTTGCCCATTTTTTTAATTCTTTTTCAGATAAACGATTTAATGAATCGGTGATAGAAGTCAAGGAGTTAAGCCATTCATATTCTGCCTCGCCATTAACTAAATCTCCCGTTGCCATAATCCGGTAATCTTTTGGTAAAGTAATTTTTACATCAAAAGTACCATACTCAGAATAAAACTCTCCCTGATTTAAATAAGGCATTGGGTGCCAACCTTTTCTATCATAGACAGCTGGCTTCGGATACCATTGCGTAATTTCGTAATGCTTTCCAGTGTGTCCTAATCTAGAAAAAACTTCTCCTGGTAGTTTGACAAAAAAAGGTGTTTCAATTGTAATAGTTTGACCGGATTTTAATGGTGTATTCAGCTCTAGCTTTATAACATCAATCCATTCAGGATGATATGACCAGTTAGTCTTATTTCCATTTACTGTAAACTCTAAACTATCGATATAACCTCGTGCTGTAGAATCTGATTTTGCAAAACGAGATCCTGGTCCAGCTTGCTTTGCATAAGCTGTAGAATCATCTTTATATGCATTAGGCCAGATATGAAACCAAATAAAGGATAGCTCATCAGGGGAATTGTTTTTATAGGTAATTTTTTCATATGCAGATAGCGTATGATTATTATCATTTAGCTTAACATCGATTTCATAATTGACTTCTTGCTGAAAATATTTTTTTTCCTGTGAAAATAAAGCTGAATAAAAAAATACTGAAAATATGACGAAATTTTTCATGAATAATCCTTTGATAGAATTGTGGCTCGGGACGGAATCGAACCGCCGACACAAGGATTTTCAGTCCTCTGCTCTACCAACTGAGCTACCGAGCCACTAATAAATTTTTGGCGATTAGAAGCCCGAAAAGTTAGTCGAGCTAAGCCTCTAATTCCAAATAATAATAAGATCTTTTAAATCAGAATAAATAAGATATATTAAATAATATCTGACTCTTCTTTATCTCTTCAATTACATCAGAGGGTACATATGAATCATTGGATGTTTTTTTATGATAAGAATGTAAATATGCAAAATCAATCATGATTCTTTTTTGGATTGGAATTCCAAGCCCAAATGAAGAAATAATCGTCTCCCCCGTTTCGTTAATTTTTGGGGATGGAATGAAAGCGGAGCCTAATCGCAACGCTACACCAAAAGTTTCAGATATTGATATTAAATATTCTCCTCCAAGACGCATCTGAGAAACGATTCTATAATCTTCATTAATAATAATATTTTCTTCTTCTAGGGCATTGTATTCATCTGAGCCAATCGTAAAATCCATTAAGTTGAACTGCATTTGGCTCCAATCTTGAATTCGAAATCCAACAGATAGAGATAAATTAAGGTCCGTGACTAGTGCGGCCCCAAAATCAATTGTTGCAGGCATTTGTACTTTGTAATCATAATATCCAAATTCAAGCGTGTCGCTGTATTCTGCATTGTCAAAAATTAATCTCTCTTGAGTTCCATGGCTCTCTTCTATATTGATATTATATGGAAGAGCAATGCTTAATCCAAACTGGAATGGGGAATAAATATATTTTAAACCACCTCTTATTTTCCAGGCTTTAGTTCTCGTTTTAAGAGTTTGAAATAATTCATAACTATGAAAATCAGCGGGGTATTGTTGAAAATTATCAGCCACATCGCTTTGAAGAAATTCAAAATCATAATTCTCCAATCCGCTCATTCTAGAAACTGAAAATCCTCCCGCAAGGTCCGGGGATAAGGCTATTCCAAAAGAAAATGTTAATTGGTCTCGGGCACCATTGCTCATTGTCTTTTCATAACGCTGCACTCCACGTTCAAATGTATAATAGAATAATTGCCCATCAGCATTGATAGGAAACTCTAATCCGTTCTTAAAATTGCTATAACCTGAAAAGGACATAAGTGCATCGTAGTGATGAACGCGATTAAATCCAACACCCAACACTAAGCTTCCTCTAACTGCGGGAACCGGGTAGATAATACCAATGCCATTTACACGCGATACATTGAAAGGGTTCCCATTTGATTTACCTAAATAACTCGTATTATTATTATAATTCATATTATATGATTCTATATAAAATGACCCATTTTGGATATCGGCCAATCCAGCTGGGTTCCAATACATCCCAGATGAGCCATCGCTTAATGCCGTAAATGCACCACCCATAGATAAAGATCTTGCTCCATATCCCATCTCATGCTCAACAAGATGTATTGCCTCAGAAGCAGTTTGAGCTTTTAGATTTAAACAAAAGGAAATGAAAATAATGAAACGCAGGGTCTTCATTTTTTCAGCTAAATAAAGATAGGGTTATTTTCTTCGGGTCGCACGTCTTCCGCCTGAAGAACTAGAAGATGAGCTAGAACGAGAAGTGGAAGAACTAGTAGAAGAACTACTTGATGAATATGATCCTGAAGATCTAGTTGATGATACTGAGCTACTATTAGTAGTATAGGTTGAACTATTAGTATTATTGCCATTTGTTGAGTTTGAGGATCGCGTTGTATAAAGCATTGTCGTAGTCCCTTGAGAACGATCTCGTGTAAATTTTCTTTTTTCTCTATCGCCCATTGGAATAATAGACCCATATCCAACGGGGTCATCTGTGTAAAGGTATGGAGCATAATAACCATAACTATTATAACCGTTATAGCCATATCTGTATCCATTCAATCCATTATAAAAAGGGTTAGAATGATAATAATCATCATAGTAACCGTTGTAGCCATAATAGTATCCAGAATAGGGTGAGTATACTCTGCGCTGCATGGCTGAATAGGCTAGTGGCATACCAGCTCTGCCATCTTGGGCATAAGATTCACCCTTCATGCTAGGGAATGCGCGTTTATAGGTATCGTAAAATTGATCCTCTTCATTTGATTCTATTTCAGGATCAGGATAAAATATAGCTAATTGCGTATAGCATCCCTGAAGGAAGAGACTTAATAATAAGCTAGTGCTAAGTATAATAGATTTCATCATTGTATTGCAAATTACGCCTTGAAAAGCTGATTTACAAAATAATTGCCTATTTTTTTACTCCCCCCAAATCGAGTAAAAATGCATATTGCAGTGCATATTCTTTATATCGGCGAAACCTTCCAGATTTTCCACCATGTCCAGCATCCATATTCATGTGCAAATATAAATTACTCTGTCCCTGCCAATGATCTCGAAGCTTTGCCACATACTTTAAAGGTTCCCAATACTGAACTTGAGAGTCAAAGAACCCTGAAGTGACTAGAATATTTGGGTAATTTGTATTTTTAATTTGATCGTACGGTGAATAGGAAAGCATGTAGTCATAATACTTTTTCTCTCTTGGGTCTCCCCATTCATCCCACTCCCCAGATGTTAAAGGAATCGAAGGGTCTGCCATTGTAGTAACCGCATCTACAAAAGGTACCGCAGCAATCGCTCCATTCCATATTGATGGCTCCATATTCAAAATCGCACCAATTAATAGACCACCGGCACTGCCACCTTGTGCGAACAATTTATCTGAATCTGTATACTTGGTATCAATTAAGTATTTACCCGCATCAATAAAATCATAAAATGTATTTTTTTTATTTAACATTTTACCATCGTCATACGACTGCCTACCATAAATCTGCCCGCCTCGCACATGAGCAATCGCAAAAACGAATCCTCTATCTAATAAACTAAGCCTTGTTGAGCTAAAGTATGGGTCAATCGTATTGCCATAAGCGCCATACGCATATAACAAAAGGTTTTGGGGTCCATCTTGTTTTTTATCTTTACGATACACTATTGATATAGGGATAGTTTTCCCATCTCTTGCAGTCGCATAGGTACGTTTAGAGGTATATTCTTCTTGATTATATCCCCCTACAACTTCATCTTGTTTTTTGAGTTCCAAGTCTCCCGTATCCATATTGTAATCATAAGTTGAAAATGGAGTAACTAAAGAAGAATAAGTATATCTTAATACATTTGTATCAAATTCTTCATTAACAGAAATCCATGAAGTATATGCCTCTTCGCCAAAATTAATATATTCATCTTTTCCATTTTTTTGATGAATAATTCTTAATTCTCTTAANCCATCTTTTCGNTCATTTAAGACNANATGNTCNTTNAAGATTTCCATACCCAAAAGGTGCACNCTATTTCTATGTGGGATGACTTCTTTCCAATTTGATATTGAAGTTTTGCTATCGGGAGTTTCCATTAAGCGATTATTTTTTGCTTTCCAATTAGTAACGATATAGAACTTATCCNTATAATGATCAATACTGTATTCATGNTCAAAATCCCTTGGGGTAAATCTTTTAAATTTGCCATCGGGATTATTNGCNCTCAGAATTTGATAATCGCTAATCAATGTACTCGAATGATATATAATAATAAATTTGCCTGATTTTGATCGGTATACGCCATTGTAATAGGTATCATCCTTTTCATGATACATCATTTTATCCGGTGTATTTTNCCCTACTTTGTGCCTCCAAATCTTCTCTCCAAGTAAAGTAGTTTGGTTCTTGCTTGTATAAAAAACTGTTTGATTNTCATTGGCCCAGGCCACGCTNCCTGTGCTATTTGAAATAGTATTATTGAGCACCTCACCAGTATTTAAATTCTTAA
This sequence comes from Fidelibacterota bacterium, assembly GCA_002717765.1. The sequence continues at coordinate 11,813 of PBCB01000026.1, read as the reverse complement.
AGTGAACTTCATATATACGCCGACTTAANGTGTCCACTCCATAAGCTAGCCAGTTATTATCNGGACTTATATTTCTCCCCCCAACCGCAAAGTAATCATAGCCTTTAGCAAGTTCATTTTCATCGAGTATCACTTCCTCTTTGGCATCTAAAGAGCCCTTTTTCCTGCAATGGATCCGATACTCTTTACTCTCTTCAAAGCGAGTGTAGTAATAATAACCATTNTTATAATATGGTACGGATTCATCATCTTTTTTTATCCGAGATACCATTTCCTTGTAAAGTGTTTTTTGTAATTTCTTTGTATGAGAAAGACTAGACTGGGTATAGCTATTCTCCTCANNAATATAATCGACAACTTCTTGTGTCTGTGAATCNTATTTTTTTGCACTTTTTTGTTCATCTGTAAGACGCATCCAATAATAATTNTCAATCCTAGTATCGCCATGCATGGNAATCTCAAAAGGNTTCATAGTTACATCTGGTGGTGTTTTTNNTTNTTTCATACAGCNAAAAAAAGTNATAGTTATTAGTAAGGATAATTTAGTTTTCATTTATATTTTCTCATTGTTGAATTTATTTGCAAAAGCTATCCANAATGCTCCAAGNANTAGNCCCAATCCTTCTCTCTGATTTTCAATCATATTTACCATCTTTGNNTCATGNTGAATNGGCATAAATCTATCTAAATNTCCAAAANCAGTCAACAATCCTAATCCCAATACAATAGNTGAGCANGNAAAAAGGATTTTTTTTGAATCAATANGGGTNAATGGCAAAAGNGCAATAATAAAATATAGNGGNAACCAAATGAACCAATCTGGATCATTGATATTTAGTAGTCCAAAAAAAATAAAAATAATTGAGATAAGTTTATGAATGTGATTTTTCTTCAATCAGCGGCTAATAACTTGGAGGCTGAATTAATCTTTGCGCTAGCCCGGTCTAAAGCTTTTGCAATTTCTTCAATATAGTTCCGCACCTCATTCCATTTTCTCTCCTCAAGACCTTCACGAATACCGGGAAGGGTTTTTACGCCATATCCAGTATAATACCCTGGCGCATAGATCATATTTTTAAACCAATCTCGACGCGGCAACCCTTTTTCACTTGTAAGCGCCTGCTCTACATCTTTCAGTAGANCGTTTAATTCGGATTTCTGTTCNGCTGACAGGGATCCTTTCTTGTGTTTGGATAGTGCTATCTCATAATTCCATGCACTAGTAGTTAATCGTTCAAATGCATCTTCAAGTGTCTTAAAATTAAAGTCAGGAACCTGTTTAAGTCGATCTGGGGCTAAATATTTTTTCTTAGGATTCCGTGCTATTGTAAAATCATTATTATCTAATAATTTATTTCTTAGTTGNGTATGTTTTTTTATNTCCTCNGCAAGCTGCTTATTATCATCAATAAACTTTCCAATATTATCAACCATATTTACAAANCGAAATGGTAGAATATCTGCCTCAGAAAGCCGCATCACTAGGCGCCCGTTCACCTGAGCNAGGGTAGTTCCATATTGAAATTCACCATCACTAAANCGCTTGTAGTGATCATACGAATCATAAATTGAATGATACGAACCTCCACCGCTTTCACCGCCAAANCCNAAGTTCAATGATGGTACGCCAGCATGATGAATNAATGCGGTATAATCTGATCCCGATCCCATAGGATATAGNCTCAAATCATCCCGATCCGATTCTTTCTGATCCTTATAATCTGACGAATTATATTCTCTAACTCGTAATCGCGAACGTAACCTGCTTTCTAAGGTGACTTCATGCACCGGGTCTTTCACTTCTCGAATGATTTCATTAACAAACTTTTCTAAAGAATGCGAACCTCCCATGCTTAAATATCCAACTCCGGTTCCATCGGTGTTGATATAGGCAATCATTTTTTCCTTTATATCATCACGATGGTATTCCACCCACTCAGTTGACCCAAGCAACCCCGGTTCTTCTGCATCCCATCCTGCATAAATCAATGAACGCTTTGGTCGCCAGCCGGTTTTTACCAGCTCACCTATAGCCCTGGCTTCTTCCATTAAAGATACCATTCCGCTAATNGGNTCGGCAGCACCTTGCGCCCACCCATCATGGTGATTGCCACGCATGATCCATTCATCAGGATATACGGATCCTTTTAGGCGGCCAATGGGATTGTATGCTGTTCGAAGACCCCAATCAAATTCCAAATGTAGGTTNACTTTTGTTGGACCGGGACCAATATGATAAGTAATTGGGAGACCGCCCTTCCAGCTATTAGGAGCTACTGGCCCTTTTAGTGCTTTTAATAGTGGCAATGCATCGGCATAAGAAATTGGCATAACCGGTATTTTCATTATCGTAGGTGCATCTTCAATTGANAGGCGTTCCACATCTTTTTTTGCACCATAACCAGGCGTTAATGCATCGCCAGGATACATCGGCATATCAACGACCGAACCCCTTTGAATGCCATATTCCATACGATACGGTCCTTCAGGGTATACATCACCAACAACATAGCCATCATTTTTTGGATCTGAATACATGATACATCCAATTGCNCCATTCTCATAGGCTACTTTTGGNTTTATTCCTCTCCAAGATCCTCCATATTTTGCTATTACAATTTTCCCTCTTACATCAATGCCCATCCGTTTTAGTTCTTCGTAGTCTTTTGGGATTCCATAATTCACAAATACCAATTCAGCAGTAACATTACCATCCGCTGAGAAAGCATTATAACCCGGTAAAACATTTTCTGTTATGCCTGAAGTAGCATCCTCTTTTAGCTCGGGTTCGAATAATTTCAAATCAACTTGGCTGGGAGCAATCATTTTTAATTTTCGTATTTTTGGAAACGGNACCAATACTTCAAAAGTCTCAATCTCCGCATCGTAACCCCATTCTTTAAATTTNTTTGCTATATATTCAGCATTTTGCTTGCTCCAGGGTGAACCAACATGGTGAGGCTTTGAAGACATGTGCTTCATCCATTTATCTAAATTTTGCGCATTTAATACTTTATCAAATTCAGATTCAAGTTCCAATTGGGATTTACTATCAANAGCNACATCAAATGTAGAAACCATTGCTATGTTTGGCTTTTCGGNCTCCAAATTTGGCTGCTGGCTACAACCNATGAATACCATTAATAGTAAATAGTAAAACAAATTATTTTTCATTAATTCATCTCTTTTAATTTGGGTTTGATTCTACTAGAATAACGTGCTTTGGACACTACGCGATCAGGATCTTTTCTTAATATCCGCTGTTCTTCAAGGGGAAGGTTTGCAAAGTCTTTGCATTCTTTAGAACAACACCCATTGTACGTTGCGCAACATTCATCGCATTGAATAAAAAGTATATGGCATGCATCATTTCCGCAATCAATATGCCTATCTGATGGCTTGTCGCACTGATGACAAGATCCAATTATATCATCTGTAATTGATTCTCCCATGCGATTATCAAAAACAAAATTCTTTCCGATAAACTTTGATTTGATATTTTTCTCATTTATTTGATGGGCATATTGGATAATTCCACCATCGAGCTGGCTTACGTTTTCAAATCCATTATTAATGAGATAGGCGCTGGCCTTTTCACAGCGTATCCCTCCTGTGCAATATAGAAGGATATCATCAGCTTCGCGGCCTTGGAGTAATTTTTTCACAGCAGGTAAAAGATCGCGAGAAGTATCAACATCCGGTATAATTGCATTTTCAAATCTTCCAACTTCGCTTTCATAATAATTTCTCATATCCACTGCAATCGTATTGGGATTATCTAATTTTTCATTGAATTTTTCTGCGGATAAATGCTCACCAACCCTATTCATATCATATTCTGTATCTTTGATATTATATGCTACAATTTCATTTTTTACTTTTACCGTTAGCTTATAAAATGAGCTCCCATCTTTGATGGCGCGTTTAATTGGAACATTTCTTAAATATTCGCAGGAGTTTATTTGCCTGATAAAGGCTTCCCATTGATGTTCAGGGCAACTAACCTGGGCATTAATACCTTCGGATGCAACATACGCCCTACCAAATACGTTGATGCTATTCCAATCTAGATAAAGCTCATTTCTAAATGATTGCGGATCATCTATATCTATATAGTTATAAAATGAACATGTAATCCTATTAAACGGCTCTGCCTTGAGCTCTTTAATTAATAGCTCTCTATCTTTTTTATTATATAATATTTCTTTATTCATCCGAAAATTCTATACCTGAGTATCCTGGCATTTGTTTGACTAGCTCTTTTCCCATTAAAATGCTGGGCGTATAATAACCTTTATGATTGTGATCTTGCAAAAGATATTCAGCAACCACTACAACTCCGGTAGCGGTTACATCATAACCATCTCCGGTTGAAAACCTCGCCGTAAGAACCTTGCCTTTATCATCTTTAACCTCGCCCCAAAAAAACGATTTTCCTTCTTTGCGTATCTTGGGCGTTGGGTTCTTCCAGCTACGCTCAATGCGGTTCTGAATCATTTTAATAGCCCATTTACTTTTAAAGAGATAGATAAATCTTTGGTATCGCTTTATTTTTTTAACCGCTTTGGGTGAGCGAGAAAAATAGAATTCAATATTTGGAATGCCTGTACTGTGATAGGCGGTAAACACATCGCCCCATGGAATGGTCATCGCATTAAATTGTCCAATGCCAAAGTCTATCTTGCGTTCCTTATATGCTAGGGGGACTTGAATTATTTTTCCATTTTTGCGAACCTTGCCACCTAAAAATAATCCCTGAGCAGATGTTTTAGCGGTGCCCTTGCTTGCTTTTGAGCCTTGTGTATGCCAGGCCATCACCAAATGCGTGGATTCAGGGTGGCGATCTTTAAGATATGCTGCTAAACAATCGGTGGGAATTACATCTGAGCCAACACCAGGACACAATACAATACCAGCTGATAAGGCCTTCTTATCGCATTGATTTGCATAATCATACACAGGAATTTCACCAGTAATATCGATGTAATGTACTTTAGCCTGTATGCAGGCCTGAATCATGGTCTCAGCTGTTGCCGAAAAAGGACCTGCGCAATTTGCTACTACGCTCATTCCTTTTATCTGACTCGCTACTTCGTTTACGGTTGACAAAGAAAAAATTCGAGACTCTAGGCCCTTTTCTTTCGCAAGTGATTCTATGCTTTTAGATCGCCCAGCGAGAACTGGATTTAGTCCTCGACGAATCGCTTCATCAACGACAAGTTGGCCAGAAAAGCCATTGGCGCCGTATATCATCCATTTTTTATCATTCATAAGTAACAATTATAAACGGATATTTAGATAAATGAAATAAAAAGAGAAAAAATTATTTTTTAATCGATTTCATAATTTTCATTATCGGATCCCATGTCTCTTTCCTGTCGTTGTCGACTGTATCTACTTTTATCTTCCATTTTTCCAAATCGATATTCTAAGGTAAGTCTTACGGTGCGCGATGAGAAATTTCTAACTGATTCTTGTTCCCAAGAATCGTTTTGTAGGCTAAATCCAAATCCGGACATAGCAAAAGGATCGGATACATTTATGGTAAAGTTTAATCTTTCTTCCATTAGCTTTTGCTTAATAGAAAGGCTAGACCAGGTCATCGCATTAAAAGTGCCAATAGCGATCTGCTTTTTGGGCTGATGAAACATAAAGAAGGATAGCTCTGTAGTTGGGGTGGCATTAAACATGGATGTAATTCTAAAATTATTTGTTCTAGAGGTCTTATCGTATACATCACCATAAATGTCAGTATTGATATCATCCCAATATGTATTTCCACCAAGAATCAATCTCATTTTTTCACCAAGGGATCCAACAATATTATATTCAAACCCTTTGGTCTTTTTTGTGCCAATGTTTTCATAGGTTGCTAGAGATGTACCATCTGCATTAACCTCTTTATGCCTAGTGATCTCATCTGTCGTATTCCGGTAATAAGTACCTAAACTAAGCGATAATCCTCTTGAATAGCGAGAAAGATTGATTTCATAAGAGTCTGTATATTCGGGCTTTAAAAAAGGATTTCCTGAACGATAATTTCGGTTGTCTTGTCTAGAAATAAATGGATTGAGCTGCCTACTGCGTGGTCTTTGGACGCGCTTGGAGTAACTTGCTTGCAGCTGAACAAATTGAGGCGCTCCAAAGGTAAAAGAAAGACTTGGGTATAAGCTATTGTAAGAATTTTTGTACTTATCTGGATTGCTCTTGAGATCTGATAGCATATCAACAGCCTCATAGCGTAGCCCTGCATTATAACCAATAAACCAATAAGAACCACCATACTGTAGATATGCAGCATGAATATTTTCAAAAAAATTAAAGTCATTGGAAAATTGATCATCATTGACAAATTGATTTAATGTATAATCGTAGACCTCTGCCGATTGAGCGTCATCTCTATCATTTGACTTGCTAGAAAAACCAACTTCAAGCTTGCTACCGCTTTCAAAAGGGCGCGTATAATCTAACTGAAAATCAAAGCCCTTATTTGTTCCATCCTGACCATTTCTTGCTTCATTTGCATTATCAAAGAAATCCTCAAACGTATCCCACTCGGTATTTTTGTATTCGTTATCGCCAATATTATTGCCATCGGAAAGCCTTAGGTACGATGTAAGTTTATGCTTTGGGTCTTTGAATTTCTTATCGTAATTAAAGTTCAGATTATAGCCACCTCGATCGCTGTCTGTATCGCTAATTCTAATATACCTCGAATCACCAGGTCCTTTGTCCCAGGTATAATTATCATTATCACGAGAGTTCTCGCCATCGCTTAATGTGAATGAAAGCCCTAGGGACTGGGTAGGGTCAATGAAATATTCACCACCAGTTTTTACAAAAAGATTGGGTCCACTTCCTTTGGAATCATAGGTTTGTTCAAGAATATTCTCAAACTCCCTGAATTCCATTTTACGATAACTCGTTCCATCTGAAATCCATACTCTGTTATTCATGCCTAAGTTGACATAGGAATTAAATTTTGTATTTCGAAAGTTGACCTGTCCAGAAAAATTAGACCCGCCCTGCGTGTCACCACCAGTATTAACATTACCATTCAGACCAGCAAATCTATTTTCTTTTAATACGATATTAATAATCCCTGCCATTCCTTCTGGATCGTATTTAGCGCCAGGATTGGTCATTACTTCAATATCTGCAATGTTAGCTGCGGGTACACTTTGCAGTAATGACTTGATATCTCCACCCGCGATGCTGGAAGGCTTACCATCAATCATTAGATTCACTTTGGTATTGCCCCGTAAGCTAATGTTATCATCAGGATCAACTTCTACGCCGGGCACTTGACGCAGGGCGTCGATGGCAGAGCCACCCGTGGTCAAAGAATTGCGCTCTACATTAAAGATGCGTTTTTCAGCAGTTTGAATAAATAGTGGGCGCTCTCCTTGAACCGTAACTCCTTCCATCTGTAAAGCAGTTTGATCCATTGAAATTTTTTCAAGGTTATACTCGGTCTTATTTTTACCAAAAGGTAGAAACGTATATGGGCCCATCTCTTTTTTCTTATATCCAATATATTCGATAACGACCTTATGTCGTCCCAATGCAATTTCTTTTACATGAAAATTTCCATCATCATCAGTGATGCCACCCGTCATAATGGTGCTACTGCGACTATTAACTATCGATACAGAAGCATAGGGTATTGGGTTGCCAGAAACTGAATCGACTACTGTACCATAGACCTGACCAATCTTTGGAGCCTTACTAGGATCCATTTGGCCTTGCTTGCTCATCCCGCCGTGTCTGCCACCTCGCTGAGCAAGAATAACTGATGATATTGATAATAATGTGATAAAAATTATTTTTTTCCGCACCTCTAAGGTCCTCTTTTTATTTTCATATACAATATTTGACTGATTTCATTGTAATAAGTTAAATAATAAGTGCAAATTTACAGAATTCAGGTTATAGTGAAAAACTTTTATTATTATCTAATTTACTGACCTTCTATCGAAATAATCAATTTTCTCCCACTTGCATGGTTTCGATGTTCGCAGAGGTATATATCCTGCCANGNNCCAAGGTTGATATTTCCATTCGTAATTGGAATCGCTAATGATGAACCTAATATCGCTGATTTAATATGNGCTGGCATATCATCTGGNCCTTCNGCNTTATGAATAAAATCAGGGGAATTTTCAGGTACCAGCTTATTAAAATGTGTTTCAAAGTCANTNCGAACCGATGGGTCTGCGCCTTCATTAATTGCAATAGATGCTGAGGTNTGTTTAATAAATAGNTGCATCATGCCAATAGAGAAATTTTTCATATCAGGTACAGCGTCCGTAACATAAGAAGTGATGATATGAAACCCTCTTGAAAAAGAAGGAAGTAGTATCTCTTGCTGCTTCCACATGGTTTATTTTAATAATACCATTTTTTTGGTCTCAATGAGCTCGCCTAATTCAGCTCTATAGAAATAGATACCAGGTGAAACTAGATTGCCTTGAGCATTTTTGCCATCCCAGATAATTTTCTTATATCCATAATGCTGATCCTGATCAATAAGCCTAATCACCTCAGAGCCTAACACATCATAAATAATAACCGATACACGGGCAGGCTCTGGCAAATCATAATGAAGCGTCGTAGAGGAATTAAATGGATTAGGATAATTTTGAAATAAAGCAAATCGTGTTGGCTGAAATCCATACAATATAAATAAAGCGATCTCAGAGCGCAGCTGTGGAAGCATAGACCATACATTATTCCCAGGGCAAGATGTGTTACCAAAATAGTCTCTATGGCCTTTTAATACTTTAGGCTCTACGCCATAGGTATCCGATATCCAGGCATAGAGTTGAATTAAAGATTGTTCTGAATTATAAGTCATTTCATCATTACATGGGATACTGGTTTCGGGCGGATGATAACAGCCTAAAATACAAACACCTATATTACCTGTATTGGCTCCCCCAACATGTGCTCCTAAAACAGTTTCTGGTCTTCCTTGATAAATGTTACCTGCCATATCCACCAAAAAATGATATCCTATATCGCTCCATCCTCTTCCATCTTGATGAAATTCTTGGATAGATTTCACGGCTTTTTTCCCTTCATCTAAGGTTGTAGCCGCCCATCCAGCTGCATGATGTAAAGTCATTTTGTTGAAATAAGGATGATTGGAATAATCATACTTTGGATTACGGGCACCCCATTCAGATCGAGAAATTATCTTGGGCTTATCTACATCAGAAATTTTTGGCATTGGAGGCATAGAATTATTTGGTTCATAATTCTCATTTTCTAAGGGGCTGTAGATACCGCCATTAAGAAATCTTATATTTGAATTAGATTCTGCAATATAGCGAATCCCAATCACTGGTTTTTCTGAAGCGTGTAAAACCGAGGCAATGAACCTATTACTATTGGGCTCTTGAAATAGCTTAGCAGGATATTTATTAGATAATTGACCACTGGGATAAACATACTGAATCCAAATGTCTGAAGTTGTTTCGCCGTTAAATCTTAGTGCTGCACCTTCGATGGATATAGGTTCTTTTAGTGCAATGGATCTCCCTGTTAATGAAAATCCAGAAATGGTCTTAGATAATGTTCCCGAACCATCAAATTGTAATGGGCTTGCCGTATCTAGAAACTGCCCGCTTAATTGCTGAATCATTAGCAATCCAAATAAATAAGGGAATAATTTATTTTTCATGATACATCAAATTTACTTATCTATTTATTAATTCGCGCTAGGAAGTTCTTGATAAAAAAAAAGGCTCTCTAAAATAGAGAGCCTTTTTTATCAATAATAAATAAGTTATTATTTCAAGAATGTCATACGCATAGTCTTACGCATATGCGGTGAACTCATGGAATAAATATACATTCCACTAGATACTTGAACACCATTCTTATCCATACCGTTCCAAGAAAGCTGATAAGTACCAGCTGGTTTTTCTTCGTTGTTTAATAAACGAACGACTTCTTGTCCCAACATATTGTAAACAGTTACAGTAATCTTATCCCTCATTGGGAGCGTATACTGTATTGTTGTCGTTGGGTTAAATGGATTTGGATAGTTCTGGTTTAACTTATAATCCTCAGGAGTAATGATCGTTAGTTCTCTATCCACAGATAGCTTAACTGATGATTCACTATACTCCATAATTTGAATCTGTGTTCTTCCATCTGTGGCTGACATCATATTTAGCACAACCTCACCTCTACCATTGCGATTGAAGTCTACTCCAGCTACGGGCTTATTAACAAAACCAGCGCCATGGTTACCTGTATTGTAAACGACTACATCCCAAGATGAAGGACCACCTAAAACAGATGCGCCTTCTTTTAGGGTGACTTTGGTTAGCTCAGAACCTGTGCTACCTCCAGCAAATAAAGTAGGTACACCATAAGGGCTCATGTTGAAGTAACCTGCACCATGGTCCTTAACAGTCTGAACAGCAGCTACACCAAATTGAGGACCCATCGCAACAACCGCTGCTTCATCAGCGCTCATCGTTAAGGCATCGCCATCTGTATCCGCATAGACATACAGTTTCTTACTATAATAAGCTGCAGAGTAGATCTCATCTTTTCCATCACCATCCATATCGATAGCAGCTGGGTTAAATGTAAAATCATCTCTTGAAGCAAACTTATGGAATGATGTGGTATCAGATACGGCATAAGTGTCTGCACCAGTAGCTTCTATAAAGAATAATGCATGATTATTCCATGAGAAGCAAGCAGCCTCTAATTTGCCATCGCCATCTGTATCAGCAATCACAACACTTTGAGGGCTTCCGCCGCCAAACTGATTTTCTCTTACATTGTCCTTATTACCATCGCGCGTTGCAACAGCATATTCTTCTACTAAAGTTGGTGGCAGTGCGCCTCCGATATCTCCCTTGACTCCAACGATATAGAAACGATCCTCAGAATATGGGTTTGATTTATCAGCAGCGCCAGTACTTGCACCATTCATGGAATAGACAACCTCATCAAGGCCATCACCATCAATATCGCCTACAGTAAAGGACTCTGTTCTACCCCAACCCATACTATCATCAGAAATAGCATGTAAATTCACATGCCATACTTCTGAAAATCCATTATCAGTCCCATCAGCTTCGTAGACATAAAGACCGGCATTAGGGTCGTTAGGTTGGTCAACACCTTTAAAGAAGATAACCTCTTGTTTTCCATCGCCATCAAGATCGCCAGTATTCACATGACGAGTTCCTGTGCTGTATTTTGCTATTTTACTAGGAAGGACGCTGAGATTCATATCATCCCAGTAAACACTTCCACCATCATTGGCAGCTGACTGACCATGAACGATGACGGCTTGCACCTTAGCTGCACCTTCAGGAGCAATAGCAGAAGTTCTCAAGAAGTGCCATTTGTTTGGAGCGGAAGCTGCACTAAGCGTATCAGAAGTACCACCTGCAAGCTCACCCCAATTCGCATCAAAAAATTTGATTTGTAGCCAAGCCTGAGATTTGTCCTTCAATGAGTCTGGAGAAAAGGTATTTCCATACCCACCAAACGCATAGTTCATTCCAGCTTTAGTATCGCCTTCATAATAACTTGGGGTAGTGTTATCAGCGCCATTATTCTGACCCCAAGTTTTTAGCATATATGAACCGTTTAGAGCGGTCACGGTATCTGTGCCTGCTGTTCCACTATAGATATCATTTCCAGTTTTTTCAATTGATCGATTGGTTAGATCCGTTGGCCAAATATTCCAGCCTGTCAAGGAATCTTCAAAGCCGCCATTGGCTAATACATTACCTGGAGTGAAAGGTTTCGTCTCATCAAAAATTTGAACTAAAGTATCG
>PBCB01000025.1 GCA_002717765.1 Fidelibacterota bacterium | reverse complement strand
ATTTATGGCGGAGTAGCTCAGCTGGTTAGAGCAGTGGAATCATAATCCACGTGTCGGGGGTTCAAGTCCCTCCTCCGCTACTATTTTTTATAATCTTCATTAGTCTCAATTAAATAACCATTAATTGAATTCATTGTATTTATCATTTGACTTCTGGTTTCAGTTAGTCGATTGATGTAAAAATTTTCAACATAATCTAAGATCCAATACAATGCATTCTGCATTCTATCAGATAGAAAAAGAGAACGAGTATTTTGATTAAAATTATTATCTCCATGTATCAGACTATAAAAATCAATAAAATAACTACTTTTTAAAATTTGCAACCTTTGATCATAGATCTGACTATTTGTATCTAAGCGTTTATAAAAATGTTCATAAAGGAGCGATATTTCATTACTTATGTCCATTTCTGAAGAAAAATTTAACCTTCCACTAGAAACGGATGCCTTATAAGAGGTTAAAGACCCAAAGAAGGTAGGCGCGGTTACACTTTGAAGTGATTTAAGAATTTTCTGTTCATCAAATTTCATTTTTCCACTGCTGTACTCTATTAATGTTCGAAGCAAAGCACTTTGCGATTGAACCGAGGCAATGATTCTATCAATGTTTTTTGTATCTAATTCAATTTCATTACGAATATTATTATAGTCATCAAGGATTTTATTTTGAATATCTTTTTCCTGTCTCCAATCCTCTACCCATAATGATATCGATATACCAAAGAGTACCGCTAAAAATTCGATTCCTCCTCTAGCTAATATATTTTTCATTACTTGATATCCTTTGGTTTTTGATGCCACTCTAATATTCCATTCCCAAATTGTAACTTAGACCACATATTAACATCAAAATTAATTTTTGCCATATTTGCTGTTGTAAAATGTATATAGTCTTGATTGGAGGCTCTAGAAATAAAAAAAGAAAAATTTGGCTCATGACCAACTAGGCATATTGAATTATAAACATCATCCTGACTATGAATTAATTCAATCAGAAAATCTGGTGAACCGCCATATATCCCTCTTTCTAAGACTAGCTTTGATGTCCATTTTGCACTATCGATAGCCAATTCAACTGTAGTCTTAGCCCGGACTGCCGTTGAGGAAATAACCAGTTCTGGAACTTGGTTTTTATCAGCTAAGAATTTTCCCATTTTCTTTGCTGCTTCCACCCCTCTTTTCGCGAGCGGTCTTTCATGATCGTTGCCGTAAGGTACATGCCAGTCAGACTTTCCATGTCGAAATAATATCACAGATTTCATACTATGATTATAATCACAATGACAATTTTACCAAAATCCTTAGTTTGTATTAGCTTAGTATTTGTTTTAAATTTTTATACTAATACCATAAGGAGTGTGAAATAAATGAAAAAATTAACTGTATTGCTTTTTGTTCTTACAACCTTTGCGTCAGCTCAACTGAGAGTAGGTTTGGATCTTTCTAGGACTGGAAAAGCTTCATATAGTGTTCCGAATGATGTAAAAGCTATGCTTGCTTTGATGGGTGAGGAAATACCCGGTACTGAAAATATTACCGCAAAAGGAATTGGTCTTAATATTGGCTATGAATTTATGCTCTTAAGTTTAGTTGGGGTTGGAGCTGAAATGAATCTTCCCCTTGGTGAAGAATGTGGTAATGATGATGATAAATGTTATGAACCTGATACTCAATTTTTTGGATATGGCGTTGCTAAATTTCCAGTTTTTCCAATGGTACGCGGCGTAGTCAAAGGTGGATTAGTCATGTCAACGGAAAAAGATGTGGACGCAGGATTAGGCCTTGGTTTTGGCTTAAGAGTTAAACCACCAATTCTTCCTGTAGGAGTAGAGGCTAGTTATAATATCTATAATTTATCTAGAAAACAAGATTTTGAAGGGATGGGTTCTATTGATATGGATCTCAGGCAAGGTTATTTCAACCTCTCTGCAACATATTCATTTTAATTATAAATAATACACTTTAATGCTATAAAAGCCTCAGTTAGTACTGGGGCTTTTATTTAATATTCATACTCTGTACGATTTGCTGACATTTCTTAGCATCGCTTGTTTCTACCATTCCCAAAAAAACTTTTTTGCCGCTTTCATCCTTGCGATCAAATCGCCTATAAAGACCTTTAGGGGACTTTCCGGTGAGTACTTTTAAAAAAACGCATGCAGCGAGATAAGTACCTACCGGAGAAGGATGCTTGTTATCGCTAGTATATAGTGAAATTTCAGGATATTCTGCTTGAAAAAGACGAAAAGCAGTACCAACCGGCACAAGGGTAACATTAGCAGATAAAATAGGTTTTAATGCGTACTGAATTGGATCGATACCATCGTAGCTAGTGCCCTTCATTAAAGGTACCGGCCATGTGCCGTAAATATAAACATTTGCATTTACTGATTCGGAAAGGTCGATAAATCTTTTAAAGTAATCCATAGCCTCTTGAGGCTTCTTGACAGGATTTGTACTGTAGTCCTGCAAAATAATTTTATCAAACCTGCCATTTTGTATTTTGTTTTTTGTGGAAAGGTTCTTTTTACCAGTCCAATGATCCTTTAGACTGGCGCCCCCTGCTGTTGATTGATAAACATCAAGATCAATATCTTTCTCTTTTGCCATTGACTCAACAACCAAAGGCAAGTTGAAATAGAATGTAAAGCTATTCCCTACAAATAAAACTTTTTCAGCTGTACCCTTTTGCGCACTCGCAAATACAAATAGAAATAAAAATCCTATATAACGAATATGTTTCATGATTATCTTCTTTCCCATATTTTACAAAACTCTATTACAAAACTAGGTAAAACATAATGAAAAAAATTATAGCTACATCATTTATTTCTTTTATAATCAGCTGTTCATCAGATACCAGAAAAACATTTAAAATTGATTACGAAAAGTTTGAACTTGATAATGGACTTACCGTAATCATGCATCAAGACAAATCGGATCCGCTAGTTGCGATGGCAACCGTAGTTCATGTTGGTTCCAACAGGGAAAAACCAGGTAGAACCGGTTTTGCTCATTTTTTTGAACATGTTTCTTTCACAGCATCTGAAAACACGCCTAGAGGTGCACACAGGTTATTAATACCAACATGGGGAGGTCAACGAAACGGGGGCACCAGTTTTGATTTTACTTATTACTACGGAGTAGTTCCCAAAGACGCAATGGAAAAGCTAGCTTGGGTTACCTCTGATATGTTAGGCTTTGTTTTAAATACGGTTGATGAACAAACCCTTGAAGGTGAAAAACAGGTTGTGAAAAATGAGAAACGGCAGCGTGTTGACAACCAGCCATATGGCCATAGCAGAGGGATAATCTTAAAAGCTCTCTACCCTAAAGGACATCCCTACAGCTGGTCTGTTATAGGTGATTTAGAAGACTTGCAGGCAGCTACAATAGACGATGTTAAAGAATTTTATAATGAATTTTATGGACCAAGCAATACCACTCTGGTTATAGCAGGTGATATTGATTTCACTGAAACTAAAAAGATGGCAGAAAGATGGTTTGGGGAAATAAAACCATCAATGAATGTAACCGATGATCCAAAACCTCAGCTCGTTACCTTAGAGAATTCAAAAAAATTGTACCATTTAGATAAATTTGCAAAACTTCCTGAATTGCGAATAGTATTTCCAACCATACAAAATTACCATCCAGATGCATATGCTCTCAATACATTGGCGGATCTATTATCCGATGGTAAAAATTCTCCTTTTTACAAAGAAATTGTCGAGAATCAAAAAATAGCTCCATCCGCCTCTGCATCTAATTATTCATCGGAAATCTCTGGTGAATTCACTATGCGAGTACGAACAAACCCTAATGTGAGTCTTGATGATGTTTACAGTGCGATTACAACTGCTTTGGAGAACTTTGAAAAAGACGGCATAAATGATAAAGATTTGCGACGTATAAAAGCTGGACAGGAAACTGCATTTTGGAATGGAATTTCAACTAACCTCAACAAGGCGCTACAACTTGGACTTTACAATGAGTATGCTGGTGATCCAGGATTTATTGGTCAAGACATCAAAAATATTCTTAATGTCTCAAAACAAGATGTACAGCGTGTTTACAATAAATACATTAAAGATAAGAATGCTATATATCTAAGCGTAGTTCCTGAATCTCAATTAGACTTAGTCCTATCTGGATCAGAAGAAGCCTATATAAAAGAAGAAGCGGTTGTTCAAGGCGTTGAAAAAGAATTCAAAATGAAATACGGTGAGAAAGATTCAAATGTTGAAAAGACCCCAACGACTTATGATAGATCTGAACCTAGCTTAGGTAAGTTACCGCTTCTACAGGTTCCCGAAGTTTGGAGAAGTAGTCTTTCAAACGGTATTAAACTTTACGGAATTGAGAATAATGAACTTCCCCTTATCCAATTCTCCATGAGAATTAATGGTGGACAGTCCTTGGATAAAACAGATAAAGAAGGTACAGCTTTAATGCTCGGAGCAATGCTTAAAGAAGGAACTAGTAGTAAGACTCCAGCGGAGCTTGAGGAAGCCATAGACCTTTTAGGGTCTTCAATATCTGTTTCTGCTGGATTAGAGGCAATGTACATATCAGGAAATACATTGGCAAAAAACTTTGATGAAACAATTGCGCTTGTTACTGAAATGCTAACTGAGCCACGATGGGATGAGCAGGCCTTTGGTATTGTAAAGAACCGTAGGCTCAATACTATCAAGCAAAGAAAAACAAGCGCACAGTCAATTGCATTCAATGCTTTAGCGAAACAACTTTATGGACAGGGCCATCCCGCATCTACTCCCATTGGGGGAATAGAGAGCACGGTGAAATCTATCACTATGGATGATATAAAAAATTATTTTCAACAAAATATATCTCCAAAAGTATCTCACTTCCATGTCGCAGGAAAAATAACTCAAAGTGCAATTGAACAATCTTTGCAACAACTATCAGATAGATGGAGTGGAAAAGAAGTCAATATTGCAACAATTTCGCCATCTAAGGCCCCATCTAGTTCAAAAGTATTCTTTATTGATATACCGGGCTCAAAACAATCAGCAATTACCGTAGGTACTCTAACTATTCCAGGGGGAAACCCTGAGCTCTACAAACTAAATGTTGTCAACAATAGACTTGGTGGAGGAATGGAGGCTAGGCTAATGCGTACGCTTCGACTAGAAAAAGGGTATACGTATGGAGCCGGTTCTTTTCTTCGTGAGAATACATATCAAACACCTTTTTATGCATATTCACAAGTCAGGAGCAATGTAACGCTAGAGTCCCTTCAAATATTCAAAGACATAATCAACGGATATGCTAAATCGTATAATAGTGAGGATCTAGAGCTAACCAAGAATAAGCTTATCAAGCAGAATGCTTTACGATTTGAGAGATTAGGAAGTTTGATAGACATGTTAGATACGATGAGTGAATTTGATTATCCAGATACATATATTCAAAACCAGCAGGATATACTAACCTCTATGAATCTTAATGATGCTCGTTCTATCGCAAAATCACGGTTTAATGCAAATAAAATGTATTTTGTTATTGCTGGAGATGCAAAAACACAACTTGATCGAATTCAAAAATTGGGATATGGAAAACCAATTATTCTTGATAGAGAAGGTAATAAGGTAAATTAATCATAAATAATTAGGATGTAATCATCGCTGATTGGGCACTTTTTGCAACGATATTAATTGGAATATTTTCCATTCTTGGCACTGCGGAGCTGCTAAGAATACGACTAAACAAACCAGCTAATTCTACTCGAATATTTATTCATATTTGTGTAGGTTTAATTGTTTCAATTTGTCCATTTCTATTTAAAGTAAATATTCAACTAATTGCTTTATCTATATTATTTATAGTAATTAATACATATCTTATAAAAGCAAATAAAATTANNAGTATGAATAATATTGAACGNTTGAGNTATGGTACGATCTACTTTCCCTTNTCNGTATTNCTGTTAGCTATTTTGTTCTGGGATAANCCNATATCATNTTTTATTTCGATTTTAGTTCTCACTTTTGCAGATCCTGCNGCTGCTGTAGTAGGAAAAAGATCNACAACCTATTNTTATCCNTGGAAAGATAAAAANTCAGTCAATGGATCTTTGGCGATGTTTTCCGTTAGCTTTATCATTGTTCTTTTAGGGACCGATATTATGGCCAAGGTNTTTGGAGCTATGTTTTTCTTGCCNCTCCCTATTATCTTTGCTTTAAGNCTATTTACAGCTGTTTGTGCTACTTTGTCTGAATTAATTTCATATCGAGGCACTGATAATCTTACCATTCCTTTAATCACATTTTTTTCCTACGAAATTTTTCTTATTAATTATACCCATGGAAATTTACTTGACCTATGCCTATGGCTAGCATTATCCATTATTATTTTTTCTTATGCCTACAAATTAAAATCTGTATCTCTTAGTGGTGCTATTGGTGGTTTTTTAATAGGGATAATTATTTTTGGATCTGGCGGCTGGCCTTGGATTGCTCCACTGGTATTCTTTTTTATTAGTTCNTCTGTTTTATCTCGATTAAGAGGAAAAACTCATTCAAATAGAGATCTNTTGCAAATACTNGCAAATGGAGGAATNCCAAGTATGATTGCCTTNTCTTATTTTTTCTTTCCATCACCAATTGCATTGATGGCTTTTCTTGGNTCCCTCGCTGCAGCTAATGCTGANACATGGGCTACAGAAATAGGATTCTTTTCAAAAAATAACCCTAAATTGATTTTTTCATTTAAATCTGTGNATAAAGGATATTCTGGCGCTATCTCTNTCTTNGGGTCGANTGGATCTATCTTGGGTGCTTTTAGTATTGCAATTTCTTCAGCTGNTATTTTTAATCTNTATCATCTCACTATCCCATTAACCTTGGCCGGTGTTTTTGGATCATTTTTTGACTCTTTATTGGGGCGCTTCTTTCAGGGAAAATATAAATGCACAAAATGCAANTCATATACAGAAAAAANGGTTCATTGNAATGCTCCTGCTCATCTTGATTCNGGGTTAGCATGGATAGATAATAATTGTGTAAACTTTCTTAATACACTGATAGGNGCATCAATGATGATTATCTTNAGTTNNTTTTATGGATAAAACAGAAAAATATAAAAAAATTATACATGATGCTNAACATTACTTTGATGGTTATGAGATTGATCTGGTAGGTAAAATGTCTATTATCACTTCTTTGTTAAAGAATTCATTTCCAGATTGGGTTTTTTGTGGTTTTTATCGTGTAGTAAAAGAAGGTTTACTAGAAATTGGTCCTTACCAGGGTAATATTATTCCCTGNGCTCAGATAGACTTTTCAAGAGGAGTGTGCGGTAAATCTGCTAGTACCAATGAAACAATAATCGTAAATAATGTAAGTGATTTTACGGGGTATATTTCTTGCGATGATATAACTGTATCTGAAATTGTTGTACCAGTATTTTCAAATAATCAATTAATTGCTGTATTGGATATCGATGGTAAAGAAGAGGGTCAATTTGATGTTACTGACCAAAAATATCTTGAATCTATAGTAAAATTTTTGCTGTAAAAAAAAAGGCCTCAAAAAGAGGCCTTTTTTATGATTAATGGATATAAATAGTATATTTATATAACCTTATAAACAATCATTCCTACCATTACAATCAAAGAGACAAATATTAGNGAAACACCCATATTCCCCTTCTTGATTTCTTCCCACTCATCAATATCTGATGATAGCCAATCGAATACTTTCAAAGAAATACCGACGCCTAAGCCGAAACCTACCGCAGCAGTAATTGCCCATAGTAGTGAACGACCATATTGTGCAAACATTCCTTGCCAACTCATTGGATCTAACATTNTTCCTCCTTTAATTATAAAGTTTGAATTGAATTTTTTATTAACCTCATAAATCCTGCGGTATCTATCTTGCCATCAGCCAAATCTTTAATCTGTTTAGGCGTTGCTTTTGCAGTAATAACCATACCTTCCCTTGAAAGCGAAGTAATCACAGTNACCTCTGTGTTTTGTGGAATTACGGGTTTATAATTTTCTTTCTTTTTTGCAAATTTTTCTTGATGGNTAATTGCTTGACCTACAGAAATAAATGCAACTAACATTGGTGTTTCAAAATCATTACGCAATTTTGCCTTCATTTCAATTGAAAAATGATACGAGCCATCATCTTTTTTTGTTAATGACATTTTCTTTTCATCAACTGGCATCCTGTAGAGCTTACAAGTATTAACTACTTGTCTATAAAATGCGTAGTTAGCTAGAGTTAATTGGCTAGAAAATAACAAAAAGGCACAAACTGTAATGATTTTTTTAACTGACATCCTACTTACCAAATATTAATTAAAATTGAGGTTGATTTTACAAGACTAGTTAACTCGCTGTCAAGAGCCAAATACTATTTCACCATTTTTTATTACAGCTCTAATCGGGTGATCTGTAACATAATAGGGAATATCAAATAAATTAGATATATCCCATAAGATAATATCTGCTTTTTTCCCAATTTCAATAGAACCAATCTCGCTATCAAGCCCTAGAGCTTTTGCTCCATTAATCGTTGCACCAAGAAATGCCTCCTCTATAGACATTGACATATTCATAACTGCTAATGTGATGATAAAAGGCATAGATTGAATATGGCAACTTCCAGGATTAAAATCTGTTGCCAGTGCAACAGTTACTCCACTATCAATAAGTTTTCTAGCTGGTGCATATGCGCTCTTATTGAGAAAAAAGGTTGTTCCNGGTAATAATGTCGCAATCACATTATTTTCCTTTAATGATTTAATTCCGTTGTTATCAATCTTCATTAAATGATCAGCTGAAAAAGAACCTATCTCNCCNGCAAGCGTACTAGCTCCAAAATTATTAAACTCATCAGCATGGATTCTAGGCTTTAGTCCGAATGACTTACCAATTTCAATGATTTTTCTAGATTGCTCAATTGAGAAATANCCTTCTTCACAAAAAACATCAATAAACTCAGCAATCCCTTGTTCGTGAACTGCCGGTATCATTTCTTCNCAAATAAGNCTTACAAACGCTTCTTTATTTTCTAGAAAATCTTTAGGAAAGGCATGGGCACCCATAAATGTTGGTACAATATCAATTATATGGTTATTACTTATCTTTTCTATAACTTTTAATGATTTTAGTTCGGATTCTGTATCAAGGCCATATCCAGATTTNGCCTCAATAGTTGTTGTTCCTAAAGCAATGAAACGNTCTATTCTAGANATGGATTTTTCATATAACNGATCAACAGTAGCAGTCCTAACGCTTTNGACGCTAGAAACAATACCTCCACCATTTTCAGCAATTTCTTCATACGTGGNACCNGAGAGCCGTAAGCGATGTTCTTCGCTTCTTAAATCAACAAAGATTGGATGCGTATGCGAATCTACAAATCCAGGAGTGAGGAGCTTGCCTTTGCAATCAATTGTTTTTTCTCCATCACCTGATCCAATTGCTACAATTCGATCTTTTTCAATTAATAGCGAAGTATTGTAAATATATTTAACACCATTTGAGNCTANGGTAGTTAAACAGCCAATATTATCTAATTTAATCGATGCGGGCATCATAGGGTTGGGACNTCAACACCCCATTGNTTAGCATTTTCTATAGCATCATCATAGCCNGCATCTACATGACGAATAATTCCCGTTGCGGGATCGTTGGTTAAAACTCGTTCGGCTCTAATAGCCATCTCTTTNGTACCATCTACGCATATAACCTGACCTGCATGTATTGATAAGCCCATACCTACTCCACCGCCCTGGTGAATTGATACCCATGTTGACCCACTAGCTGTATTTAGCAAAGCATTTAATAATGGCCAATCAGCAACAGCATCAGAGCCATCTTTCATTGATTCTGTCTCTCTATAGGGCGAAGCAACTGATCCGCAATCTAAATGATCTCTACCAATTACAATTGGAGCAGATAATTGTCCATTTGCTACCATTTCATTNAATTTGACTCCAAACTTTGCTCTCTGATCATATCCTAGCCAGCAGATTCTTGATGGTAACCCTTGAAACTCTANTTGATCTTTNGCCATGTGTATCCAATTGGTCAGTACTTTATCATGNGGAAACATTTCTAANACCGCAGCATCAGTTTTATAAATATCTTCAGGGTCTCCAGATAGCGCAACCCANCTAAAAGGACCTTTACCCTGACAAAAAAGNGGACGAATATATTCTGGGATAAAGCCAGGAAAATCAAAAGCATTTTTTAGACCTGCTTTTTTTGCTTGACCTCGAAGATTGTTTCCATAATCAAAAGCTATTGAGCCCATTTTTTGAAGTTGGATTATTGCTTCACAATGAATGACCATTGAGCGATATGATTCATTAATATATTTCTTTGGGTCAGCTTTGCGAAGTTCATTTGATTCTTCAAGCGATAACCCATTAGGTATATATCCATCTAATTCATCATGCGCAGATGTTTGATCGGTTATCATATCTGGAACAAAGCTTAATTCAGCCATTTTAGGTACAATATCTGCTGCATTTCCTGTTANTCCAATCGTTATAGCTTCTTTATTACTTTTGGCCTTATTTGCTAAAAGAATGGCTTCATCAAGTGTATCTACAGATNTATCAAGATATTTTGTTTTAATACGACGATTGATTCTTGATTGGTCTACTTCTATGCAAATAGCAATTCCATTATTCATTTTTACAGCAAGCGGTTGTGCACCTCCCATACCTCCTAACCCCGCCGTAACCACGATCCTGCCTGATAAATCTGAATCATAATGTTTTTTAGCTGCCGCTGCAAAGGTTTCATAGGTTCCTTGTANAATTCCTTGAGTACCAATATAAATCCATGAGCCAGCAGTCATTTGACCGTACATCATCAACCCTTCTTTATCTAAATCATTGAAATGGTCCCAATTCGCCCATTCAGGGACAAGGTTAGAATTTGCTATCAAAACTCTTGGGGAGGAGATGTGTGTTTTTACAACACCCACAGGTTTGCCAGATTGAATTAGAAGGGTTTCATTTGGATTTAGCCTTTTTAAAGTTTCCAGTATCGCTTTA
This sequence comes from Fidelibacterota bacterium, assembly GCA_002717765.1. The sequence goes on along the minus strand of PBCB01000025.1, from coordinate 6,178 downwards.
AATGATTTCCAATCTCTGGCCGCTTTTCCTTTTCCNCCATAAACAACTAAATCATCGGGATTTTCAGCAACNCTAGGATCTAGATTATTTTGAATCATCCTATATGGAGCTTCTATTTGCCAATTCTTACAAGCAATTTTGCTTCCTATGGGTGATGAAATGTCATGTTTAGGCATAAGTAGTTTCCTTAAAAGGAAAAATATAATAAAAACATGTTATAGTCTAATCAATAATTATTTATAAATATAATTTTTGATCTTTTGGAAATANGTTTTGTTTTGAGATAGTGAATTATATGAAAAAAATGCTACCGAATTAAATCGCGTTACCTTTGTATATTTAACTTTTGTTAATGCGTCTTGAGGNTTTTGATTATATGTAGAAATACCCATTACAATTTTATTGCGGTATTTATTTGGAAGATTATCGTACATAATATCAATGTTNGCTGCGAAATCCTTAAGATCTGTGGCGTAATTCATTAGNAATGCTCTATCTAAGTATCCCGCAACNAGCCATACATCCCATTCTTGATAAAATCTTTCGCGAGCTTCATATAAATTGGGCTTTACTGCTGCAGATAACTCTATACTAGGATCTAATAAAGTAATCATATCTTTAGTTGCACTAACAAGATCAGTTATAGACTTTCGTAAATAATCATTCCACTGCTGAGAAGAATATTGATCTATATCTAACATAGCAGTTTGTTCAATTGAGTTATTATATTTTCTATAATTTGCAATTGCGTAAGGATTTTTACCATATCCACTATCATGGTATCGAATATAATCAAGATGAATTCCATCAATATCGTATTCTTCAATTAATTCCTTAAAAACCTTTAATAAGTAACTATTTACTTTNGGATGCCCTGGCGATAAATATATTCCCTCAAACCCATTATCACGATTTCTATTCTTTTTAATTATGGTATCAATATTTAATTGTGCAAAATCATTTTGATCCAGCCATTCTATTTTGGTATTAACTAAATGCTCAGATTGCAATGGCTTGGCGCTTGATGACCATAATAGATATGTATTGAGCCATACATGAACATCTACACCTTTTTCCTTAGCAAGAGGAATAAGATATGATAGTGGATCAAAATCTAATTTTTTAATTAGTGATGATTTTGGAACATATTTTGAATTATAAAAAGCATCTCCTCGTCCTCTAATNTGAACAACAATATTATTGAAACGATTTATAACAGCATATTCAAGCATTGAATTAATGCTCTCTTCTGAAACCATCGATGTTCTTACTACCCATAGATAGCGTTCTTTAAAAATTGATTCTTGCGAAAACAATAATGTATTAGGAAAAATAAAAAGAAAGGCAATAGTTAATATTGCCTTTTTAGATATNNTCAATAAAAGTTTTCTATTGTAGTTATTTTTCTGATTCTTCAACTTCAACTTTTTCAGCACTACTGAATTCAACAAACTCAATAATTGATACTGAAGCACGATCATTNTCTCTAAATCCGCGCTTTATTATNCGTGTATACCCACCTTTTCTATCTACATACTGGGGAGCAATATCATGAATTAATGTATGGACATCCTCTTTAAAAGGTAATTTTTTTAATATCAACCTAGTTGAATTAAAATCAGCTTTTTTGGCCTTTGTAATTAAAGGCTCAATAAATGTACGCAACTCTTTAGCTCGNGAATCAGTAGTTTGAATNCGCTTATGCTTAATCAAATTTGAAGCTAAATTTCTTAGNAAAGCNTTCCTNTGGGAAGGATTTACTCCAAGTTTTCTACCTTTTTTTTGATGNCTCATTGATTTTANACTTCAAGTTTTAAATATTTATCAACNTCCATACCAAAACTNATTCCCATATCATCAAGCTTNTCAACAAGTTCAGTAAGCGACTTGCGACCAAAATTCTTATATTTTAACATTTCGCTTTCTTCCTTACTAACAAGCTCATAAATATGTTTAATACCTGCAGCCTGAAGGCAATTGTGACTTCTAACAGAAAGTTCCATCTCATCGATAGTTAGGTTCAATAAATTCCTAACTTTTATAATCTCTTCACTTATTTTCTCAGTCACCTCTAGTACTTCGGGTTTGGCTATAGACTCAACAAGTCTTAAATGGTCCATTAATACTGTAGCAGAATAACTAATTGCATCTTGAGGTGTAACAGATCCATCAGTTTCNAGCTCAATTGAAAGAATCTCAATAGGATCTTTGGCGCCTGGNACAGGTTGGACATTAAAGGTAACTTTTGTTACAGGATTAAAAATACTATCCATAGCTAAAGTACCTATAGGNGCATTTGGAAGNTCGTTTTCTTCAGATGGTATATATCCTTTTCCAACGCCTATTCTAAGCTCAATTTCAAACTTTCCATTAGCATTAACCTCGGTAATATATTGATCTTGATTTAAAACTTCGAACTGATCAGTAGCTTTTTGAATATCAGCCGCTGTAAAAACTTTTTTTCCTTTAAGAGATATTTTTACATTATCTACATCAGAATCTGAAAGTTTGAATCTAACGCACTTTAGATTTTGAATAATATCTGCCATATCTTCTTTTACTCCTGAAATAGTAGAAAATTCATGAAGAACTCCTTCTACTTTAACATTTGTAATAGCCGCTCCAGGCAAACTTGTAAGTAAGACGCGTCTTAAAGCGTTACCTACGGTTACTCCATATCCACGCTCAAGTGGTTGAAGGACAAATTTTCCATAAGTATCAGTTAAGGTATCTTTTACTGTTTTAATTTTTAATTTATATTCTTTTTTTGCCATTGGATTAATAACCTTATTTTTATTTTGAGTAAAGTTCAACTACTAATTGTTCGTTTACTGTTAATAACATTTCATCCCGCTCAGGAATAGCTAAAAAATTACCAGTCATTTTTGCTTTATCTATTTCTAGCCAAGGAAATGAAATATCGCCTTTAACTTTTTTAATTGAATCAAGAATTACATCTAATTTTTTTGATTTATCTCTTACTTTTATAACATCACCAGGTTTTAATGAAGCAGATGGATAATTACACTTTCTATTATTTAGTAAAAAATGCGCATGTGATACCAATTGTCTAGACTGGGATCTAGTTGATGCAAATCCTAGTCGATAAACAACATTATCTAATCTACATTCTAAAAGCTGGAGTAGGTTTGTCCCAGTTTCACCATCCATTTTTTCTGCTTTGTGAAAATAATTTCTAAACTGTCTCTCTAGAACTCCATACATTGCTTTTATTTTTTGTTTCTCTTGAAGCTGAATACCATAATTGGAAAGCCTTCTTCTTCGATTTGGCCCATGCTGACCAGGCATATATGGTTTTTTATTAAGGAGATTATCATATTTGGGGTTACCAAAAATATTTTCTCCAAATTTTCTTACTAGCTTTCCTTTTGGTGTATCAACTTTTGACATATAATTCCTTATACTCTTCTTCTTTTTGGTGGTCTACAACCATTATGGGGTAGCGGTGTTACATCTTTTATTGATGCAACTTCAAGACCTGCAACAGCTAACGCTCTAATTGCAGATTCTCTTCCAGCCCCAGGGCCCTTAACTCTTACATCAATTGTTTTCATGCCCATTTGAACTGCTTCCTGCGCAGCTTTTTCCGCAGCCAGTGTCGCAGCAAATGCTGTACTTTTTCTAGAACCTTTAAATCCACTAGTACCTGCAGTAGACCATGCAATAACATTACCAAATTTATCAGTTAAAGTAATGTGAGTATTGTTAAACGTCGCTTTAATATGCGCAATACCAGCGGCATCAGCAGTACGTTTCTTTTTTCTTTTTTTAATATCTCCTTGTGCCATTAAATCCTATACTTTCTTTCCAAGACCAATAGTTCTGCGCTTGCCTTTTCGTGTTCTTGAATTAGTTTTTGTTCTTTGTCCATTAACCGGCAAACCTCTTCTATGTCTTAATCCTTGATAGCAGCCAATGTCTCTTTTTCTTTTAATATTCATTGAAACCTGGGTTCTCTGCTCTCCCTCAACTCTTATTTCGAGAGCTGTGATTGCATCTCTGATTGCCACAACTTGATTATCAGTCAAGTCTTTTACTCTTTTTTCTTCATCAATTTTGGCATGTTGGCATATCTTTTTTGCTAATGTTAATCCAATGCCATGAATATAACATAGTGAGTATGAAACTTTCTTTTCTCTAGGTATATCTACACCTGCTATGCGCGCCAAATTCTTACCCTAACCTTGCCTTTGTTTATGTTTTGGGTTCTCACAAATAACCTTAACTACGCCCTTGCGGCGTATTACCTTACACTTATCACATATCTTTTTTACTGAAGCTCTAACTTTCATATTATTTATTTCTGTATGTTATACGCCCTCTAGTTAAATCATATGGAGAAATTTCAAGCTTTACTATATCTCCAGGTAATATTTTAATAAAATGCATTCTCATTTTCCCACTGACATGAGCTAAGACTTCGTGTTTGTCATCGCCAATCTCTACCTCTACTCTAAACATAGCATTAGGTAAAGTTTCTTTGATAACACCTTCAACTTGGATTGCTTCTTCTTTAGCCACTTTTTGTTACCTCGCTAAGAACCCGTGGTCCCTCTGAAGTTATTGCAATTGTATGTTCAAAATGAGCAGATACTTCGCCATCTAGTGTACGAATAGTCCATCCATCTGCATCGGTTTTAATATCTTTATTTCCCATATTTATCATAGGTTCAATAGCTATACACATTCCCTCACAAAGTTTGTAGCCTTGCTTAGGTTGGCCATAATTAGGTATTTGCGGTTCTTCATGCAAATCAGATCCTATTCCATGACCTACTAATTCACGGACAACAGAATATCCATTCTTCTCAGCATGTGATTGTATAGCAAACCCGATATCAGAAACATAATTTCCAGGTTTTGCTTCAGAAATGCCTCTCATTAGACAATCCTTAGTCGTATCCATAAGCTTTTTTCTACTATTTGATATATTTCCTACAGAAAATGTTATAGCATGGTCCCCATAATATCCATCTTTTTCAGCTCCACAATCAATTCCCACTATTTGACCTTCTTGAAGATATCTTTTATTTGGAATGCCATGAACGACTTCATCGTCTACTGAAACACATAGCGTTGCAGGAAAACCCATATATCCTTTAAATGCTGGACGTGCTCCTCTTGAAATAATAAATTCTTCAGCTAATTTATCAAGATCTGTAATTTTAGCCCCGGGTTGAATATGTTCAGAAAGCATTTCTAATGTATCAGCAACAATTTGACAACTAGCGGCAATTAAATCAATTTCTCTATCGGTTCTAATATGGACCATTTAGATTCTCCTCCTACCGCGTATTTTGCCTTTAGCTAAAAAACCATCATAATGACGGCTCATTAAATGCGATTCGATCTGCTGTAACGTATCTAAGGCTACACCAACAATTATTAATAGGCTAGTCCCTCCAAAAAAGGAGGCTAAATCATAGCTTACATCCATCAATTGCATTAAAACGTATGGAAAAACTGCTACTGCTGCCAAAGCAAAAGATCCGGGTAGTGTAACTCTAGATAAAATATTATCAATATATTCAGCTGTTTTTTTACCTGGCCTGATTCCTGGAATAAAGCCACCATGCTGTTTCATCTGCTGCGAAACTTGAGTTGGGTCAAAGGCAATTGCAGTATAAAAGTATGTAAAAAATACTATCATTAATCCAAAAACGATCCAATAGAATGGGTGATCAAAAGAAAACCACCTCATTACTGTTTGCATAAAATCGCTCTCACTAAAAAAAGTTGCTATAGTGCTTGGAATGAACATAATTGATTGTGCAAAAATAATTGGCATCACTCCTGCCGTATTTACTTTTAATGGAATATGGGTTGATTGACCACCATAAACTTTTCTACCAACAACTCGCTTTGCATAAGATACTGGAATTTTTCTAGTACCCTGAGTTAAAAGAACAACAAAACAAATGACTGCAAACATAATTGCTAATAATATCAGTTCACTCAAAACACTTCTCACGCCTTCATTGATAAGCGCAATTTCACTAACAATTACATTCGGTAATCTTGATACAATTCCAATCATAATAATTAACGAAATTCCATTTCCAATTCCACGCTCGGTAATACGCTCACCAAGCCACATCAATAAAATAGTACCGGTTATCAAACAAATTGTTCCGGTGAATATAAATGAAAAACCTGG
>PBCB01000024.1 GCA_002717765.1 Fidelibacterota bacterium | reverse complement strand
CTAGAGATACTAAAATATTGCAATCAAACGGTTATGACTTAAGAAAGTTAACGGTCGTAGATATGTTTCCGCATACCCCTCATATTGAGACAGTTGGAATATTTAAAAAATCCTGATAATTAGCCAGTAATGATTAATTTGTTTATTATTAGATTAATTAAGTCAGTCACGTAAAGAATAAGTAAATTTAAACTATGGAAATATGGCTTAAAACGCTAATTCGTAATAGTTTCTTCCAGGTTGGCGCAGGGTTATTTATCACGATGATTTTAGGTGGAATCATTCTACAATGGCTCGAAACTGGTGATATTTCAGAAGGGAACAATCCTTTTTGGTGGGCAATTGTTACGATGACCACTGTGGGTTATGGAGACTTTTCTCCTGAAACGCCCGAAGGGAGATTGTTTGCTGTTTTTATCATGTTTACTGGTATTACTCTTGTATCATTATTGACGGCATCAATTTCATCAATTTTTGTTGCACAAAAAATCCGGGAGGGTAAAGGTTTGGAAAAATTGAATATATCAGATCATATTATTTTATGTGGGTGGAATTCAAATGCAGATAAACTAATTAATTCTATTCATCANCTTAATCGAAATCAAAGAAGTTTAGATTTAGTTTTAGTTAATGAACTTACCGAAGAGGAAATAACGCAGNTAAGATCAAGGTTTTCAAAAATAAAAATACATTTTGTTTCTGGAGATTTTACTCAAGAGGAGACGCTACAAAGAGCAGGTGTTGCCTCTGCAGATNCTGTCATTGTTATTCCAAATAATTTAAGTAATGATAATAACACACATGATGAGAAAACAATATTTGCTACCCTCACAATTAAAAGTATTGATGCATCTATAAGAGTAGTTGCATACCTATTAGATCGAGAGAATTTGACTCATCTTAAAAGGGCTGAAGCGGATGAAGTTGTTGTCAGTGATGATTATAGTTTAAATATTTTAGCTTCTCACATTGTTGATCCAGGTGTACCGCAATTATCAAGCCATCTGATCAATGCCAATTCTGATTCAAGGTTTCTTAGAAAGTCAATACCTTCAAATTTTGTTGGAAAGAAATATGGTGAGCTGTTTGATCANTATAGAGATAGGAATGGCGCTTTATTAATTGGATTGTTTTATGAAGATGAGAATCTAGGGATTGGCAGTATTCTATCATCTGATACATCATCTCTTGATAAGTTTATTGAGCAAAAATTGAAAGAAGGTGGTATTTCTCTTCAAGAGCAAAGCAAGGTTCATGTAAATGTTAATCCAAGCGTTGACCATGTTATTAAAGAGGGTGAAAAGGCTCTATTAATTCCTTGAGGTAATTATGAAAAATGAACAATTAAGACATTATAAGATATTTGATGGNNTAGATGATGATCAATTAAACAAATTTCATTCTGTAATGGTAAAAGAAAAAGTTGATAGCGGAAAAAGATTTATTGTTGAAGGTGATGAAGGTAATTCCATTTATCTTTTATTAGATGGAAATGTTGAGATTAATCAAGCCCTTACCCTTTCTGTAAATAAGGGTGATTCTGATAATCGAGAAAAGTCAATTATGAAACTCTCACATAAGGATTATCCTCAATTTGGTGAGATGTCTATTTTTTCTGAAGGTGATGTAAGAACTGCAAATGTAAGAGCAGAAACNAACTGCACTCTTGCAAAAATGGATAAAAATGAATTATTTAAAATATGCGATGATAACCCTGAATTAGGATTTATTGTAATGCGAAANCTTGGACGAATCATAACNGCAAATTTGGTTAAAGCAAATCAGAATGTATTAAAGCTTACCACGGCGTTTAGCCTTATTTTAGACCGCTAGGTCTATGTAACAACCAAATTTATATGTGAGCTTTTCATATGTCAACGCCACAACTTGATACAAAATATAACTGGGACCAATTAGAAGATAAATGGTATTCCTATTGGCTTGATAANAAATATTTTCATGCTGATGAAAATTCCCCCAAAGAATCNTTTACAATAGTTATACCTCCTCCAAATGTGACAGGAAAATTAACGATGGGTCACGTATTGAATAATACTATTCAAGATATTTTAATTCGTAAAGCACGAATGGAGGGAAAAAATGCATGCTGGGTNCCAGGAACAGATCATGCTTCCATTGCCACTGAATCAAAAGTTGTTGCTATGTTATCAGATAAGGGGATAGAAAAATCTAATCTCTCTCGCGAAGAATTTTTAGAATATGCTTGGGAATGGAAAGAAAAATATGGTGGAATAATCATTAAGCAGCTCAAGACTCTTGGTTGCTCATGCGACTGGGATAGAGAGCGCTTTACAATGGATGANGATTATACTAAAGCGATANTGCACGCTTTTGTTGAACTTTATAATAACAATTTGATTTATAAAGGCAAAAGGCTTGTCAACTGGTGCCCAGTATCAAAATCAGCAATTAGCGATGAAGAGGTAATCCATCAAGAAAAAAATGGGAAATTATGGTATTTACGNTATCCAATATCTAATGAAGAAGAATTCCTAACAGTTGCAACAACTCGCCCTGAAACCATGCTTGGAGATACGGCAGTTGCTGTAAATCCTAATGATAAACGATATAGTCATCTCGTTGGAAAAAAAGTATTGCTTCCTCTTGCTGATCGTGAAATACCGATAATTTTTGATGAATTTGTCAATATTGACTTTGGGACAGGCTGCGTTAANGTGACACCAGCTCATGATCCAAATGATTTTGAAATGGCAGAACGTCATGANCTTCCATTTATAAATATAATGAATAATGATGCGACACTTAATCATAGGGTTCCCAANCAATTCCAAAAATTATCTCGAGAAAATGCTAGAAAAGCCATAGTTAAGGAAATGGATGAAAAAGGGTTACTTGATAAAGTTGAAGATTATACAAATAATGTAGGTTTTTCTGAAAGAGGNAGTGTACCTATTGAATATTATTTATCNGATCAATGGTATATGAAGATGGAAAGCTTGGCAAAGCCAGCNTTAGATGTTGTGAAATCAGGTAAAATAAAATTTCATCCAGAGCATTGGGTAAAAACTTATAACCATTGGATGGAAAATATTAAGGATTGGTGTATCAGCAGACAATTAATTTGGGGTCATCAAATTCCAGTCTGGTATCATAAAGAAAATCCGGATACAATTCATGTATCAATAGATGGCCCTAAAGATCCAGAAAACTGGGATCGTGATGATGATGTTTTAGATACATGGGCCTCTTCATGGCTTTGGTCTTTTGCTGTTCATGATTGGCCAAATAAAGATCAAAACCTAAAAGCTTTCTATCCTACAGATGTACTAGTAACTGGTCCTGATATTATTTTTTTCTGGGTGGCNAGAATGATTATGGCTGGAATTGAGTTTAAAGATGAAATCCCATTTAAAGATGTATATTTTACTTCTATCTTAAGAGATAAGGANGGAAAAAAATTCAGCAAATCCTTAGGAAATTCACCTGACCCTTTTACTCTTTTTAAAGAGTATGGGACTGATGCTGTTCGATTTTCTACGATGCTAATGTCTCCNCAAGGTTTAGACGTACTATTTTCTAATGATAGATTAGAAATCGGGAGAAATTTTATGAATAAGCTCTGGAATGCTTCAAGATTTGTTCATATGAATTTAGATGATAGGGAATTAAATACCGATAAAATTGATATCAATCAACTAGAAGCTCCAGAAAAATGGATATTAAATAAACTTGAAGAAACAGCACTAGAAGTAAATAAATGCCTGGATAGTTTTAGATTTAATGAAGCAGCTAAACTCATCTATGAATTTACATGGAATGATTATTGTGACTGGTATATTGAAGTTGCAAAAACACGATTTTATGGTAAAGATAAAATAAAAAACGAAGTTGCTCAGAAAGTAGCTGTAAAATCCCTTAAGGGNATATTNACACTCTTGCATCCNTATGCCCCATTCATTACTGAAGAAATTTGGTCTTATTTTAGAAATAGTGNTGATCGAGACTTGATAGTTTCTCCCTGGATTAGCCCNCANGCTTTTAGACCAGATAAAGATGCGCTACACTCATTTGATATCATTAAGAGTACTGTTTCAGCNATAAGAATGATAAGAAGTAAAATGAATGTTCCTACAAATAAACGTTCAGATATCATAATTCGCAAAGGAAAACAATTTGAATCAATTATTCGCGATTATAGTGATATCATTAAATCTCTAGCTAGCGTTGACAACATTACTTTTTCAAATGATAAGAAAAAACCAGAAAAATCTGCAACCGTNATAACTCATCAAATGGAAATTTTTGTACCTCTTGAAGGCTTGATAGATTTTGAAATAGAAATATCACGCCTTTCTAAACGTTTGAATGAATTAGATAAACATGTAATATCTATCAAGCAAAAATTATCAAATAAAAACTTTGTTNATCGNGCGCCCAAAGAAATTGTTTCCCATGAAAAACAAAAATTGGATGATATGCTTGTTGAGTATAATTTGGTTAAGCAAAATTTAGATATATTAATATGAAACAAATCCTTCTATTATTTATTACTTCTTCATTATCATTTGCNCAATCCTTATATGCTAATATGACAATCTATAAAGATGNTTTTGCATTAATTAAGCAACCTGTTCTTTGGGAAGAACTTGAATCAGATCAAAATATTATTATTTGGGATATATTACCGATCGGAATAGTTCAAGGCTCACCTTTCTTAAGTTTAGATAATGCAAATGTGTTAATTCAAAGTTTCAATCAAGACGTCTTTCGTTTTTCTGATCGCCTTTATAATTACCTTGGAACAAAAGTTGATGTAAAGCTCATAAATGAAAATGATATGAATGGCACTTTAGTAGAAGTAACAGATAAAACATTAACTTTACAACGCAGAAGATCGGTAATCTCATTTAATCGAGATAGGATAGACTATATTAATATTCCAGGGATNATGGAGAATATTCAATTTAAACCAACTCTCAAATGGACAATAGAAACGGAGCAAGAAACTGATACTATCGCTGGAAATCTAACTTATTTGACCTCCGGATTTGATTGGAATGCAAATTATAGATTTATAGTAGANCCAAATGGAGATGAGGCTCAATTTATTTCAGAAGCATCTGTTGTGAATAATAGCAACATAAATTTTGAGAACATCACCTTAAGCCTAGTTGAGGGTCAGCTAAATATGGATACCCAACAAAATTCNCAAATGCGATTTTTTGAAAATAAATCCTCTAAACCAACTGCTAAAATATCTCAATTGGGAGATTACCATATATATAGCATTAATTCCGATATAAGCTTAATTAGTAAAGAGACAATTATTACTAGGCTTTACCCCTCAAGAAAGGTNTCATTCAATAAAACATATTTATTTGAAAATGATGAAAGAGGGCAAAAAGAAGAACCACTCTCTGTTGAATATGCGATTCCAAATACAGCTCAAAACAATTTAGGACTACCTATGCCTCAAGGGAAAATTCAACTTTATCAATTACTAAGTAATGGGAATATTGAATTTATTGGTCAGGATAAAATTATGCAAATTCCTAAAAATGAAACTGCCACTGTTTCCTCAGGGAAAGCCTTTGATGTTATAGGTGAGAGAAAAGTTCTTAATTATGATCGCCAACGCAAAAGCGAAGAGGCATCAATCAGTGTTAAAATATCAAACACATTAAATAAATCTATCGATGTCCGTTTGATTGAACATATCTANGGGGATTGGGTTGTGCGTAATGCCTCATCAAATTATCGAAAGGTTGATGCATCAACTATTCATTTTTCTCTTTCAATTTCCCCCGAAAGCTCNCGTACTATAACCTATACTTATCGTAAGGAATGGAAATAAATCTACTGTGCCTGAAAAGGCTTTAGATCTTTTTGGCCCATTAAGCTCAATTAAGGGGATAGGGCCATCAAAAAATGATATCCTAATCGAAAATGGAATTAATAATATCTATGATCTATTAAATTATTTTCCTCGAAAATATTTAGATCGTAGCACTATCACCCCTATTGCTAATATAAAAAATAATTCCCAAGCAAATTTAGTTGGGAAAATAGAGGCTGCTGGCCTAGTAAAAGGTAGAAAACGTCAATTTTTTAAGGCAATTCTAGCTGATAAGAGCGGAATGGTAACACTGACTTGGTTTAATGGGGCAAAATATTTAAGTAAATCGATTAAAATTGGTGATCATTTAGCCGTAAGCGGAAAGGTTGAATTTTACAATAAACTTCAAATCATTCACCCAGAATATGATAGGCTCAATGACGAAGATGATCCATTAAATTCAGGTATTATTACACCTCTTTATCCAATATCAGGAACATTGAGAAAAAGCCGGATGGATAGTCTTTTCTTTAGAAAGTCTATACGAAATANTTNTAGCGAACTTGGTGAAATATCTGATTTCTTCGGGATACAATTCAGAAAAAAATACAATATTATTTCTCAGAATNATGCTCTTAGACAAATACATTTTCCAGACTCTAATGAATTATTACAAAAGGCTATTAATAGATTAAAATTTAATGAACATTTCTTTTTCCAATTATTAATGCTTNCAAGAAGGGCATTGAATAAAAAACTCCCAAGCAAGTCATTGAAAAAAACTGGTATTCAGACAAAAATGATTTATAATAATATCAATTTTAATCTTACAAATGCGCAAAAACNCTCCATTAAAGAAATAAACGATGATCTATCTAAGCCTTATGCAATGAATCGCTTATTGCAGGGAGATGTTGGATCTGGAAAAACAATTATAGCTATTTTAGCTGCCTCAATTGCCGTATCTAATAATTGCCAGGTTGCGATCATGGCACCAACAGAGATTCTTGCGAATCAACATTATAAATCATTTAGAAAGCTAGCTGATCATGCACAAATGTCTTGTGCTCAACTTATTGGTGGTATGCCAGCCGGGGATCGTAAAAAGCTTTTATCGGGAATAGAGAATGGCAAAGTAAATATTGTAGTAGGTACGCATGCCCTAATCCAAAATGACATTATATTTAATTCTTTAGGNTTAGTTATTGTTGATGAGCAACATCGGTTTGGAGTTAATCAAAGAAGTTTATTGGNTCAGAAAGGGCTAAACCCGCACTTATTGATGATGACCGCAACGCCAATTCCAAGAACATTAGCAATAACNTACCATGGAGATATGGATTTATCGATTATTGATGAACTACCCAAAGATAGAATTCCTATNGTAACAAAAACTGTCAATAAAGAGAGATTAGATAANATTTATTCNTTTATGGTGGATGAGATTAAATCTGGAAGACAATGTATTATTGTATATCCATTAGTAGAAGAATCTGAAAAATCAGATTTAACTGCAGCCATTGAAATGCATGNCTATCTATCACAAAATATTTTTAAGGAAATGAAAGTTGGGTTGCTGCATGGACGACTATCAAAANATGACAAAGATGCGATAATGANAGATTTTTCAAATAATAAAATTAATATATTGATATCAACTACTGTTATAGAGGTTGGAATTGATGTGCCAAATGCAACGGTGATGCTTATTGAACATGCCGAGAGGTTTGGGTTAACTCAGCTCCATCAGCTTCGAGGTAGAGTAGGACGTGGAAATAANAAAAGTTATTGTATTCTAGTTCAGCGAAATTTTACAGAAAGCTCAAAAAAACGATTACAAATAATGGAATCTACCAATGATGGCTTTATAATTTCAGATGAAGACCTTAAACTAAGAGGCCCAGGGGAATTTTTTGGAATCAAACAGAGTGGCTTCTTAAATTTTAAAATAGCAAACATAGTTACAGATGGNGCTCTAATCAATAANGCAAGANATGCCGCAAATAAATTGCTTAATAATGATATTAATACGCTACCTTCAAGGAACAAAAGAGTTTATAATGAGTTGATAAATTTGTACGGAGAAAAATTAGAAAATGCTATCACTTGAAGCGCAATATAGACTATTCATCTTATGTCTCTAAGATGTACTTTATCAGCTTCAATTCAATAAAAATAAACTAATTATACTATAGAGAGGATAATTAATGTCTGATAATCAATTAAAAAAAGAAGATCAACTTTTTATTCATTTAGTTAACACATTCGTCCAAAGTGCATGGATATCCTTAGGTAAGGTAAAAAACCCTGTGTCTGATGAATTAGAAAGAAATTTGGACCAGGCATCATATTATATTGATTTGCTAGATATGCTTCAGACAAAAATGAAAGGCAATTTAACTGAATGGGAAGAGCAATATATATTGCATAGCTTAAGTGAATTAAAGCTGAATTTTATAGATGAAAAGAAAAAAAAGGAATCTGATTCTGCTACTGATAATGGCAAANCGGATGAAAAGCCTCAAGATGAAGAAAAACAAAAGCCCAAGCCCAAGCCCAAGCCTAAATCAAAAGCAACAAAGAAACCTAAGAAGAAATAAAATCAATGGATTCATACAATAAAAAATTAAATCTATTTTTTGCTGTTTTTGCTCTGTGTATGTCATTCGTTGTCTATGTATTAACGATGGCAGATACAGTTCCATATTGGGATTCCGGAGAATTTATTGCGACTTCATATATCCTTGGTGTGCCGCATCCACCAGGTAGCCCTTTATATTTAATCATAGGTCGAATATTTTCAATGATTCCATTTAATCCTGATATTGCATTTAGAATAAATCTTATATCTCCAGTTGTCAGTGCTCTTGCCGTAATGTTTTTATATCTTTCTTGTGTAAAGCTTATTATTGGCTATAGAGGACAGATTAAGTCACAAATTGATTCTATAATTATTTTTGGNTCCTCTCTAGTGGGTTCTCTTACTTTTGCATTTACTGATTCGCATTGGTTCAATGCAGTAGAGGCTGAAGTATATGGATTTTCTACTTTTTTTACAGCAATTGTAGTATGGNTAATCTTGCATTGGTCTGAAANAGCTGATGAAAAAGGGAATGAGCGCTATATTCTAATTATAGCTTATATGATNGGGCTTGCCACAGGNGTTCATTTATTGAATTTATTAGCTCTCCCATTTTTAGCATTAATCATTTTCTTTAGAAAATTTGAATTCTCTTATAAAGGCTTTGTAATTACAACAGCTGTTACCGGTTTTGTCTTTTATTTGATAAACACTGGAATCATTAATGGGATGCCAAAATTGGTAGATAAAATAGGACTCACNNCTGTTATTTTAATGTGTGTATTGATTTTTGGATTAATGGTAGCNAGTATTATATATAAAAAATTTCAATATGCATTAGGACTAACTTCTACCGTATTAATTCTCATTGGTTATTCTAGCTATGCTATGATTTTTATACGCTCAGATCANAAGCCTGCCATTAATGAAAATGATCCATCAACTGTATCTAGAGCTATTTCCTATATGGAAAGAGAGCAATATGGAAGAATGTTTCAATTTCCTAGGCGATATCAGGGACTACCCCCAAAGCACGAAGCAGTAGGTCGCCCCCAAAATGGGAGGGATTATACCTCTAGACAAGAAAGAGCATATAAGACCTATAGAATGGATAAACAATGGAGTTATTTTTGGGATTACCAGGTAAAGAAAATGTATTGGAGGTATTTTCTATGGCAGTTTGCTGGAAGGGGACCTAGTACAGAATCATTAGTTACGCCTTACGGCGCAAGACCAAATGAGGATGGTGTAGCTTGGTTTCAGTTTGGCCTCCCGCTCGCATTTCTTTTTGGTCTATGGGGAATGTTTTACCATTTCCAACAAGATAGAAAAAGGGCATTTTCTATACTAAGCTTGTTTTTAATGACAGGTTTAGCGATTATTATTTTTGTTAATCAAGATAATCCCCAGCCACGTGAACGAGATTACTCCTACGTTGGTAGNTTTTTTGCCTTTTCAATTTGGATAAGTATTGCAATTCAAGCCTTCCTNGATAAATTTAGAAAATTACTTCAGGGACGTTCTTATCAAAAAAATGGATTAGTGACTTCAATTGTTATACTCTTTTGTGTTATGCCTGTTATGATGTTAAAAGCGAACTACCATGAACATGACAGATCTGACAATAGGATTGCTTGGGACTATAGCTATAATATCCTTCAATCATGTGAGCCCAATGCAATTATTTTNACCAATGGAGATAATGATACATTTCCATTGTGGTATTTACAGGAAGTAGAAGGAATAAGGACAGATGTTACCGTAGCAAACCTAAGCTTATTGAATACTGAATGGTATATCCGCCAATTAAGAGATTCTAGACCTGGGGAGTTTATTAAAATGGGAGATGATCAGGTTCAAGATGTTGCTTCAGGATTGAAAGAATGGAAATCGCAAATTGTTCGNGTACCAGCACCTAAAAGTGAAAAAAATAAGAACGGTTATATTGAGTGGAAGGTCAATCCTACATTTGCNGGTGCTGCATTAATGGTAAAAGACTTGATGATTCTCCAAATTATTTTTGCAGCTCAATGGAAATACCCGATTTATTTTGCTGTTACAGTTCCCCAGTCTAATCGACTTAATCTAGAACAATATATTGAGATGGANGGATTGGTATATCGTCTTCGCCCTTATAAAGTCAATCAGCAAAGCGCGATCAATGAAGATCGTATGTGGACAAATTTAATGTCAGGGTTTGGTTCTGAAGTATGGGACAATGATATCGAAGCAAAAGAATGGAAAAAACTTGAAAATGAAATTTGGTTTAAAGATTATAAGCCAGGGTATTTATATCGCAATCTAGGCAGAGATGACATTTACTATTTTCCTTCAACCAATATACGATTATTNCAAAATCTTAGAAGTGCCTATATGCAACTTGCAGCACATCATTATATGAAATTTAAAGATTATGAATCGATTGAAANGTCAACAGCTGATACTCANCGAGAAAAAGCCCTTCAAGTATTGAATAGGATGCAAGATAATATACCCGAGAGTACTATTCGGTATGATGCAAAAGAGCTGCACTATCAACTTGGTAGATTATATGGCGAGCTAGGAAATAAAGATGAACTTAGAAGGGTAATGGGAATTCTAATCAATAGACGNGACTTGACCATTCAAGATAAGGTTGAATATGGACAGGTATATCTTGCCCAATTAGATTCATTAGAAAGAGGNAAAATTATTTTTGAAGAACTTTATGATGATTTCAAATCTATTGAATCAGGTGCTAGACTTACGTCTCAACNAGAAATGGAACNATGGAGAAGTTATTTTGTCCAAATAGTNTCATCTTTAATTTTTGCATACAAAAATTTGGATATGAATGATAAAGCNGAATCTATTGTAAATGATTGGTTAAAAAATAATCCAGATGACCCCGTAGCAAAAAANTTNCTNAATGATCTTAGAGAAAAGAAGGGGTAAACACCTCTAATCAAAGCTTAATGCATGCCTAATTCTAGAGTATCCGTAATTATTCCTCACTGGAATGGCATTGAAGTCCTTTCGGACTGCCTAGAATCTCTACAGAAATCAACATACCCTAATCTAGAAATAATTGTCGTTGACAATGCTTCAACTGATGGCAGTCCTGACTGGGTAAGCCTTCATTATCCAAATATTAAACTGATAGAGAATAATACCAATCTTGGATATGCCGGAGGTTGTAATAAAGGGGCAAAAGCTTCTACNGGCGATTATCTGGTTTTTTTAAATAATGACACTATTCATAATGAAGGATGGATTGAANCCCTTGCAGATTTTTTAAACCTAAATCCTAAGGCTTCTGCGGTTCAGCCAAAGATATTGAATAATTATGAACGTAATAAATTTGACTATGCTGGTGGATGCGGTGGTTGGATAGATGTTCTTGGATTTCCATTTGCAAGAGGAAGATTATTTTTANAACAGGAAACTGATAGCGGTCAATATGAAAAAATAAGACCAGTTTTTTGGGCTAGCGGTACAGCTATGATGATTAGAAAAGATGATTTTGATTTATTGAATGGTTTTGATGAAACTTTTTTTGCACATCAAGAAGAAATTGATTTATGCTGGAAGATTCATCTTTCAGGAAGGCAGGTATGGTCAATACCAAGCGCTATAGTTTATCATAAGAATGCCGTGACCCTACCCATGTTTTCACGGTTAAAACAATATTTGAATCATAGGAATTCACTGTTAATGATGTTATCAAACTATAGCTTACCAATGACGCTTTACTTAGCTCCTATTAGAATAGGCTTGGAATTTGTTGCTCTTTTATATTCTTTATTTTGCCTTGATTTCAATCATTTTNTTGGAATAATTCAAGCTTTATTATGGGTAATAGTTCACCCTCATATTATTTATAGACGTAGACGACATATGCGAAAATTGCGNAAAACAAAGGATAGTCAAGTAATCAAAAATATGTACTGGGGTAGTATTGTGTTCGATTATTATATCAGAAGAATAAAAAAATCTTCAGCGCTAATTCAAGAATAATTAATCTATTTTGATTTAATAATTCTGCCAATTATTTCTTTCAATAATTTTGCTGCAGTTATAGCAGTGATATCATTTACATCATTGATTGGATTATACTCTACAATATCTCCGCCAATCACATCACCCTTTAATGAATGAATAATATTTATGATATTTCTTGTCGTCAATCCTCCAGGNTCAAGGTGAGATACNCCAGGCGCATANGCAGGATCAAGCCCATCTAAATCTAAAGAAATATAGACTGGCCCATCAAAATTAAATGATAAGTCATNATTAAAGTCTTTCATTTCNATTACTTCAACTCCAAACTTATCTACTTGAGCTCTTTGGTGATCATTTAATGTCCGTATTCCAACTTGAACTAATCTGTTAACTAAATTATTTTCCATTATTCGAGCAAATGGAGATGCATGTGAAAAAGGATTATTTTCAAAATTATCATACAAATCAGGGTGTGCATCAAAATGTAGTATATTTAATGAATCATATTTTTTTGCATGAGCTTTGATTATTGGATATGTGATTGAGTGATCCCCACCTATTGAAATAAGATTATTACCTTGCTCCAGTTCCTTAAAAGTTGCATTGTGAATTTCATTAATTGCTAATTCACCAGATGGAAGTTCTAGCGAATCTAATATTTCAACCATAGTATTGCTTCTACAATTAATACCATTTTCTGAAAAATCATTTGTAGAATCTGAATGAAATGCTTCAATTATTTTTTGTGGAGCTTTAGCAGATCCTTTTAGAAAAGATGAATTTTCATCCAAAGGTATCCCCAGAATTGATATCATATTTCGTTTCTCTATTAATTTATTGCTTTTAAATAGATATCTTTATGGGCTTGATCCATATAGGCAAGCTGATTCAATATTTCCTTTTGACCCATTATGCTTAAAGCTTTAACTAGATCTGATCGATGTGCATCCAAAAAATAAAGAGTTCTTCCTGTTGGGAACTGACGAAAAACTACCTGCATAGCTTCAATCATTAATTTGAATTCATCTAAAGCTTCATCAGGTTTACCTTGTTTGAAATAATCCATAGCAATGTAATATGCAAACCGAGCTTCTCTTAACCCTTTGTTTTCTGTCACCTCTTTTAAGAGCTGCATGCGCGTGCTCCATCCTTTTGGATAATCCGATGAAATACCTCTTAGCATAATTTCTCTAGACTGGTCATAGGCAAGATTCCCACCATAAAAATCATAGGTATCCATATGCCCAGCTAAAATCAAGTAGGCATAGAATGCAAAAAAACTCCCAAGGGGCTCAAACATAACCGGATCAAAATATATAGAGCTTCCAGCATTATAATAAAATTGAAGAGATTTATCAAAATATCTTAGATCCATTCCATCGGAAATAAGAACTTGTGCATGGAAAGTTTCCATACCNCCTTTTTGAGCGGTACCTTGGAATGCAATAGAAATATGAAGAGGTATTTTTAAGTTTTGGTATTCTTCATTCCAATTGTGTTTTGAAAAAAAACGCGATACTTCATCTTTAATTGATGAAACTTTTTGTTTCTCACTATTCCTTAAAAGCCTATCATCAATTTTAACATCAATTTTTCCAAACTGACAAAACAGTATAGAAGAAGATAAAAATATTGTTAACCATAATCGCATATAGGAAACTAATAGATAAAACCTATACCATGCCATTCCTCAAGAATAATTGTCTTAATTTATATAATGGCAAATATCGAAAATATAATTGAAAAGCAGTCAAATGTTAAATCACTGCTTATTGAGATTGGTGAAATTGCTAGAGATACAAAAAAAGAAGTGTATGCTGTTGGTGGTGTAGTTAGAGATTTATTATTAGATAAGGAAATAAAAGAGATAGATCTAATGGTTATCGGAGATGGGATAGAGTTTGCCAAGATTTTAGCAGACAAGCTTGGTATCCCAAAAATTGTTCCATTCCCCAAGTATTCTACTGCCCATATTCCCGCTAAACCAATTCCAATCGAGGTAGCAGCAGCAAGAGAAGAAATTTATTCTTCTGAATCCAGAAAGCCAGCAAAAGTAAAGTATACAGATCTGATGGGGGATTTAATTCGCCGAGATTTTACTATTAACGCAATGGCTTTAAGTATTGCTCCTGAAAATTTTGGCGATTTGCATGACCCTTATAACGGTATTAATGATTTAAAAGAAAAAAAACTCATTACACCTTTAGATCCTAATAAAACTTTTTCAGAAGACCCGCTNAGAATGATGCGAGCTGCCTATTTTGCCTCCAAATTAGATTTGAAGATAGAAAAAAATTGTCTCGAATCAATCCAGNATGAATNTGATCGTATTTCTATAGTATCACAGGAGAGAATAACTAATGAGTTTACAAAGATATTATCTACAGATAAGCCATCAATTGGCTTAAATATTCTCCAGGAAACTGGATTAATGAAGAAAATTTTTCCTGAAATTGATATAATGTATGGGATGGATCAATCTAGTGAATGGCATCATAAAGATATTTTTTATCACACTATGCAGGTAGTAGATAACGCAGCATTGTTAACAAAAAAAATGAAATTAAGATTTGCTGCTCTTGTGCATGACATAGCAAAGCCTAATACTAGAAAAATTGACCCAAATAAAGGTTACACTTTTCATGGCCATGATGCAATTGGAGAGCGAATGCTAGATAAAGTAGCAAAGAGAATGAAAATCTCAAATGAACTCAAAGACTATTTAAAAAAACTTACNCTCCTTCATTTGCGACCTATTGCTTTAGCTAAAAAAGGAATAAGCGATTCAGCTATACGCAGGTTGATGGTGGCAGCCGGTGATGATATTAATGATCTTTTAACCTTATGTAGAGCAGATATAACAACAAAAAATCCAAATAAAATAAAAAAGTATCTGGCCAATTTTGAAAAAGTAGAATCAAAAATGACTGACGTGACTGAAAGAGATAAAATGAAGGCATTTCAATCTCCAGTTCGCGGCAAAGAAATAATGAAAATTTGTAACATTAATCAAGGTAAATTGATAGGAAGAATTAAATCCGATATTGAAGAAGCAATTCTTGATGGGGAAATTGANAATTCCTATCAAGCTGCTTATGATTATCTTATTTCAATAAAAAGCAAATATATTGATCAGTCATAAAAGCATTAAATGAAATATCTAATACTATTAATTACCCTTAATACTTCTTTTTATTATTCTCAAACGATTTCCGGTACTGTTACAGATAAGATAACTGGAGCTCGTCTTTCAGGAGTTAATATTT
Organism: Fidelibacterota bacterium; assembly: GCA_002717765.1. The sequence goes on along the minus strand of PBCB01000024.1, from coordinate 75,675 downwards.
TAATTGTAGATACCGATAGAGGTGTATCTACCGATTCCAATGGAGAATATTCTTTAAATATTGATGAAACTGTTTCATCTCAAATCGTACAATTTAAACATATTGGTTACGATGAAAAATTAATTAGTATTGGCAACCTAGATGCATCATCAGAAGTATTCTTGCAGCCGCGNGTACTTCAATTTGAAGCGATTGAAACTGCGGGTATCAAAAGAAAACCTGCAATTGAAAAAGATTTACCACAGACTGTTTCAATAATTCAATCTGATGCTTTTGCTTTAAGAGCGTATGTTGACGCGGGAGATTTATTAGCAACGGATCAGAGTGTCCAAATCGAAGAATCATTATCAGGAAGAAAAACTGTATCAATACGCGGAGGAAATGCAGATGATGTATTGGTACTTTATAATGGATTTAGGTTAAATCGACCCTATGATAATGTATTCGATCTTTCCTTGATTGATATGCAAAATATTGAACAGGTTGAAATTGTCAAAGGTGGTCATTCCGTTTTATATGGAGCGGATGCTTTTTCAGGGGTTATCAATATTGTACCAAAAAATACAAAGGATAAAAATTTAAAGGTATCGCAGCAATTCGGTTCCTATAATTCAGGCTTTTGGAATGCTAATGGTCAATTAAAAATCAAAAATTCATTTCTATCTATTAATCAGAAAAGAGGATCCTATAGAAGAATTTTTCAAGATTCAAAAATTGAATCATCTGGATTAATATCAAGCTTATCCCACTTGGCATTTGATATGACTAACCGATTAAATAATAGAGTAATGAATGGGAATCTCGAATGGAATTTTACCCAAGATAAACAGATATTTGACAATACTCGCGATTTAAATAAAATTAATTCTACGAATCAACTAGCTGGCATGCGCTATGATGGAATAGTATGGCTATTAGGCGAAGTTGAATTTGCTGTTGCATCCCATAATTTATCTGAACTGCAGGACCTCAATAATCAGCGTGGCTATATTTATCGATCGCTTGATAATAATTCTAATAAAATTGATATTAGAAAATACATTAATCTNAATAAGGTTGANTGGATGTTTGGCGCACAAGCCGAAGACTCAAAGTTAATTTTTTGGGATGACCAAAAATTAAATAATATTCAACAGCTTGGATTAAAAGGAGCTGATATAAATAGAAAGCATGCAGGATTTGCCACAGTATTAAAACTTCACTCAAAAGGAGACAAAGCAGGGCAATGGCTAACAGATCTTGATGTCAGTTATAGGTATGATTATATAAGGGATCGCAGTGATAGTTTAGTTAATAGAAAAGATATTGTAGATTTTTCTGAAATTGCAGCATTGGTAAATTTTGGTAACAATGATTGGTCCAATAGTATTTTCAAAATTTCAACTATAGCATCTAAGCGTGCTCCAGGACTAACAACGGCTTATTGGGTAACAACGGGTAATAATATCAAATTTCCATCACTGCAACAGCAGATTAGCCAAATAACTTTTTTAAACCCTAATCAGCAATTGCTTAAGCCAGAAAGAATGAAATCGCTCGAAATTGGAATTAATATTTTGACCGAACCGAAAACAATGGAGAATATCGATCAAATGGAATTACAGGCCAGCATATTTCGAAATGATTACATTAATAAAATGAGAGCCACATTTCTTTTGGGAATGCCTATAGCTTATTTTGAGAATATAACACTTGCGACTATGTCTGGATTTGAAGCAAAAGCTAAAGCAAAAACATATGGTGGAAGATTTATAGGAGAAGTTGGCTTATCTAATTATAATATTTCAGATATGAGTGCATTTCCATTTAAATCCGCATTTAAATTAACTATTAATACGACATCAAAATGGGATTGGATAACTATAGGTGCGCGCTGGTTTCAGGAGGGGGAGCAAACCGGATTGATTCTAGTTCCGGAAAAAGGTTACAATGAAATTGAATTACCTGCTTTCTCNAATTANGATTTACATCTTACTATGGATTTAAATTTTAGCTTTGTAAAAGGTCAAATTTCTTATTCTGCAAGAAATTTAAAGAAAAATAATGTTTCTCTCGATGGATTGCTATTAAGAGATACTAGAAAATATTTAACTTTGAGCCTTGAGCTATGATTAAAACCCATTTTATACTTCCTTTAGCACTTATTATTTCTTTTTCGTGCGAGGAAAATCCGTTTTCTTCAAAAAGTGAAATACCACATAGAACAATTAGAGGATTCATTAATCTTGAAGGNGTTGAGCTNTACCCTAATGGAAATCATAGCGGAGTATTCGTTTGGGCGCGTGAGCTTGGAATCAGTGCTTTAACCGGAGCGGATGGTTCATTTAAATTAGACCTTCCAGCTGCAAGTACTCCATCTGGTGGTGGTATTGCAGATGGGGATTATATCATATATTTTTTTATGGCTAATTATAAAATTTCAACGGTCCAGGTTACATTTGCTGGTGGAGAAATTTTAAATGATGATAAGGTAATNAAAATAGATGGTGAGTTAAGAAAAACAGTTTCCGTTAATCGCATGGTTCAAATACATACCTCTATTGAGCCAAGCACAATACCAACAACATTTGTAGAAGATATTAAAGTCAAGGTTAAAGCAACNCCTGACCGNAGTGATATATTTTTATATTTAAAAGGAATTGAAGCAGCTAGGCAGCCAACTGTTTATTCTGGCTTATTAATTAAAAATATTTCTTCGGGGGANCTTGTTTATTCTTTTAATCCTGANACAGCTGGGACCATTAAAAGATTTATTGAACAACCTTATCGAGAATTTTTGATCAANTTCAAAGTTGTCGATGACTCACTAGCGCCCATGCTTTCACCGGGTTCATATGAAGCGATTCCTTATTTAATTATTGAAAGCAATGATGACCCACCTTCTCATCTGACCAATGCTTTAGAAGAAGATTATGATGAATTTTCCGAAAAATACTTTAATTACCCTCTTTATAGAACCGGGGGAAAATTTACTATTACTGAATAGGTTTTTATCTATCCAGGAACATCATTAATTTTATTTATTATAAATAATAGATATTTGTCGAATTAAACTATAGGATAATTATATGCNTTCATCATTGATTAATGCTCTTACGGCACCCAGCGAAACATTTCAAAAAATAACTAATGATTACAATTGGAAGCAGGCCATGACTCCTATGCTGCTAATAATGTTTCTTGCCATAGTTTCTTCAATGATTCTATCGGAACAAATTGCCGATCTCCAATGGGATCAAATNCAGCAAAGCATTAATAATAATCCTAATATATCTGAAGAGCAAAAACAGGAAATTTTGGGTTCCCAATATGATAGGGTATACTCGAATTCTGGGGCAACTGCAATTTTTATATATGTCAGTTCCGCGATTTCATGGCCAATGAGAATGGCATTTTGGTCACTATTTTCTATGCTTTTTGCGAATCTATTTTTAGGATCAAAAAGTCAATTTGGGAAAGTATTCACAGTGGTATCATTTTCTTATCTCCCCTCAGTGATTGAGTATTTGGTTAAGACACCAATACAATATATTAGCGATAATATGATGATCTTTACAGGCCTTGGTGCGCTTGGCATCGGCGAACAAGGAGACTTTATTAATAACTTCTTGAGTGGTATTGATATTTTTGCAATNTGGCGAGTTTATTTGACTGCAGTAGGATTTACGTTCCTTTATAATTCAAAACAAAATGATACNTTAAGAGTACTTGGCGCATTATGGATAGCTAGCCTATTAATCTTTTCTGCTATTGGTGCATTTTTTGCNGGCTTAGCTGGATAAGAAATATATTATGAGGGCAATACTTTTCATTTCACTTTCATTTTGCTATTCTCAAAATTACAGCCTTGAGGAGGCTATAGAAGTTGCATTACAGAATAAAGAAGCTCTAAAAGCTTCCGCATTAGATTTAAAGTCTTCTAGTCGAGATGTTAAAAGCTCTTATAGTGGTATTCTTCCATCTGTTCGGGTTTCAGGTAGTAGTACTGAATCTAGATTTCCAAAGCAATCCGTAGGCTTTAATCAATCATCTGGAGAAATACTTACTGATGTAAGCAGTATTACTTCAGCATCAACTAATTTTTCGATCACACAAAATATCTATGATGGTGGCGTATGGTGGAATAATATTCGCCTTGCAAAAAATAATTATAGAATATCTGAGCAATTTAATAGGCAGGTTAAAACAAATATCATTCGTAGTGTGCACTTTGCTTATTTTAATTATTTAAAAGCAATTCAACTATTAGATGTCTCAAGATCAAACTTGATGAGCTCACAACAGCAACTTACCTTNGCTCAACAAAAGTTCGACTTAGGATCTGCTAAAAAAACCGATCTTTTAAAAGCGAAGGTGCGTTTTGGTCAGGCAAGAGTAGATGTTATTACTAACGATGCTTCTGTTAATAGCGCGTACCGGAATCTGAAAAACGCTATGGGGTTGATTAACTCTGATCAAGATTTTACAATTGAAGAAGTAGAAAAGCCTTTGGAAATGATTCCAGAATTTGAAACAGGTTTTGAATTAGTTCAAAAATTTAACCCTAGCGTAAAGGCAAAGCAGTACCAAATCCTNGCAGCTAGATTAAGCACAAAGATAGCAAAAGGCTCTAGGTTGCCTGTCATTAGCCTTTCTGCAAGTACCTACGGAACAGCTGATAATCTAGGTGATGCAATTTCTAATAGTTATGGAGATAATCAAAGAACAAATACATCATTATCGGTTTCAATACCTATTTATAGTGGGAATAGCATTTCTACGCGAATACAAAAAGCAAAGATTGCTATCGACAAACAAGAGTCTGAATATTTATCTCAGCTTGAAGATTTATCGGTTCAGCTTGAAGATTACCTAGATCAATTAAATAATTACAGCGAAGTTATTCCAATAAATGAAACCGTACTTGAATCTGCTGAAGAGGATTTAAAATTATCGCAAGTTAGATATTCACAAGGCTCTACAACAATACTAGAGGTTTTAAATGCGCAAGTTTCTGTAGTACAAGCAAGGTCATCCCTTGTTCGCTCTAAGTATGACGCCTTTATTCAACAGGCAAACTTGAAAGCGCTATTAGGAACCTTAGATTCAGAGCAAAAAAATTAATTAGGAGAAAATTGTGCCTGATAATAAAAAATCAAATAAGAAAAAATGGATCATTATCACAGTTGTAATAGTATTTATTGCTGCAATGATTGCACTTAGTCTACGTCAAGATAATAAAAATGCAATTTCCGTTGAAACAGATAAAGTAACCTTTAAGACTGTCGTTCAAAAAGTAAATGCTAGTGGAACAATACAGCCAGAAACAGAAGTTAAAATTAGTTCATCTACATCATCCGCTTGGATTGAATCTATTACCGTTAGAGAAGGCGACTTTGTAAAAAAAGGACAACACCTTATTTCATTAGATAGAAAGCAATTACTTTCAAATTATAATGCAGCTGAATCATCGGTGCGATCAGCTAAAGCCCGCATTAAACAAGAGGTTGCCAATAAGAAGCGNACAGAGTCTATGTATGAACAAAATCTAGCTTCCGATCAGGAGTTAGAAGCTGTACAAGCCTCTTTTGAGATTGCAAACAGTCAGCTTGAACAGGCAAGAGCAAATCTTGAGTCAAGGAAAGACGAACTTGATAGAGCAAGAATTGCTTCACCTCAAAACGGGATTGTTACTAAAATAAATAAAGAAGTAGGCGAAATGGCACTTGGAGGAATGTTTCAGGCTGAGGTTTTAATGATTATTGCTGACCTATCAAGGATGGAAGTGATTATCGATGTAAATGAGAATGATGTTGTTTCTATTTCAAAAGGAGANACAGCAGAGATTGAAATCGATGCATTTTTGGATACCCTTTTTTATGGCGTGGTTAATGAAGTTGCTTTGGTGCCACAAGTATCAAGCATGGGTACACAACAACAAGTCACCAATTTTCAAGTGAAGGTAAGAATGCTTAATGTTCCTGAAGGCATTCGCCCTGGAATGAGCGCAACGGTAGATATCATTACGGACAAAAGAGATAGCGTCCTTGCTATACCAATTCAAAGTCTTACCGCCAGGAAAAAAGGCGCTGAATTATTTGAAATGGGCGAAAAATCAAAAAATAATTTTGAGAAAAAAGACGATAAAAGCGAAATGGAAGAATTGGTATTTATTATTACTGATAAAGAAGGTGTAGTCGATCGCGGCGGTAAAACACAGGAAAGTGATTTTAGTAAGAAGTTTAAAAAAGCAAAAAAAGGAACAANCTATGTTCATGCTCGACCAGTTAAAGTAGGTATTTCTAGTGAAATAGATTATGAGGTATTAAGCGGATTAACTGAAGGCGATGAAATTGTAATTGGNAATTATAAGGCAATTAGTAGAGAATTAAAACACAATGCACTGGTAAAAGTGCAAGTAGATAAAGATAAAAAGAAAAAATAAGTGTCAAATTTAATTTCACTTAGTTCAATTAAACGCCATTATGATGTTGGAGGTGAATTAGTTAAAGCGCTAGATGGGGTTGATGTATCCATTGAAGGCAATGAGTATATTTCAATCATGGGGCCTTCGGGGTCAGGNAAATCAACATTGATGAATATTATTGGTTGTCTAGATACCCCTACTTCTGGTATGTATCAATTTGAAGGTGAGCTGGTTCATGAAATGGATGATGATCAGCTTGCTTCCATACGCAATAGAAAGATTGGATTTGTTTTTCAAACGTTTAATCTACTGCCAAAAGCTACAGCTCTTCGTAATGTTGAAGTNCCTCTGATTTATTCCAATATACCAAAGGCAGATAGACTTAAAATGGCACGCAATTCTCTTGTCTCAGTTGGCTTAGAAGATCGTTTAGATCATAAGCCAAATGAGCTATCCGGTGGGCAGAGGCAAAGGGTAGCGATCGCAAGAGCATTAGTAAATAATCCTTCAATTATTCTAGCTGATGAGCCTACGGGTAATCTCGATTCAAAAAGCGGTATAGAGATTATGAAGATTCTTCACGAACTTTACGCAAAAGGGAATACAATTATTCTTGTAACGCATGAGNATGAAATCGCGATGCATGCTAATCGTATTATTACTATTTTTGATGGAAAAATAAAAGAAGATAGGCTTAATAAGAATATGACCAAGGCTTTGTAATGTTNTCATTGTATTTTGAAAGTATTCGTATTGCAATTAGCTCAATTTTATCAAATAAAATTCGGTCTTTCCTGACAGGGCTAAGTATCATTATTGGAATCTTAACGGTAACATTAATGGGTACTTTGATTTCTGGTCTTGATAAAGGGTTTGATAAAAGCATGGACTTTCTAGGAAAGGATGTTTTATCGATTAGTAGATGGGAATGGTTTGGCGGTCAGGAATGGTGGGAAGTGCGTAATAGNCCCAGAATAAAATTAGACTATATTGANAAAATTAAAAGTCGATCAAAGTATGCTGAAGCTGTAGCACCTGTGATGCAAAGAGGGGCAAATCTTTCTAGGGGAGATTTAGGAGCACGGTCNCAAATTTTTGGAACTACCACTGAATATTTAAAGACCACTAACTATGGCGTAGAAAAAGGGAGATTCTTTACAAACAGCGAAGATAGATCAGGCGCGCGTGTTGCATTATTAGGTTATGATATTGCTGAAAATTTATTTCCAAATGAAGANCCTTTGGGAAAAAATTTCAAGATAGATGGCATACGATTTCGCGTACTTGGTGTCATGGAAAAACAAGGAAAGTTTCTAGGATTATTTAGCTTTGACACCCAGGTAATTATACCTTCTGGCGCCACCCAAAGATTATTTTCAAGAAGAGGCTTTATTAGAATTAGCGTAAAAGTTCCTGAAGATAAAATTGAAGAATCCAAGGATGAGATTTATGGTATNATGCGCCAAATTAGAGGATTAAAGCCAACAGAAAAAGATGACTTTGCTGTTAATCAGACTATGGCTTTTGAGAATGTTTATAATCAAATCAAGTTTGCAATNGGTGGAGTAGGTATTTTTATTACAATCCTTTCTTTAGTGGTTGGNGGGATTNGTATTATGAATATCATGTTTGTATCCGTAAAGGAAAGAACCAAAGAAATTGGTGTTCGAAAGGCAATAGGTGCTACAAAAAAGATGATCTTAACCCAATTTTTGATGGAAGCGATTATGATTTGCGTGATTGGGGGAATCATTGGATTAACATTGGCTAGCCTTCTAAGNCTGGTTATTAATCAGTTTTTTCCTTCAACTATGCCCATATGGCTTGCGATAACCTCTATTTCGTTAAGTATTTTTGTGGGAATTGTAGCTGGAGTTGTTCCATCCTACAGAGCGGCAGGTCTTGATCCAATAGATGCGCTTAGATATGAATAAATCATGCTAGGGAAAAGACAGATAAAAAGCATATTGCGTGAAAGCGTTAGAATGACATTTGATGCAATTAGACAAAATAAATTGCGCTCAACTCTTACACTTCTAGGAATTTCGGTTGGAATATTTTCAGTCATTAGCGTCATGACCGCTATCAAGACTCTTGAAAGCTCCATTGAATCTGGATTGAATGTGTTTGGCACTAATACATTTATGATTACCAAAGATCCCGCAATACAATTTGGAAGGAATGATAAATATCGCAATAGAAAAAATATCGACNTAAATCAATATCTTACCTTAAAANAGCGTGCAAAGCTGCCAATATTAGTTAGCGGTGGTGATGATACTGATAATGTAAGGCTGGTAACGTACAAGGATAAAAAAACAAAACAGGTTCCTCGAATATCTGGTGGTGATCCTGGAACGCTGAGAACAGTAAATACCTATATTGCTGATGGTAGAAATTTGACCGAGGAAGATATTCATTTGTCAAGAAGCGTATGTATTATCGGTGCTGATGTAGTTGATGCACTTTTTCCTTTTGAGGATCCGTTAGGCAAAGTTATTCAGCTACAAGGAATTAATTTTAGTGTTGTAGGGATTACGGAAAGACAAGGGCAGTCCTTTGGACAAAGCCAAGACAACTACATCTTTCTTCCAATAACTACATTTCTTCAACGCTTTAGAGGAAATTCGTACTCATTAGGTATTATGGTTGAATCTGAATCTGCTGAATTATACAATGAAACAGTTGATGAAGTCATTGGTATTCTTAGAACGATCAGAAAAGTTAATCCTGGTGAGGAAAATGATTTTGAAATAACAACCAATGAAGAGCTAATGGAAACATTTGGTTCGTTTACCGGATCCATTAAAATTTTCGCATTTTCAGTAAGCGTGATTGCATTAATTGTAGCAGGGATAGGTATTATGAATATTATGCTGGTATCGGTTACGGAAAGAATAAAAGAGATTGGTATTCGAAAAGCAATTGGCGCAACTAAGGGACATATATTAATTCAGTTCTTAACAGAGGCAGTATTTTTGTGTCAAGTTGGTGGAATTATTGGAGTTATTTTTGGTATTGCAGCTGGGAATCTGATATCAATAGTAGCAAAAGTTCCTGCGGTTATTCCAATTGATTGGGCAATCTATGGAGTGATAAGCTGCTCACTAATTGGAATTGGTTTTGGTAGCTACCCTGCCTGGAGGGCTGCAAATCTTGACCCCGTAGAATCTATGCGGTTCGAATAAAACTTATTTCGAACATTCTTGTAGCTACACAACAGTTCTTATAAATTTAGCTATCGTTATTTGTTTATAAATACCATGATTTACATTTTGCACAGGTTTATATTAATTGAATTTTTCATCCGCTCGGCCAATCACTACCTCTACTCAAGTCAAGAAAATATCAAATGAATACAATTGCAATTATACCCGCACGTTTACAATCAAAGCGTTTTCCTAAAAAAATATTATTTCCAATTGATGAAAAGCCAATGGTTGTACATGTATATGAAAATGTGAAAAAATCTGAATCAATTGATGACGTAATAATTGCAGTAGATGATGATGAAACAATAAAAGAGCTAAAAAAATGGAAAGTGAAAACTGTTATGACATCTTCAGAACATCAATCCGGAACCGATAGAGTTCATGAAGCTTCTAAAGATAAGAATGCTGATGTTATTGTTAATGTNCAAGCTGATGAACCTTTTCTNGATTTTAGCTTGGTTGATATATTGGTTAATGAGTTTGATGATATGTCTGTTGAAATGGCAACCNTTGCTGGAAAAGAACTTTCCGCGGAACAATTAAATGATTCAAATACAGTAAAGGTTTTATTAGATAGCGAGAGGTTTGCTACAGCTTTCAGGAGGGATCCTGTTGATATTGAGTCTGCAGGATATTATCACCATGCAGGAATTTATGCATATCGNCAAGAGGCATTAGATAGATTTACCTCTTTAGAGCCATCAACTAATGAACAAAAATTTAAATTGGAACAATTAAGAGCTTTAGATAATGGAATTTCTATTAAAGTAGTTCTTACNGATAAAGTGAATAAAGGGATCGATACTTTGGAAGATATTAAAGAGTTGAATAAATAATATGGCAACAANTAGACCTGTAAAATATATTTTTGTTTTAGGAGGTGTGATATCTGGGCTTGGAAAAGGGATTGCAGCTGCTTCGATCGGTTACCTATTGAAAAGCGCAGGCTTAAGGGTAACCATTTTAAAATTAGATCCATACTTAAATGTTGATCCCGGAACTATGAACCCCTATCAGCATGGAGAAGTTTTTGTTTTGGATGATGGCTCTGAAACTGATTTGGATTTAGGTCATTACGAGAGATTTATCGATGTAGATATGCGTAAGATAAATAACGCAACTACCGGTCAAGTTTATAGCACTGTTCTAGAACGAGAAAGAAGAGGGGATTATCTAGGGGCAACTATTCAAGTTATTCCCCACATCACCGATGAGATCATTGCGCGAATAAAAGCGATTAATAAACCCAGGAAATTTGATGTTGTTATTTGTGAAGTGGGAGGAACCGTAGGTGACATAGAAAGCCTTCCTTTTATGGAGGCAATTCGCCAACTTTCCCTTGAGGTAGGGTATCATAATCATACAATTATGCATCTGACGCTTGTGCCCTACATTCAAGCTAGTGAAGAATTAAAAACTAAACCCACACAGCATTCAGTAATGAAACTTCGTGAAATTGGTTTATCACCTGATATGATTCTTTGTCGGACCGAATACAAGCTAACCAAAGATGTAAAAAATAAAATTGGACTTTTTGGAAATGTGAATCCAGAACATGTAATCGAGGGATCNGAGGTAAAAAGTATTTATGAAGTTCCCCTTACTTTATATAATCAAAAAGTATCTGAAATTATTATGGAGCGCCTTCAGCTTCCAGGCAAAGCTGACATTTCTTATCTGAAAAATTTTATCAAGAAATATAAGCGACCCACGCATACGGTTAATATTGCGATGTGCGGCAAATACACTGAGCTACCAGATGCTTATAAAAGTGTATTAGAAGCGTTTATACATTCTGGCGTTGAAAATGATGCNCGCGTTAAGGTGCATTGGATAGCAACAGAAACGATAAAGAGTGATTCAGATGCATTGGATGCATTTAATGAAATGGATGGCATTTTGCTTTTACCGGGTTTTGGATCTAGAGGGTCTGAGGGTAAAATAATCGCTTGTAAATATGCTAGAGAAAATNAAATTCCTTTTCTAGGAATATGCCTTGGTCTGCAATGTGCAGTTATTGAGTTTGCACGAAATGTTTGCGGTCTACAAGGTGCTAATAGCACCGAATTTAATAAAAAAACACCTTACCCAGTGATAGATCTGATGGAATCACAACGTGCTATAAAAGCAAAGGGTGGAACAATGAGGNTAGGCGCCTATAGCTGTACAATTAAAAAAGGCACAAAAGCATTTTTAGCGTACCGTAAGAATAATATTTCAGAACGCCATCGTCATCGATGGGAAGTGAATAATAGATTTAGAGATAGATTAACCAAAAGTGGATTAATTATTTCAGGAGAAAACCCGGAACTCAATCTAGTTGAAATTGTTGAATTAAAGGATCATCCGTGGTACGTTGCAGGGCAGTTTCACCCTGAATTAAAAAGTCGGGTAAGTAGCGCTCATCCGCTATTTAGAGATTTTATTAAAGCTTCTGTTAAACATTTAAAGAAGAAATAGAGCATTATGAATACAGTTACAATTGGCAATGTTAAATATGAAAATGGATCCTTCCCTTTAATTGCAGGTCCATGCGTTATTGAATCAAGAGACCATAGCTTAAAGATGGCTGAGNAGATTTACAAAATTACTAGCTCGCTAAGTATTCCATTAATCTTTAAAAGTTCTTTTGATAAAGCGAATCGATCAGCAATTGATTCTTTTAGAGGTCCAGATAACTTAGAAGTGGGCCTTTCAATACTCAATGAAGTCAAAAAAGAAATTGGAATTCCCGTCTTGACAGATGTACACCTTCCGGACCAATGCGAAGTGGTTGCCGAGGTATCTGATGTTTTACAGATTCCAGCATTTCTATGTAGGCAAACGGATTTATTAATTGCTGCTGGAAAAACTGGAAAAGCAATTAACATAAAAAAGGGTCAATTTTTAGCACCAGGAAAAATGAAGCATGCTGCAAAAAAGATTGAATCAACTGGTAATAAAAACATATTATTAACTGAAAGAGGAACCTCTTTTGGGTATAGCTTAGTTTCTGATATGACATCTATACCTATTATGCAAAATGTTGGTTACCCTGTTATTTTTGATGCGACACATTCCGCGCAATTACCTGGCGATAAGCAGGTAACCGGCGGCCAAAGAGATATGATCCCAACTTTGGCTAAAGCTGCAGTTGCTGCTGGATGCAATGGTGTTTTTATGGAAGTACATGATGACCCTAGTAATGCTAAATCAGACGCATCTACCCAATGGCCATTGGATAAACTGGAAGAAATACTCCAAGTGTTATTAAAAATTTATGAGGCAGTCCATTGATGGATTATGATATTAATAAAATTAAAATGATTATCTCTGATATTGACGGTGTATGGACCGATGGGTCTATTTATGTTGGAAACAAAGATTCAGAAATTAAGAAATTTAATGTGAATGATGGTGCTGGCGTTGCTTTATTAAGGCAATCAGGGATGAAACTAGCGCTTATCTCCGGTCGCGAGTCAAATGCCACTGCGTTACGTGCATCAGAATTAAAAATTCAAGATTTATACAATGGAACTTTGAATAAGATTATTCCATACGAAGAATTAAAATCTAAATACGATNTTGATGACTCTGAGATTGCTTATATCGGAGATGATTTAATNGATATTCCTGTAATGCAAAAGGTTGCGGTTCCTATCGCAACTCAAAATGCTTCAGATTCTTGCAAAGCAGTGGCAGTGCACATTACAAATAAATCGGGAGGTGATGGNGCTTTTCGTGAAGCAGTGGAATGGATATTATCAAAACAAGGTCGCCTTGAAAAGGTCATTTTAGAATTAAAAGATCAATTATTAAATCGGAAGTGAATCGGTTAATCATTATAATGCTATTAATCTCTGGATGTCAAAATACTGAGACTAAAAAAGCAGGCAAAACTAGAGATGGGCTTCCCGATGCTGAAAGCTGGAACGCAACAATAACCCTTACAAATAAAGGATCCAAAAGAGCGGTAATAAAATCAGGCCATCTAGAAAAATATCAACAGCGTCAGTACATACTATTAGATCAAAATGTGGATGCTGATTTTTTTAATAATGAAGAAATTTATACCAGTAATCTTAAATCTGATATTGCTGAGATTGATGAAGCTAAAGACTTTTTAGTGGCTATGGGGAATGTTGTTGTAGTATCAGATAGCGGAGTTACATTGTATACAGATACATTATCCTGGGATAATGTTGATGAAAAAGTATTTACTGATGATAGCGTTATTTTCATTACTGAAGAAAGCGATACTTTATATGGGATTGGTTTCAAATCGGATATAGAATTAAATAATTGGGAAATTATGCAGCCAACAGGAGTTTTCTCTCGAGGTAACAAATGAATGATAATCACAAGCAATTGAGCGCAGAAAAACTTTCTAAAAGATATGGTGATTTCTGGGCTGTAAGAGATGTGGATCTCAAGGTAAATAAAGGAGAGATTGTTGGTCTTCTTGGTCCTAATGGAGCTGGAAAAACCACAACATTCTATATGATAACNGGAATGATCAAGCCTACAAGTGGGAATATTTATCTTGATCAAATGAATATCACTAAACAGGCTATGTATAAAAGAAGTCGATTTGGCATTGGTTATCTCCCCCAGGATGAATCAATTTTCCGAAAATTAACTGTAGAAGATAATCTTAGGCTGGTGCTTGAAATGAGCAACTTATCTAAAAATGAACAACAAAATAAAATCGATCAACTACTAGAGGATTTATCGATTAACCATATTAGACTAAATAGTGGAGCAAATTTATCCGGCGGTGAGAGGCGCAGGGTCGAGATTGCGCGAACCTTAGCTATGGATCCAGACTTTATTTTGCTGGATGAGCCTTTTGCTGGTGTTGATCCAATTGCTGTAGAAGATATCCAGTCTATTGTTAGCTCCCTTAAAGAAAAAAATATTGGCGTGTTAATTACAGATCACAATGTGAGAGAAACACTATCGATAACTGATAGATCTTATCTTTTATTTGATGGAAAAATNCTAAAATCAGGCACTTCTGAGTTTCTTGCGAATGANGATGAGGCAAAAAGATTATATCTTGGTGAAAGCTTTTCTTTATAATGGCGGAATTGAAACAAAAACAATCATTAAGCCATTCTTTATCACCGCAACAAATTCTTCAAGCTCTAGTGTTGCAATTAAACTCGANNAATCTTGAACAAAAAGTTGTAGATGAACTTGAGAGCAACCCATTACTAGAACAGCCAGAATCCATGGAAGAAAATGAAACACTAGAATCAAAAGATGAAGTTGATTATGAAGATGACCCTGATGAATATGAACCTGGCAATATTTATAGTAATAATAAAAATAATCAAGAAATTCCAATTGCTGAGCAGTTAGATTTTCTACAAGGCCTATCGCAACAGTTAAATGAATTTAACTTATCAGATCAAGAGCAAAGCATTGCTGAAGAAATCATCTGGAATTTAGATGAAAACGGATATCTTGCTGTAGATATTGTACTTATTTCAGATCGCATAGGAGTTTCCGAAGCTAATGTNGAGAAAATTTTGTTTATGGTTCAAAAATTAAATCCTCCTGGAATTGGAGCGCGAAATTTACAAGAATGCTTAACTCTTCAATTACAAGGAAAAAATTATGATTTGCATCGAAATATTATTAATAATCATTTCGATGATTTTGTAAATCATAAATACGATAAGATCTTAAATTCGATAAAAATAGAAGAAGTTGAATTAAAGCAAATCATTGAACATATAAAAAAACTGAATCCATACCCAGGTGAAGGAAAAATAAAATCACAAAATGATACTGTAATCCCTGATTTAATAGTTTCCAATGAAAGTGGCAAATGGAAAATTATTATTAATGATTCATGGATAACAGGACTGTCATTGAATGAAAATTATTTAGGAATATTAGAACAAAAAAGTGTTGCAAGAGATACGAAAAAATTCCTTAAACAGAAATTAGACTCTGCTACATGGCTCATCAANGCTATAGAGAANCGTCAAATNACATTAACTGCTGTGATGTCTGAGATAATTAATAATCAGCCAGATTTTTTTAATGGGGATATTTCTTTATTAAAACCAATGAAATTAAAAGACATTGCTGATAAATTAAAGATGGATATATCAACAATTAGTCGCTCTACAAGAAACAAATATGTGGATACTCCATATGGTATTTTTGAGTTAAAATCATTTTTTTCAAATAAATACAATTTAGCGAGCGGAGATCAAGTAAGCACGAAGCTAATAAAAAATTTGTTGAAAAAGTTAATTGATGATGAAATAAAAGATGAGCCATTGACTGATACTGNTTTGGCAAATCAATTAAAATTAAAAGGCTATCCATTAGCTAGAAGAACAGTTGCAAAATATAGAGAAGAATTAAAATTACCTGCCGCACGCTTAAGGCGGCAAATAATAAATTAGAAAGGAAAATNATGTCTTATAAACGAATTATTATTGGGGATCAAGAGATCAAAGTTCCTAAGATTTCACTAGGCGCATTTCCGCTTGTAGGTATTCTACTGGTTTTATGGCTATTAAGTGGAGTCTATATTGTAGGCCCTGATCAAGTAGGTGTTGTTCAAACGCTAGGAAAATACTCAAGGGCGGCTCAATCTGGACTCAATTATCATTTTCCATATCCATTTGAAAAAGTTAGCACTCCAAAGGTTACCGAAGTAAAAAGAATTGAAATTGGCTTCAGAACAGTTGGTAAAAATCAATATCAAACCATAGCAAGGGAGAGTTTGATGTTAACAGGAGATGAAAACATTGTTGATGCTGAAATGATTGTTCAGTATAGAATCAAAGACCCTGTTGCNTATACTTTTAATTTTATTGAACCTGAACTAACTGTTAGGCAGGCTTCTGAAGCATCATTAAGAACAGTTGTTGGGCGCCACAATATAGATGAAGCTCTTACCTCTGGGAAATTTATGATTCAGGAAGAATCAAAAGAATTAATCCAAGCTATATTGGACAAATATAATACTGGAATTTTGGTTGTCGCGGTNCAATTGCAAGATGTAAGTCCTCCAGAACAAGTAATTTCAGCATTCAAGGATGTGGCTTCTGCAAAAGAAGATAAAAACAGGATGATTAATCAAGCTGAAGGTTATCGAAATGATGTTATACCAAAAGCCAGAGGTCAAGCACAGGCAGAGATTAGAGAAGCAGAGGGATATAAAAAGGCAAGAATTGCAAGAGCCGAAGGAGATGTATCAAAATTCAATGCAGTTTTGAAAGAATACAGAAAATCTAAAGCCGTAACAGAAACAAGAATGTTTTTAGAAACTGCTGAGGAAATTTTATCTAACCGGGAAAAAATAATTGTTCCGGATGGAAAAGAAGGTAGCAATCTAATCAACCTTCTCAACCTTAAAGCAAAAGAGGGGAAGTAATCATGAAAAAACTATTTACTTTTATAACGCCAGTTTTATTGTTAGTTGGATTTAGCTCAATTTTTATCGTTGACGAGACCAACCAAGTTGTAATTCTCCAGCTTGGTAAACCCGTAAAAACAGTTACCAAACCAGGAATTAATGTAAAACTTCCATTTCCTTTTCAAGAAAAAATCACCTTTGATGATCGACTATTAGAGTACGATTCTCCACCTGAAGAAATTCTAAGCAAGGATAAAAAAACCCTGATTGTTGATAACTATGTTCGATGGAAAATAGTAGATCCCTTGCAATTTCTAAAAACAGTTCAAGCTATTCCAACTGCGAAAAGTCGTATGGATGATATTGTTTATTCTGAGCTAAGAAGGGAGCTAGGTACTCATGATATGGTTGAAATCATTACACAGAATCGTGAAGAAATCATGGATGTTGTCACCAAGGCGAGCAATGAAGCCACTTTATCCTATGGTATTTCCGTGGTAGATGTAAGAATACGTCGTGTTGATTTGCCATCACAAAATGAAGAGTCTATTTATGCTCGTATGGAAGCTGAAAGAAAAAGACAGGCAAATAAATTTAGATCCGAAGGAGAAGAAGAAGCTCAAAAAATTAGAGCCGCAACAGATAGAGATAAAACAATCATTTTAGCTGATGCCTATAAAGAAGCTGAAAGAATCAGGGGTGAGGGAGATGCAAAAGCTGTTCAGGTTTATGCTAGATCTTATTCTGCTGATCCTAAATTTTACGAATTTGTTCGTACNCTTGATGCTTATAAGAAAGTTGTGGATGNCAAGACCACCCTGGTGCTTCCATCANGTTCAAAGTTGTTTAANCTTCTAATGGATGGAAAATAAATTCAATAATGAAAAAAGATTTTATCCATATAACAGATTTTGATCAGAAAGAGATTTATGAATTTTTAGATTTTGCTATTGATTTAAAGAAACGCGTGAAAAATAATGATTACATGCCTTTTTCTGGCAAATCTCTTGCGATGATTTTTGCAAAGCCTTCCGCGCGTACTCGCGTATCGTTTGAGACGGGTTTTTATCAGCTGGGCGGGCATGCGCTTTANCTAGGACCAAATGATATTGGTATTGGAAAAAGAGAAGCTGTTAAAGATATCGCAAGAGTTTTAAGTAGATATAATGATATAATTATGGCGCGGTTGTTTGATCATAAGCATATCATTGAACTAGCACAGAATTCTTCAGTCCCTGTNATTAATGGTTTAACGGATTATAATCATCCCTGTCAAATAATGGCGGATATTTTGACTATATACGAACACCGGAAAAATATTGATAGTATCAAAATTGTTTATGTTGGAGATGGAAATAACATAGTCCACTCATGGTTAAGACTCGCTTCTATTATACCATTGCATTTTACATGTTTGTGTCCTGAGGGGTATGGACCTGATAAAGAAACAGTAAAATTAGCTCAGGAGTCATCAATTTCAACTATTGAGATTACTCATGACACAGTCAATGGAGTTAATGGAGCTGATGTAATCTATACAGATGTTTGGGCTTCAATGGGACAAAAAGATGAAGCTGAATCGCGATCTAAAATATTTAGCAATTTTCAAGTCAATTCAAAAATGATGGAATCGACTAATAAAGATACTCTTTTTATGCATTGCCTGCCTGCAGAGAGAGATCGCGAAGTCACGGATGAAGTAATGGAGTCTTCAAATTCGATAGTTTTTGATCAAGCAGAGAATAGAATGCATGCACAAAATGCGCTAATGGTCAAGATTCTAAATGAAAGCTAGAAGGAATAAATGAGCAATCATGATTTAAAAGCTGTAGCGAAAAATGTTCTTGTTGGAGAAGCAGAGCAAATGATAAGTGCAGCTGACCGAATTTCAGATAAAATGGAAATGGCCTGTGAAATTATTACCAGCCATCCAGGGAAGATTGTAATTAGTGGTATGGGTAAATCAGGGCTTATTGCTCAAAAAATTGCTGCGACCTTATGCAGTATTGGCAATAAAGCAGTTTTTCTTCATCCTGCTGAAGCTGTCCATGGAGATCTTGGTATTTATGCTCCTGGGGATCCAACCATTCTTATTTCTAAGAGTGGGGCAACGGATGAAATTGTTAGGTTAATTCCTATTTTAAAAGAATTTAATTCACCTTTGATTGGAATTCTAGGGAATATGAATTCAGTTTTAACAAATGAAATGGATTTGGTGCTAGATGCTTCGGTATCTAAGGAAGTTGATCCATTAGGAATCGTCCCTACTTCTAGTACAACATTGACGCTCGCTATTGGAGATGCTCTAGCAGCTGTATTAATGATTCATAAAAATTTTAAAAGAGAAGATTTCGCTAAACTTCATCCTGCCGGTGACCTTGGAAGGCGTCTCAAGCTTAAAGTAAAGGATATTATGCAGCCTATTGATAAAGTTGCTGTAGTTAATAGCAATGATAATCTACGTAGCGCTGTAATCAAAATGACCGAAAAGCCTCAAGGCGCAGCCGTAGTTTTAGGTAAAGATAATATTCTAATGGGTATTATCACTGAAGGAGATTTACGACGATCATTAGCTCAAAACACAGATATAGATAATAGTAAAATCGATGAGGTAATGTCGCGCGAACCTATTGCAATCAAGGTTGACTCTTCTTTATCAGAAGTTATTTCTCTAATGGAAAATAGAGAATCGCAAATTTCCGTATTGCCAGTTGTGGATAAATCTAATACCTGNCTTGGTCTTATAAGAATCCATGATATCTATCAAACGCAACTACTTTAAATTATTTATAAGATTCCCATCTTACTTCAAAAGTCCTGTAGGATATATTTTCATTATTAGTGGGGACCACTAATCTAAATTCGCTAGTTGAGCCAGGGTCAAGAGAAGTTTTAGCATTGATTCCTGTGTAGTATTTGGTGTTTTGACCAGAAATAAAAACCGAATCTTGATATACAAGCTGAGTTGTGGGAGACCATAAATTTGCAATAACCCTAACAAAATCCGCTCGTTTTGTACCGACATTTTTAATTGTACCTACTATTTCTTCACGGTCAGGGTAAATNTCTACAAATGGCTCATTGATCANTTCAACCTTAGCTGNTGGAGGTAGATCTTCACCTATATCAATAATCTTCTCTTTTTCAATTGCAAGTTGNCCAATGCTAGTTTGAANCACTATCCCAAGATCATCCTCTTCTATAATCTCCCCATTTACTACAGTTCCATTTTGAAGCTCAATTCGATGTCTTAATTGAGGTATCTTGATTAGGTTTAGCAGCTCTTCATTAATATTTGGCATTGCCCCTTTTCCTTCTTCATATACAGAAATAATCTTTTTTAAAGAGTCCACTTGNTGCCGCAGCACGTCAATACTTGATTTTATTTCAAAGAATGGTTCNCCTGAATCAAGTTTTTGAACAACTTTATTTTCAGGATCTCTNATTGGAGGAAGAGATTTATTTGTCATTGAAGAGTCAANTTCTTCTACGGCATCAGCCTGGCTTATAGTATCAATCGATGCTGGAATTATAATAGTTGGACTTTGTAACGTATCTATAAAAGTAGAGTCAGGCTCTTGCATAGCAACACCTAATGAATCGTTTGAATCAACTACTGCAGAGTCTATTTCTTGAGAAAATATTATTCCAGCAAGAAGAAGATAAATAAATAGAAGCCTAGTCATTTAAAACAGATGCTTGTTTATGAGCTTCAAATGTTCTTCTATGTATTTCTTGTTCAAATAAAGCATAAGCTCCAAGATTCTTAACAGTTTGAATAATTGCAGGATGCAGTTTGTATTGATTATAATCCGATAAAATTGGCATTAAGGAAGGAATGACGGATTGATCACTAATATCAGCTAATTTTTCTATAGCTTTAATTCTAATTTCTAGAGGGTAGCTATCATTTCTCGCTATCTCAATGACAGCCTTTCTTATTTGAGGGTCATCAAACTCTCCTAGAGCTTCTAGAAGGGTATTCAATATATTATAATATTGATCTTTGCCTGTTCGATAGGTTTGCAAAAGCGCTAAAACTAAATTCTCTTCTTTTACTCCCCTCATTGTATTAAGAGCAAAATCTCTCACTTCCAGATTGGTTTCTGGGTCGCCTAAAAGTTCAGCAAATGCACCTGCTACCTGAGAAGGATCTTTTTTCCCTAAGATCTCTAGTGCTCTATTACGAATTCCTAACTTCACAAAAGGATCTCGAGAAATTTGTGTTAGGATGGGTACGACTTCATCAGTACCCAATGCACCTAATGTTTCAGTTAAAAGCTTTTCAGTTCGATTAAAATTACTTCTACTCACTTCATAAAGATCAAGAAGGGCCATGACTTGATCTTTGGTACGAACTTTATTAAGATTTTTTACAAGAGAAAGCTCAAGCTCATTTGTTTTTTCTTCAACCTTATTCATAGCGCTTATCATAGCATCTGCAGCTCTAGGGTCATCTCTAAATTGAGCCAATAATTCTATAGAGCCAATCATAAATGTTACATCAAGAGCCGCTGCCTCCCCAACAGCGTCCGATAATGCATTTAATGCTGTAGGGTGTTGAGTTTCTGCCAATGCTACACCTGCGGCCATTCTTACATCATATGGTTGATTGGTGTCATTATAAATTGCAATCATTTCTTCAAGAGCTTGCAGTTTTCCCTCACTAAAGGCAGTGCTTAAATTCTCAATCAACTCATAAGAAATATCATCGCTAGACTTTTTTGAAGGAAGAAACCTCTTGATTGTTGAGCAGCCATCAAAGAAAAACAAAGTAAATAAAAAGATAATGATCAGCTTACTTTTTTTCATCATTATCCCAATAATTTAGATTTAAATCTTGCCCATCATATTTTGCATAAGAGAAAAAACTTAGCCAATCACCAAGTATAACAAGTTTCCCTGGATTCATTATTAATTCATTTGCTTGATGGTAATGACCAGAAATAAAATAATCACACCCATCATCAATAAATGGTTTTGCTTGGATTTTCATTTCATCTAAGATTCGTTGATTATATTGTTCACTATGCTCATAATGCTCACCTTTTTTAGATACCCAACTACCAAAGGCATACCCTATTCTAGGATGGAGCGATCTGTAAAACCAAATAAATAAACGCGAACGAATAACTCTTCTCAATAGCCTATAGCTCCTATCCCATGATAAAAACCCATCTCCATGTGTGATATAAAATGTTTTTTCCCCAATTTTCATTTTTACATCACTATTGTAAACTTTATCAAACAAAGTATCATTTATAAAATCCATAACCCAAAAGTCATGATTTCCCAATACGTAGTGAACTTTGACTCCAGATTCTCTTAGCTTTAAAATTTGAAAATAAAAAGGAGCATAAACCTTTGGTATTACATCTTTGTACTCAAAGTAAAAATCAAACAAGTCTCCATTGATTATAAGAGTACCCCCTGTTTTTTTGACATGATCAAGAAAACTAAATAAGACTTTTTGTCTTCTTACCTCAGATTCTGTTCTTTTTAACATCAAATGAATGTCGGATATAAAATATACTGGCAAATCCATAGGTGTAAACTAATATTTTCATTAGAGGACAGTCAATCATCAAAGAATAATAATATTTTGTAAATTATTTGCAATATTTCCGTATATCTTCGAAGTTTAGGGAACAAAAAATCTAAATTTGGTTTTACTATAATAATGAAAAGATTTCTATTTACTATTGTTTTTGCTCTGAGCCAATCTTTATATGCCCAATCTTTTGGTCAAAATAAAGTACAGTATAGAGAGTTCGATTGGAATTTTATATCATCGGCAAATTTTGATGTTTATTATTATGGAGATGAAATCGAGCTTGCAACCTTTACAATCAAAGCAGCAAATGAAGCTTATGAACAAATAGGGAAGCATTTACGATGGAACTTAAAAAAACGAGTTCCAATCATTGTATATCACTCACATAATGAATTTCAGCAGAATAACGCTGTTGGTGTATATATGCAGGAAGGCATTGGCGGTGTAACTGAGCTATTTAAGAATCGCGTTGTCATTCCTTTTAAAGGAGACTATAAAGCATTTCGTCACGTTATTCACCATGAGCTTGTTCATGCAATGATCAATGATCTTATTTATGGGGGAAGGATGCAAAATGTTGCTAGTGGGCAAGTAACATGGAGTATGCCATTATGGGCAAACGAAGGATTAGCAGAATACCTTTCTTCTAATTGGGATACTGAAGCTGATATGATTATTCGGGATCTAGCAATAAATGAGCGCATTCCCACTGTCAAAGAATTAGAATATTTCTTAGCCTATAAAGGAGGACAATCAGTTTGGAGATTTATTGCAAAAAAATATGGCCGTGAAAAGATTGGTGAGGTTTTTCAATCTATGAAAAGATTGCGTAGCGCAGAAAAAGGATTTCAGAGTGCGATTGGAATGGACTTTGAAGAATTAACTGAGCAATGGCATAAATATATCAAAAAAGAATTTTATCCAGATGTAGCAGGTAGGGATGAGGTCAAAGATATTGCAAAAAGACTTACAGATCACAAAAAGGAAAATAATGTATACAATGTTTCACCATCAATTTCTCCAGATGGAGGTCAAATTGCATTTCTTACAAATAATTTAAGTTATTTTGATATCGATTTAATTGATGCCGTATCCGGTAAAAAAATAAAAAAATTAATTAAGGGAAGCAGATCATTAGATTTTGAAGAATTGAAATTTTTACAACCCGGCATTAGCTGGTCTCCTGATAGTAAACGAATTGTATTTGCAGCTAAATCCGGCTCTAGCGATGCTTTATATTTAGTCAATGTAGACTCTGGCGATAAAGAAAAGATTCCTTTTGACCTTGATGGTGTTTTTAGCGCGTCTTGGAGCCCTTCAGGAAATAAGCTTGCTTTCATTGGCTATGATAATGGTGCCAGCGATATTTATATATACGATATTCAAACTAAACAACATTTCAATCTAACTAATGATATTTATTCTGATTCTGAGCCTAGCTGGAGCTCTGACGAAAGCAGCATTGCTTTTGTTTCAGATAGAGGAAATAGTATTAAGCGCAAGAATACAAATTCCGAGGATATGCTATCAATCGATTATGAAAACAAAAATATCTATGTGATTGATGTTAATACAAAAAATATCAATCAGATAACAAATTCGAATTTTGATGAAAACTATCCCGTATTTTCAAATACTAAAGATGCGCTATTTTATACTGCTGATTCTTCCGGCACCTGGAATCTTTTCCGCTATGATTTTAATAGCAAGCAATCAACAGTTGTCACCAACCTTCTAACTGGCATCTTTCAATTGAGTTTAAATAAATATGATGATACAATGGTATTTTCAGGATATTCTAGCAGAGGATGGGATGTATATAGATTAAATAATCCTCTTGATTTAGAAAAAACTGAAATAAAACCAACAAATTATTATAAAAATAAAAATACTGATAAAATAGAAGAGTTAGCAGATTTACGAAAAGATAAATGGAGAGGAAGTGACTCTAATCAATCGGATTATTCTAGGCATATTTTTGCATTAGAATATGAAACCTATAATAATAAAACCGTTCAAAATCAAAACCAAACTACCAATAGAACTACTCCATCTCAAACAGAAGCCGGTGATTACATACCGCAAGCATATAAAACTCAGTTTAGCCTTGACGTTGCTCAAGGTCAATATGGCTACAATAATGTTTTTGGCCATCAAGGGTTATTGATTTTTTACTTTAGCGATCTTATGGGTGATCATCAAATTTCTCTTGCTCTTGAATCGCAGATTTCTCTCTCAAATAGCGATTATTATTTGAATTACGCTTATTTGAAGAATAGAACCAATTATTATTTTACTTTGTTTCATCAGGCTGATTTCTTTTTGACAGGTGGCTACTATAACCAATATGGATATCCTGTTGACCTTACAGCAAGAATGAGGCATTACGGTGTATCAGGAATTGCATCCAGGCCTTTAAATAAATTCAATCGAATAGATTTTGGCGTTGTAATGCATAATCTAGATTATAAGCTTTTTGCAATTGATCCTTATGAAACTAGCAATACTGTTGTCAGTAGCGATGGGTTTGTTGCTCTTAACCCAACACTAAGCTATGTTTTTGATAATTCAGTTTTTGGTTTTTTGGGTCCAATCGATGGATTTAGACAGAACACCACCTTTGAGCTTAGTCCAGCAATGGGCAAAAAAGGAATCTCCTTTCAAAAATTAAAAATTGATTTACGTAAGTATTTTATGTTGAATAGATATTATTCTTTTGCCGGTCGATTATTTTTTGGAAATAGTACAGGAAAAAATCCTCAAAAATACTTCCTTGGAGGTATGCAAAATTGGCTTTGGGGAACAGGCACTACTAATGGAGTAGATGATGCATTAACGCAAGAATGGCGCTGGAGAAATGTAATTTTAGATAGTCAAAATGAGTCCTTATTACAAGATATCTATTTTTCAGAATTTGCTTACCCTTTGAGAGGGGCACGTTTTTCCGAGAGAGTTGGGAAAAATGTTATTTTAACTAATTTAGAATTTAGATTTCCTTTAATTCAATATTTACAGATAGGTTTTCCATTTCCAATGACGATTGGAAATATTTTGGGTCATGTATTTATGGATGTAGGAGCAGCGTGGGATGATTCTCGAGAGTTTACAAACTATTCTCTTCTTCAGTCAAAGTATGGAAACAATCTATCAAGCGATTTTTCACCATGGGTACGTACGATTGGATATGGAATCAAAATTCCCATCTTTTTACCATGGAGAATTGAGGCAGCATACGATTGGACTGAATCAGGCCTATCTAAACCTCAATGGTATGTTTCTTTAGGATATGATTGGTAGTTTTATTGATTTAATTCTATTTATCTTCCTTACAACAAAACAAATTCTCTCACAATAATATGGTAAATAAATCTAAAACCGTATATCTATGCTCTGCTTGCGGTCAGGACTTTCCTAAATGGAATGGCCAATGCCCATCTTGCCAAGAATGGGGAACATTAAGTGAGTATAAAGTTTCAAAAAAACAGAAAACGAATCTTAGCGGAAAGAAAAAGGATACCCATTTACTTGAGGATATTCTACATAAGGATGAAGCGCAGAGGATATCAACTGGAATAGAAGAAGTAGATCGCGTTCTAGGCGGAGGAGTATTGAGCGGTTCAATGATTTTATTGGGTGGTAGCCCTGGAATTGGAAAATCTACACTTGCACTTCAAATATTATCCCCATTTAATCAAAATGTTCTGTACGCATCTGCAGAAGAAAGTGAAGACCAAATTGCCTTAAGAGCTAAGAGACTTAAGGTTCTTTCATCTAATATACATTTATCTTCAGAAAATCGAATTGATGAAATATTAAATCATGTAACTTTATTAAAACCTGAACTTTTGATCATTGATTCTATTCAAACTATTTTTAGCGAAAATATAGATCCACTTCCAGGATCTGTATCGCAGATTAGAGAGTGTGGCCAAAAATTGCTACAATTAGCTAAGGATGAAAAGATCGCAATCTTAGTTATTGGCCATGTAACAAAAGAAGGTGTTATTGCTGGACCAAAAATGCTAGAGCATATGGTTGATACTGTTTTGTACTTAGAAGGTGATGAGCGCCATGATCATAGAATACTACGATCTGTAAAAAATCGATTTGGCACGACCAATGAAGTTGGAATTTTTCAGATGACAACTGATGGATTGGATGAGGTAAAAAACCCTTCTGAACTATTTTTAGCTGAACGAAGAATTGATATTACAGGCTCAACAATATTTCCTTCCCTAGAAGGAACTCGACCTATTTTAGTTGAGATCCAATCGCTTGTTTCTACTGCTAATTTCAGCGCACCTCAACGTAACGTCAATGGCTTTGATTTTAAAAGACTTTCGATGCTTTTGGCAGTTCTTGAAAAAAGAATGGGTTATAAAATGGGTATGAAAGATGTTTTTGTAAATCTGGTTGGGGGATTAAAAATCAATGATCCCGCTGCAGATTTATCTGTAATCTCTGCACTTGCATCTAGCGATAAGGATCAATTAATTAAAGATTCGGTTATTTTGATTGGTGAAGTTGGACTTGGCGGGGAAATAAGATCAGTTACAAGGTTAGAAGATAGATTGAATGAATCAATAGCGCTTGGATTTACTGAAGTTGTTGCTCCTAAAACAAGTGTAAACAGGTTAAAGCAAAAACCTAAAGGAATTAAATTGCATTCTGTATCTCATGTTGTTGAAGCATTTAATATTATTTTTAAATGAATTTTAATCTAGTAGCTACGGATGTTGTTACTTCTGCTCGCTCGGCTGAAATTAGTACCCACCATAGCACTTTTAAGACCCCAGTATTTATGCCCATTGGAACTGCTGGTGCGGTTAAAACAATAGATCCTAAATTTTTAATCGAATTAGATATTGGTATGATTTTAGGGAATACATATCATCTTTATATAAGGCCGGGTCATGATCTTATTCATTCGGCTGGCGGTCTTCACTCATTTATGGGTTGGGAAAAAAGTATTTTAACTGATAGTGGAGGATTTCAAGTATTTTCACTAGCCAAGCTCAATAATATTTCCGATGATGGTGTCGAATTTCAATCTCATCTTGATGGTACTTCTCATTTTCTTTCCCCAGAATTTTCAATGGAGATTCAGCGCCACCTTGGCTCGGATATAATAATGGCTTTTGATGAATGCCCAGCAGCTGATGTTAGTAAATCAATTATTTCTAAATCGGTAGATAGGACTTATAAATGGACTGAAAAATGTTATGAATATCTAAAAAAGAATGATCCTTTATATTCTTGGAGTCAAACCCTATTTCCTATTATTCAGGGTGGAATTTTCTCTAGCCTCCGACAGAAAAGTGTTGATTTGCTCATTCCATTTGCAGAGTGTGGTGTTGCAATTGGAGGGCTTGCGGTTGGAGAGGATAAATCAGCAATGTTTGATACTATAGCTTTGATGGATGAATTATTGCCAAAAGATCAACCTAGGTATCTTATGGGTGTTGGTCGCCCTACGGATTTGATTCGCGCTATTCAACTTGGCGTAGATATGTTTGATTGTGTTCTGCCTACTAGAAACGCAAGAAATGGTCAGTTATTTACTAGTAATGGAATTATTAATATTGGTAATAGCAAATACATCAAATCATTTGATCCTCTTGATGAGAATTGCCAATGCTATACTTGCTTAAATTTTTCAAGATCCTACATAAGGCATTTGTTCAATATTAAGGAAATATTAGGGTTACGTCTTGCAACTATTCATAATTTAACTTATTATAATGATTTAATGATAACCGCACGGGAAAAAATTAAGTCTGGAGAATTTAATAATTGGTCAAAATCATATTTAAAATCAATGGCAAATCATGCAGGTATGTAAAAAAATAACTTTATTAGTTTTTATAACTCATGCTTTATATGCGCAGTTGAGTATTAGCTATATGCGTTTTTATGCAAATGATAAAGATTTTATATCTGATATAAGATTGCTGGCAACCCATCGATTTGACCGTTCCCATTTACAGGTATTTTATGATGAAAATAAAACTCCACTCATAAAGGAATGGATAGATGAGAAGGGAGGCGTTCTTAAGCGTGAGTACCTTGAATATAAAGGAAAAAATTTAGTTAGAAGGTATTACCTTAATAATAGCCAAAGCCCAGATAGCGTTAGATATTTTGGAAAAGATGAGCCATGGTCGCAAGAGTTTAGAAAGGTGCTTAATCATCAAAATAAAAGCTATTATGACAGGCAAGAAACTTTGTTCGTATTAAATCAATCAAATCAATTTGATATTATGCGCTTTATTAATGTCCAAGGAAATCCCTATGGAGAGATAGAATTTATTTATAATCATCTTGGTTTATTAGTGGGAGAAGTATGGAGATTGCTGCCGAAAAAAATAATAGTACGTAAATATGCCTATTCGACAGATATTTTAACAGGAAAAAAAGAAATTAGAGAATTCAATCAAAATGCTGAGCAAATAAGCTATATGGTATTATCGCAACCCCCAGCGGAGTCTCTATATAAAACTATACCCCCTAGAACAGGAAATAACCTTGATGAAATTTCTATCTTACTTGAAGATATACGGCAGAAAGACTTAAAAATACCATTTGACGTTTTTATACCAAAAACAGATCATGATTTATTAGTGCTTACAAATGGAGATAGTTTAATGGTTGAAATTGTAGATATGCGAAGTCAGCAAATTATTTTTAGTATTGCTGGTGAAGAGGGAAAGTTGACAATGCCTAAATTTAGAGTTAGAGCAATAGTTTCAAAGTATGGAGAACCTATATACCCATAGACTTGCTTTCAGTAGATATCAAAGAGTAAATTGATTGGAACCGCATGACCAATATTAAGCCAAATCGATCGATCTTAATTATTGTGCTTTCGTTAAATGTATTATTTTTACGCGCACAATCCTATCCCCCGCCTACTGATTTAATTTCAGTACCATCAGCAGCTACGCTTCAAAGGGGAAGCTATTCATTGCAAATGCATGTTCAAAAAGAAGGTGGCTTAACAAGTTCAATTAGCGTTGGGCTTACCGATAGATTTCAGCTTGGTCTATCTTTTGGTTCGTCAAACCTTATAGGGGATGATAGCCTAGTAATGCACCCCAAGCCGGAAACAAATCTAAAATATTTGCTGATTGATGAAACAGAAACATTACCAGGAATTTCAATCGGTATTAATACGCAAGGTCAAGGCAAGTTTAATTCTCAAGATTCATTAATGAGATATGATATAAAAGCGATGGGCCTTTATGCTGCTAGTAGCAAAAACTGGATAACGCCTCTAGGCAACCTTGGATTGCATTTTGGATCAAATTATAATTTTGTCGAGACCAATGATGGAGATAGTGATATAAATTATTTTGTTGGGTTTGATATGGAGTTCAACCCGGAACTATCTATCTTGATGGAGTATAATGCTGCTCTTAATGAAAATGAAATGACGGCAAAAACGCTAGCAATTAATCGAGGCGGATATTTAAATGCAGCTATACGCTGGACCTTTGTCGAAAGACTTCATATAGAAATAGATTTTAATAATCTTTTATTTGATGAAAATAAAGTTGATTACTTTAATCGTGAATTAAAGATTACTTATATTGAATATTTTTAATGAAATCGACCCTCTTCTTTTCTTTCTTTACCATTCACTTTTTATTTTCGCAATCTGATCTTGAAAATGCCTTAAATGCCTATACCCTTCGAAGTAAGGGAAGTATAAAAAATATAGCAAAGCCCATACATATTAATTCTGCAATAGCATTTTATAATTCTGCCCTACATAAAGAGAGCTCTCCTGAAGCGGCTATAGGAATTCTGAAAAGTTATTATTTCAAGGGTAAATATGTTCTAAATGATATTGAGGAGAAGAAAGTTATTTTTGATAAGGCAGTTAAGTTGGGTATCGGTTTTATAGATCAATATCCCAATGATGCAGGAATAAGATATTGGTATTTAACTAACCTTGGAAGCTGGGCAGAAGTATTTGGGATCATTGCAGCAGCAAGAGAAGGTTTTGCAGATATTATGAAGATGAATTCCGAAAAAATTATAGATCTAGACCCAGAATATAAAGATGGGGGTGGATATTTTATGCTAGGAGTTGTTCATTTAAGAACACCGTATATACCATTCCTTTTATCTTGGCCTGATAAAGATGAGGCTGAGAGATTGTTAAAAATAGCGCTTAATACAGGCGAAAAGCCATTGGTTCAGAAAGTTTACTATGCGAAAGCGCTCTACCAAAATGATAGACAATTAGCAGCAGAGAAAATCCTAATTGAAGTATCAAATGCAGCCCCTTCAAAAGATAATCATGTAGAGGATTGGGTTCAAATTATCGAAGCAAAACAGTTTCTAGTAAAAATAAAAAACTAGACCAATGTCAACACTTGAAGAAAAAAAAATATCATCACAAAAAATTTTTCAGGGGAAATTGATTAATTTATTTTTGGATCATGTTAAGCTTCCAAATGGAGAGACAAGTACACGCGAATGGGTTGATCATCCAGGCGCAGTATGTGTTGTTCCAATCTTACCATCAGGAGAGATTTGTTTAATTAGGCAATATAGGTATGGACCAAAGGAAGAGTTTATTGAAATTCCAGCAGGAAAACTTGATAAGGAAGAGAAGCCGTTAGATTGCGCAAGAAGAGAATTATCTGAAGAAATAGGTTACGTCGCAAAAAAACTTACTTTTATGACAAAAATTTACCCAGCTATAGGGTTTTCAAATGAAATAATGTGGATGTATCTTGGTGAGAATCTTATTAAAACAGAACGAAATTTAGATCAAGATGAATTCTTAGAATTGGCTCCTGTAACAATTCAACAAGCCTTTGATTGGGTTAAATCTGGAAAGATAGCCGATGTAAAAACAATTATTGGTATTTTATGGGTTCATCAATTGATGAGTGGTATTAAATGAGCATTGTTAGCCAAAAAATAAAGAATAAAGCGAATGAACTTGGTTTTCAAAAAGTTGGAATAACAAAGGTTGATCTAATGATTGATAATAAATCCAATCTTGATAAATGGATATCAGAAGGGTTTCATGCTTCTATGCATTGGATTGAAAATAGAAAAGAAGAACGTGCAAATATTTTCAATTATTTTCCTGAAGCTGTTTCATTGATTTCAGTTGGAATGAATTATTTTTCTGGTACTACCCAAGATGATATAAAATCTAAATATAAATTTAGTAACTATGCATGGGGAGAAGATTACCACATTATTATAAAAGATCGATTAAAAATATTACTAGAATGGATAAAAAACACATCGGAAGATATAAAGGGAGTGGCTTGTGTTGATACTTCACCAATCATGGAAAAAGTATGGGCGCAAAAAGCTGGATTAGGGTGGCAAGGTAAACATACAAACCTTATTTCCCGAGATTACGGTAGCTGGCTTTTCCTTGGTGAAATTATTCTAAATATACCATTAGAGTATGATGCACCCTTTGTTGAGGATTTATGCGGTTCATGTACGGCCTGTATTGATGCATGCCCCACTGATGCAATTACGAGCTATCAGCTTGATTCTAATAAATGTATTTCATATCGCACGATTGAACATAGAGGTGACTTTAATGAAAATGAGAAGGACCTTGATGGCTGGATATACGGTTGTGATGTTTGCCAAGAAGTTTGCCCTTGGAATAATAAATTCAGTAAGATATCGCATGAAGAATCATTTTTCCCCAAAGCTGAAATCTTAGACTGGTCTGAAAAGGAATGGATGGGCTTAGATGATAAAACCTTTAAAAGACTATTTAAGGGATCTGCAGTCAAAAGAACAAAATTTTCAGGTTTACAAAGAAACATAAAACAAAATTCATCTTAACTAGGAGTTTATTATGAAAATCGGAGTTTTATTATCTGGTTGTGGCGTCAATGATGGTTCAGAAATACATGAAACAGTTATCACAATGTTGGCCTTAGATAGAGCTGATGTAGAAACGCACCTAATGGCGCCAAATATAGATCAGATGCATGTGATTAATCATTATACAGGTCAGGAAATGGATGAATTTAGGAATGTACTTGTTGAGTCAGCGAGGATAGCAAGAGGCGATATTAAAGATATGGCAGAAGTAACGGGTGGCGATTTAGATGCCTTGATTATTCCTGGAGGATTTGGTGTAGCAAAAAATTTATCTGATTATGCTATGTCAGGAGCAGAATGCTCAATTAATCCAGATGTTTATAGATTAGTGTCCGAAATGGTATTATTAAAAAAACCTATTGGTGCAATATGTATTGCCCCTGCAATGATGGCTAAAATCCTAGCTGAGCAGAATAAGTCAGCCACAATGACAATTGGAAAAGATGAGACCACTGCTAAGGATATTCAAGCTATGGGTAGCACTCATAAAGAATGTCCTGTTGAAGAAATGGTTATTGATGAGGAAAATAATATTGTAACCACACCGGCATATATGGATGCAAAAAATATTTCTGAAGCAGCAGAAGGAATTGAAAAATTAGTTGAGCAGATTATTTTAATGGTTAAATGAAAAAATTAGCCAATATAAATGATATTCCTAATGAAGGCAGCAAATTGGTTTTTTTAGATGAAACTCCAATTGCTCTATTTAAAATTAAAGGAAAGATCCATGCTTGGGATAATAGATGCCCTCATAGAGGAGCATCTTTATCTGATGGCTATATATCTGAGACAACAATTCAATGTAAATATCATTTATGGGAGTTTGACATTAAAAAGAAATGTGCCGTTGAAAATTCACAAATAAAAATAAAAAACTTTCGAATAAAGATAATCAAAGATGAGATATATTTAGTTTAAGGGATATCTATAATTTTGTTTCAAGAACTGTTTTCTTAACAGCCTCAAGAGTGCTATTCAGGGCTAGTTTTTCATCATCATGGAGTTCAAACTCAAGTATTTTTTCCACTCCACCTTTACCGATCATTGAGGGTACCCCAATAAAATAACCATCAATTCCAAATTCTCCTTCACAAAGTGAGGCGCATGGAATAATCCGCTTCTTATCTCTAAGATACGATTCTGCCATTTCAATTGCAGATTGCGCTGGGGCATAGAAAGCAGACCCATTTCCAAATAGCTTTACAATTTCCCCGCCAGCAAATCTTGTGCGGTTAACAATTTCTTCTAATCTATCTGGCTCAATTAATGATTCTATTGGAACCCCGCCCACTGTTCCAACTCTGGTAATAGGAACCATCGTATCGCCATGACCTCCAAGCACCATACATGTAACATCTTGCACGGAACACCCAACCTCCATAGCAATAAATGCTCTAAACCTTGCACTATCTAATGCGCCAGCCATTCCAACAACCATATTCTTTTTAAGTTGAGAAACTTTATAAAAAGCATATACCATAGCATCTAGAGGGTTAGAAACTACGATTACAAATGCGTTGGGTGAGTATTTCTTGATGTTTTCAGCAACATCTGTCATTATTCCTAGATTGATTTCAAGCAAATCTTCACGATCCATTCCAGGTTTTCTAGGTAATCCAGCTGTAATAATAAATACATCAGAATCCTTGAGATCTTTCCAATCTGACGTGCCAGAAATATTCGCATCATATCCATCATGAGGTCTAAGCTGCATCAGGTCTAAGGCTTTTCCCTTTACCATGCCTTCGGCCTTTGGAATATCAAATATTACAATATCCCCCAATTCTTTCTGCGCTGCTAGTAAGGCCAAATTTCCCCCAATTTGTCCACCCCCAATTAATGAAATTTTTGCTCGCGACATTAATTATCCTTATGATTTAGTTAAAATAAGATATATACTTTAATCATGTATAAAAAAAAACCCTAACTTTATTAATTAAAATTAGGGCTAATAAAAATATTTATTTTTTTCAAACTATTAATTTTTTACTACGCTCACCATTTTTCTATCTCTTCCTTTGCGCCCAAACTTTACGGTTCCGTCACTCGTAGCAAAAAGAGTATCATCTCCACCTCTTTTTACATTAACCCCAGGATGAATCTTTGTACCTCTCTGTTTAAGTATTATGCCCCCAGCTAAGATATTTTGACCATCAGAAACCTTAACTCCTAGACGCTTAGCGTTAGAGTCTCTTCCATTCTTTGAACTTCCCATTCCTTTTTTATGAGCCATTGATTAGTCCTCCTTCTTACTTGATTTCTTAGTAGTAGCAGTTTTAGATGCTTTCTTTTTAGTGGCGGCAGAAGAAATTGAGCCTATCTTGATTAGTGAATAATTCTGACGATGTCCATTATTTCTTCGATAGCCCTTCCGACGTTTTTTCTTAAAAATTCTTATTTTTCTATCACGTCCATGCTCTACAATAGTTGCGGAGATGGAAGCATTACTAAGCAAAGGTGACCCCAATGTGACTTTTTTACCATCATTTATTAGTAGAACCTGGTCAAGTGTCAATGACTTTCCTGCCTCAACAGACAAATGAGGTACTTTGAGTTGATCACCTTCTTCAACTCTAAATTGTTTTCCAGCTATATTTATTATTGCAAACATCTTTTCTCCAAAAAAGCCGAGGAATCTAAGCATTTATTCATTTTTGGTCAATGCTTACGTGATCAATGACTTTTTCATTATTCTTTGTATCATAAAATTTAAATTCATCTCGATGAATTTTTGGATTTCCTTCAACCGTTAAATAAGTAAAATTATGCCACATTAACCCTCGTAGTGCCTTTTTATTCTTTTTCATAAAATCAGCATTATCAGGATGAAGTTCTAATTTCAATTTTAATTTCCTATTTTTTGATTTATATCTTCTTAGCCAATGATCGATTCTGGTAATTAGTGTTTCTCTTGACATTATTCTTCCAGCTCCACGGCAAGTCGGACATTCATCACTCATTGAATCAAGTAAGCTTAAGCGTATTCTTTGACGAGTCATTTCTAATAATCCAAAATCTGAAATTGGGGATACAGCAACTTTTGCTCGATCTTTTTTTAGTTCCTTTCTAAGTTCATAATAAATCTTTTTTCTATTTGATTCATTTTTCATATCTATAAAATCAATAACTACAAGACCCGATAAATCTCTCAATCTTAGTTGTCTAGCCACTTCTTTGCAGGCTTCAAGATTAATTTTTAATGAATTTTCTTCATGATTCTTTTTTCCAATAAAACGACCACTATTTACGTCGACTACAACCATGGCTTCTGTTTTTTCAATAATTAAATAAGCACCACTTTTCAACCATACTTTTGGACGTAGAAGCTTATCTATTTCATTTTCAATCCCTTTGCTTTCAAATAAAGGAGCTTTCGATTTATAGTGCTCTAATCTACTTGCCATATTTGGAGAAACATCTTCCAAATAGCTACTTATTTTCTTATATAACTTTTTTGAATCAATTACGATTTTATTTATGTCAGGAGTGAAAAGATCTCTAACAACACTAGATGCAGTTTCAAGATCTTCGTATACAAGGGCAACATCTTTTTTCTGATTATTTGTTTTTAATAGGTTTTGCCAGCTTTTCTCAAGATTATAGAAATCATTCTTAATAAGATCTTCACTTTTTCCTTCAGCTACTGTGCGAACAATAATTCCGGTATCTTTATCTTTTATTGAAGAAACAATCTTTTTTAAACGCCTTCTCTCATATTTATCCCATATTTTTTTTGAAATTCCAATATATTTTGCATTTGGGACTAAAACTAGAAGACGACCTGGAATTGCTACTTCAGTTGTGACTCGAGGTCCTTTTCCAGCAAATGCCTCTTTAATAACTTGAACAAATATATTTTGCCCTGTTTTTAGGTCAACATTGACATTATCATTTGACTTTCGATTTGTTTTACGTTTAGAGCCACCTTTTCCATTGGTTTCTTCAGTATCATCAATATCTACAAGGTAAGCTGGGTTTTCAATTTCAGAAAACGGTAAAAATGCATTGATATCATAACCAATATCTACAAATGCTGCTTGCATTCCAGGTAAGACATTTTCAACCTTACCTTTGTATATATTTCCGACCATACGTTGTTGGTCTTGTTTTTCAACATAGACTTCAACAAGCGTACTATCCTCAATGATAGCAATACGAGACTCTCCCATGCTTTCACTGATATAAATCTCTTTTTCCATATTGACTCCTATATTAATAGATCAATAATGAGTTATAGTTAGCATGGATTATTAGATGATTATGAGGTGAGGATGGCCTTTCAGCCAAGGTAAAACTTCAGATTTATTAATTATAAGACATCCGAAGATAAATTTTAATACTTACTTTACTTATTATGTCTAAAATCAGACGAAAAAACTTTTTGATACACCTTCTAATATCATCTTAATCCAGTATGAATTTATGCAATTTAATGCCACTTACCAATAAGATTTGAATTTGCACTATATCATTGGACAATAGATCAATTAATATTAATTTTTGAGGTCGAGATTTGAACCGTATTGCCTCGACAGTAAATATGCGCTAAAAAGGTTTGGTAAGCCCTAGCGTAAGCTCTAAGGGCTTTTTTATTATGATAAGAAAATTAATTGAAGAAAAAATATTAATATTTGATGGAGCTATGGGGACCATGGTCCAATCATTCCAATTATCAGAAAAAGATTTTCGTGGTGAAAAATTTAAAGATCACCCTGTTGATTTAATAGGGAATAACGACCTACTTGTACTAACACAACCCGAAATTGTTTCTGAAATCCATAAGCTATATTTAAATGCTGGCGCTGATATAATCGAAACCAATACTTTTAATGCAAATTCAATTTCACAATCGGATTATAAGATGGAGGATAAGGTTTATGATATAAACTATGCAGCTGCTAAAATTGCATCTGAGGCTGCTAAAAGCTTTAATGATAAGCCGCGCTTTGTTGCCGGAGCTATTGGGCCCACTAGTAGAACAGCTTCACTAAGCCCTGATGTAAATGATCCCTCGTATCGTAATACATCATTTGATGAATTAGTAGATGTTTATTCTGAGCAAATTCAAGGGCTCATTGATGGCGGCGTTGACCTCTTTTTAGTAGAGACTGTCTTTGATACATTGAACTGTAAAGCTGCACTTTTTGCAATAAATCAAACACTCATAGAAAAAAACCTTGATATACCAATATTCATATCTGGCACGATTACTGATGCTAGCGGAAGAACATTATCCGGTCAGACCGTTGAAGCTTTTTGGAATTCAATCAAGCATATAAAGCCTGTAGCGGTTGGTTTGAATTGTGCCCTTGGAGCTGAACAAATAAGGCCATGGCTAAATGATTTGTCAAATATTGCAGACACCTTTGTTTTTGTATACCCCAACGCAGGCCTTCCCAATGAATTGGGTGAATATGACCAGTCACCACAGGACATGTCAGTGATCATTGAAGAATTTGCTCAGGACGGTCTAGTAAACATGGTAGGTGGATGTTGTGGAACTACGCCAGATCATATTAAAGCTATATCTAAGGCTGTTAAGAATCAAAAACCTAGAAAAATACCAAAGGTTGATGCATATACGCGCCTAAGCGGATTGGAGCCTTTTGTAATTCGACCTGAGAGCAACTTTATAAATGTTGGTGAACGAACCAATGTTACAGGTTCCGCAAGATTCAAAAAATTAATTAAAGAAGGCGATTTTGAAGCGGCCTTATCAGTAGCAAGGCAGCAAATACATAATGGTGCACAGATTATTGATATAAATATGGATGAAGGCCTGTTGGATTCTGAAAAAGCAATGGAGAAATTCTTAAGATTGATTGCATCCGAGCCAGACATTGCAAAAGTACCCATAATGATTGACTCTTCAAAATGGTCCGTAATTGAGGTTGGGCTAAAAAACCTTCAAGGAAAAGGTATTGTTAATTCTATATCACTTAAGGAGGGTGAAGAAATATTTTTGGAGCAGGCCCAAAAAATAAAAGATTATGGTGCAGCTGCTGTAATTATGGCTTTTGATGAAGAAGGTCAAGCAGATTCATTTGACCGTAAAGTAGAAATATGTTCCAGAGCCTATAAATTGCTTGTAGAAAAAATTGATTTTAACCCTGAGGATATTATTTTTGATCCAAATATTTTTGCAGTTGCAACGGGAATCGATGAACATAATTCCTATGCAAAATCCTATATTGAAGCCGCTAAAGAGCTTAAGAAGCGTTTTCCTAAAGTTCATATTAGCGGAGGTGTTTCAAATTTATCATTTTCTTTTAGAGGAAATGAAATTCTGAGAGAGGCTATGCATTCAGCATTTTTATTTCATGCTGTCAAATCTGGGATGGATATGGGCATAGTTAATGCTGGCCAATTAACAGTTTATGATGATATCGATCCAAAACTTAAAGAATGCATTGAAGATGTTATTTTTGACCGCAAAAATGATTCAACTGACCGATTAATTTTAATTGCTCAAGAGCACAAAGGGAAAAAGAAAAAAATAAAAGCAGATCTTTCTTGGAGAAAAACAAGCGTTGAGGAACGGCTTAGCTATTCTTTAAGAGAAGGAATCATTGATTATATAGATACGGATATCGAAGAAGCTAGGAAGAAATATGACCGACCAATTAATGTTATTGAAGGCCCATTGATGGATGGGATGAATATTGTTGGCGATTTATTTGGTTCTGGAAAAATGTTTTTACCTCAAGTAGTTAAATCAGCTAGGGTCATGAAAAAAGCAGTAGCTTATCTTATTCCTTTTATTGATAAAGAAAAGAAAGAAATGGGACTAGAGGATGTATCTAATGGAAGAATTATTTTAGCCACCGTAAAGGGCGATGTTCATGATATTGGAAAGAACATAGTTGGTGTAGTTTTAGGTTGTAATGGCTATGATATAGTTGATTTAGGTGTAATGGTTCCTTCAGACAAAATTCTTTCAACTGCGAAAGAAGAAGGCGCTGATATTATTGGCCTTTCTGGATTGATTACGCCAAGTCTCGATGAGATGGTTCACGTTGCAAAAGAAATGGAGCGATTGGATTTTGACGTTCCGTTATTGATTGGAGGAGCAACTACAAGCAAAAAACATACAGCGATAAAAATTGAGCAAAATTATTCTGGCCCAACTATTCATATTACTGATGCTTCTCGCTCTGTTGGTGCGGTAAGCAAGCTTCTAAATAATGATGAAAAAAATCAATTTGTTGAATCAGTTAAAGATGACTTTCAACAGATTCGTGATTATGTTAGTGAAAAAAATATAAAAAAAATATCAATTGATGAGGCGCGAAAAAGAAAACACCATATCGATTGGAAAAAATATTCTGTATTAAAGCCAAATCTTAAAGGCTTAAAGGTTTTTGATGATTACCCCATAGGAGAGCTTGTTAATTACATAGATTGGACCCCTTTCTTTCATGCATGGGAATTAAAAGGGAAGTATCCATCTATATTATCCCATGAAAGATATGGAGATGAAGCAAAAAAAATATACAACGATGGAATAGGATTGCTTGACCGTATTGTTGACCAAAAGCTATTAAATCCAAAGGCTGTGATTGGAATTTATGATGCGCAGGCTAAGAATGAAATTGTAACTAGCGAAGGATTAGAGTTTGATTTCCCCAGACAGTTAGTTGATAAGGGCAAAGATAAGGTTAATTATTCATTAGCAGATTTTATTGCTCCAAATAATGACTATTTAGGGTTATTTGCATTAACGACAGGGCATGGTCTCGATAATATTATTAAACAATTTGAAAAAGATAATGATGATTACAATATTATCATGGCGAAAGTTTTAGCAGATAGACTGGTTGAAGCGTT
This sequence comes from Fidelibacterota bacterium, assembly GCA_002717765.1. The sequence continues at coordinate 35,434 of PBCB01000024.1, read as the reverse complement.
TGCAGAAAGAATGCATGAACGAGTCCGAAAAGAGTTTTGGGGCTACGCAAAAAACGAGAATAATTCGAATGAAAATTTGATAAAAGAAAAATTTCAGGGAATAAGACCCGCTCCTGGATATCCATCTTGCCCTAGCCATAAAGAAAAGGATAAAATTTGGAGCATACTTGAAGTTGAAAAACACACAGGAATAAGCCTGACAGAAACTCGGGCTATGTATCCAGCCTCTTCAATTTGTGGCTGGTATTTTTCTCATCCAGATTCAAAATATTTCTTTATTAGAGAATCATAATTGGAATCACTGCAATCAGATTATCTCCTTGCCAAGGAAGCTGCAATAGAGGCTGGAAAGATTATAATGAAATATTTTCAAACCACCTCATACGATGTTAAAGAAAAGAGCATTAACAACCCAGTTACAACCGCAGATTATGAAGCCAATCAAATTATCGAAGAAATACTCTTCAAAGAAAATTCTGGCTATGGCTGGCTATCAGAAGAGACTGTTGATTCGGATATTAGATTAAAAAAAGATTATGTTTGGGTAGTTGACCCTATCGATGGAACAAAAGAATTTATTGAAGGCATACCTCAATTCTCAATTAGCATAGGCCTGGTTGAGCTTGGCAAACCAATTCTAGGAGTAATATATAATCCTGCAAAAAATGAATTATTTTCAGCTATTAACAATGGAGGTGCGGAGCTAAACGGAAAATCGATAAAATGTTTGCAAACTAATCAAAACTTATCCTTGCTTGTTAGTCGATCTGAGGTAAAAAGAGGAATGTGGGATAAGTAAGTATCAACAATATTACAATAAAATAGAATCTGTTGGATCAGTCGCCTATAAACTCGGATTAATTGCAGCTGGTAGAGCTGATATATTTGTTACGCTACAGCCAAAAAATGAATGGGATATATGTGCAGGCCATTGCATTATTAATGAATCAGGAGGGTCTCTTGTTGACCTATTTGGAAACAGCCGATCATACAACCTGAAAAATACGAAAATTGAACCAGGACTGATTGCGGGTAGTTCGGATTATTTTGAATCTGTATTCAAAATAATAAATATGTAATCCATTTGTTTTGACAATTTTATTATAATAATCTTTGTATGCTTTATTGTTAAATAATTGAGAATTGAGATTATCAATGAGTGATTTACCTAAAGATGCAATAAAATGTCTAGATAAGGGATTTGTCCGCCTAGTTGATTCAATGGGAGGCGATGATGCTATTGTTCAATCTGCAAGAGTAAGCTACGGCAAGGGAACGACTAAATTGTCCCAAGATCGTGGATTAATTAGATATTTAATGCGACATCGCCATACAACCCCATTTGAAATGGTTGAATTTAAATTTCATTGCAAGATGCCCATCTTTGTTGCAAGACAGTGGGTTAGACATCGCACAGCAAATATTAATGAATATTCTTTAAGATACTCCGAAGCACGTGATGAATTTTATTATCCTGATCCAGATCACATTGAATTTCAAAGTTCAATCAATAAGCAAGGGAGGATGGGTGAAGTAGATTCAGATTTGAAAAAAAAGGTTCAGAATTATTTTAAAGAAATTTCAGAGCGCAGTTTTGAGATTTACAGCGAATTAAATGAGGCGGGTGTTGCAAGGGAACTTGCACGTGCAATCCTCCCTGTCAATCTTTATACTGAATGGTATTGGAAAAATGATCTTCACAACCTTCTTCATTTTATAGGTTTGCGCTCAGATGGTCATGCACAATATGAGATTCGTATTTTTTCTGATGCAATGGCATCTTTTGTCAAGGAGGTTGCGCCATTTGCATGGGAAGCATATCAAGATTATGTCGTAAAAGGTATGAGGTTCTCAAAAATTGAGCAGTCAATATTAGAGCGAAAATTACCGGAAAGAGTTATTGTTGATATTCAAGAAGATATTGCATATCAACTAACTGCTTCATTGCATGCAAATAAACCGCGAAGTGAAAAGGACCTATATTCATTATATAAAGAGCAGGGCGGATCAGATAGTCAAGAGGATTTTGATTTGAAATGGGCATCTGGTGAAATTGAAGCGGGTAATGTTCGTGAGTTGCGCGAGTTTAAAATAAAAATTGAAAAGCTTAAGTAGATAATTAGTAGATAAATAGATTCTCTATTTAATAACTAATTAAATTATTATTATGTTTAATAGAGCAGAAATCATTGATAGGAATTTTATCAAGCTCACAAAAAACGGTAAATTTCCAAAATCTAAAACCATAGCCAACCTCTCTGATTTAAATATTCAAACTCATGATTTAATTTCAATATTTGAGTCTCAGATTTTAAGTCGACATATGGATCTTAAAGCTAGAATTCTAAAGGATGAGGGTAAATGCTTTTATACGATTGGAAGCTCTGGCCATGAAGGGAATGCTGTTTTTGGAAAAATATTTCATCTAGAAGATATCGCCTTCCTTCATTATAGAAGCACCCCTTTCTTTATTGAAAGATCCAAGCAAAGCGATGGGTCAACCCCTCTTTATGATACAGCACTTTCTTTTGTAGCATCATCTGAAGACCCAATAAGTGGGGGTCGCCATAAAGTTTTAGGAAGTAAAAAACTCAATATTCCACCTCAAACAAGCACAATTGCTAGTCATCTCCCAAAAGCTGTAGGAACTGCTGTATCTATTGATAGGGCTCGTGATTTAAAAATTGAAGAACGGCAACTTGAAGATAATAGTCTTGTCGTATGTAGTTTTGGAGATGCAAGTGCAAACCATGCCACAGCGCTTAGCGCGTTCAATACAGCTAGCCTTATACAATACAATGGCGGCCATGTACCTATTGTTTTTATTTGCGAGGACAATGGATTAGGAATTTCTGTTCCAACTGAAAATAACTGGATCGAAAAAAATTATTCTAACCGAATAGGAATTAAATATTTACAAACAGATGGCCTAAATCTTATTGATCTATATATCAAAACTATTCAAGCAGAGTCATTTTGTCGAAAAAATAGAAAACCGGTCTTTTTACATATGAAAACTATACGATTGATGGGGCATGCTGGATCAGATATTGAACTAGGCTATAAATCATTAGATGAAATAGAGTCCATAGAATTTAATGATCCATTGCTTCATTCTGCTAGACTGCTGATAGAAAATAATTGCCTCTCATCTGAAGAAGTGATAAATATATATGAGAATTATAGGAGCAGAGTGAATCAGGTCTTTGACTATGCTTCAACGCGGCCAAAGCTTATTGATGGCAAAGAAGTTATGAGTGCAATCACCAGCAATTCGAACAAACGAGTGTCTCCGCAATTGCCGAATGAAAATAGTAGAAAAAAAATATTTGGTAAAGAATATAAAAGATTGAATCAAAAACACCATATGGCAAAGTTAATTAATTATACGTTATTTGATAGCCTTCTGCAGTATTCTAATACTGTGATTTTTGGTGAGGATGTTGCAAAAAAGGGAGGCGTATATCATGTTACAGCAGATATATACAAACGATTTGGAGCGCGCAGAATTTTTGACAGCCCTCTAGATGAAACATCAATCATTGGATTTGCTACTGGGTTTGGGCATAATGGATTTGTTTCAATTCCTGAAATTCAGTTCCTAGCTTATTTCCATAATGCTGAAGATCAACTTAGAGGAGAAGCGGCGACGCTTCCATTTTTTTCAGAAGGACAGTATACAAATCCGATGGTTATCAGAATCCCAGGACTCGCCTACCAGAAAGGATTTGGGGGTCATTTTCATAATGATAATTCGTTAACTATTTTTCGAGATATTCCTGGAATAATATTAGCTGTTCCTTCCAATGGTTTAGATGCAGTTAAAATGTTGAGAGCTGCTATAAAAACAGCGCATGAAGAAAATAGAATAGTGATTTTTATTGAACCCATTGCTTTATATATGACTAAGGACTTATACAAGAGTGGTGATGGAAAATGGAGCTTTGCGTACCCAAAACTTACCGAGCAGATTGCTGTAGGTGAATCTAGAAAATATGGTAATGGGAAGGCATTAACGATATTAAGCTATGGCAATGGTTTATATTTATCCCTTCAGGCTAAAAAAGAAATTGAAAAGAAAATTAATAAAAAGATTCAAGTAATTGATTTGTGCTGGCTATCCGAAATCAATGGTGGAGAATTGTTAAAGTTAATAGGTCAATCCAATAAAGTCCTTATTGTTGATGAATGCAGAAAGTCTGGTTGTTATGGCGAGGGAATTATGACTGATTTAGTATCAGCAAGCAAAAAACCTATCCAAATTAAATTGCATGCTGCAATGGATAGCTTTGTTCCATTAGGTAAGGGAGCTACATCAACTTTACCTAGTAAAGATTCAATAACTGAAACTGCACTAAAATTATTCAATGCCTAGAGAAAAAATAATAGTTATTTGCCCTGGACGTGGTTCTTATTCAAGAGAAACATCCGGTTACTTAAAAAAATATCTAAATCCATCTTTACCTGAGATTAACTTTATAGAGAAAAGAAGAAAAATTAAAAATCAACTAAGTCCGCTTGAATTAGACTCATTACCATTCAGAGCAAAAGTTCATATGGTTGGCGAAAATGCATCAGCATTAATCTATGCTTGCAGTGTTATGGATTTTACTTCAATTGATCGGGAAAAATATGAAATTATTGCTATAGCAGGTAATTCGATGGGATGGTATACAGCACTTGCGCTAAGCGGAGCAGTATTAAATGAGAACGCTTTTGAATTAATTGATATAATGGGCTCTATGATGAAGGATAAAATTATTGGCGGGCAATTAATTTATCCCATAATTGATAAAACCTGGCAAATAGATAATGAAAAAACCCTTCTTGTGATAGATGCAATCAATAAAGTAGAAGCCTATGTTTCCATTTATTTAGGTGGATATATTGTAATTGGTGGTGATAATCAGTCTTTAAAGAACCTTAAAAAGATATTACCACCCATTGACGATTATCCTTTTCAAATCCCTTATCATGGTGCATTTCACACACCATTAATGAATACGATTTCAAAAAATGCACTCGGTATTTTTCCTAGCTCATTTTTTTCCAAGCCAACTATACCGCTTATTGATGGTCGAGGTATTATATGGGAATCATATAGCACCAACCCTCAAGATTTGTATGATTATACATTAGGTGCTCAAGTCACTAAGCCATACGATTTTACAAAATCAATTACAGTTGCCATGAAAGAGTTTTGTCCAGATAAGATAGTTCTTTTGGGTCCCGGAAACTCATTAGGAGGAGCTGTTGGTCAAATTGTAGTTCAAAACGATTGGAAAAATATCAACTCAAAAAAAATATTTTTATCCAATCAAAATCAAGATCCTTTTTTAATTTCAATGGGAATTGCTGAACAACGAGAGATTGTTTCAATATAATAATTAAAAAGATTGTAATTTTCTGATATACTTAATGAGAGTTTTATGAAGAGTTTAGGACCTGATTTTTATAATATAACCGATCTTCTAAGTGAAGAAGAATTATTAATTCAAAAAACAGCGTTTGATTTTGTTCAATCAGAATTTATGCCACTGATCAATGAGCATTATGAAAATGCAACATTTCCAACTGAGCTTTCACAAAAATTAGGTGAGCTTGGATTTTTTGGCTCTTCACTTCCTCAAAGCTCTGGTGGGTCGGGAATTAGCAATGTTGCTTATGGATTAATTCTTCATGAACTGGAACGTGGAGATTCAGGTTTACGTTCATTTGCTAGCGTTCAAGGATCTCTGGTGATGTATCCCATACATGCTTATGGCTCAGATCAACAGAAAGAAAAATGGTTAAAAGATTTGGGATCAGGTACGAAAATTGGTTGCTTTGGCTTAACAGAGCCTAATTTTGGATCAAATCCAGGCGGGATGGTGACTACCTGTAAAAAAGATGGTGATGATTGGATTATTAATGGAAATAAAATGTGGATTACCAATGGATCAATTGCAGACGTCGCGCTGGTTTGGGCTCGTGATGAAAATGAGACTATTAGAGGGTTTTTAATTGAAAAAGGAACTGATGGATTTTCTTCAAGTGATATTCATGGGAAATTCAGCTTACGCGCATCAATCACTTCGGAGCTATCAATGTCAGATGTACGCATTCCAGACTCCTCTAGATTGCCAAATATTGAAGGGCTAAAAGGCCCCTTAAGTTGCCTTACGCAGGCTAGATATGGAATTGCTTGGGGTATGGTTGGTGCATCTGTTGACTGCTATACTACTGCATTAAATTATTCTAAAGAAAGAAAACAATTCTCAAAACCAATTGCTGGCTATCAATTGACGCAACAAAAACTAGCTGAAATGATAACAAGAATTACTGAATCGCAATTATTAGTATACAGATTGGGTAGATTAAAAGATGAAGATAAAATGACTTTTCAGCAGGTATCCCTTGCGAAAAGAAATAATTGCGTTATAGCAAGAGATATTGCCAGGACAGCTCGTGAGATTCTTGGCGGGAACGGTATCACAATTGATTATTCTCCTATTAGACATATGGCAAATATAGAATCTGTTTTTACCTATGAAGGTACCCATGAAATGCATACACTGATTGTTGGCGAGCATGAAACTGGAATTGCAGCATACGATTCTTAATTTTATAAATTCAATTACCATTAATACCGTCTAGCTTATGTTCCAAAGTCTCACAAATAAATTTATTCCAAACCTTAAAGAATCCAGTAAATTTTACAGAGCTAAAATTGGAATTTTCCAGGGCAAAGTATCTATAACGGTAAACTCATTCTTATTTATAATAAAGCTTTCAATTGGCATAATAACTGGAGCAATTAGCTTAATTGCGGATGCTATTCATACCTTATCTGATATGATTACATCTGGAATTGTTATTTGGGGATTCAAGCAAACAGACAAGCCTGCGGATGCCCGCCATCCGTATGGGCATGGACGCGCAGAATATATAGCCACTCTTATCATTGCAGTTTTACTTTGTGTCGCTGGTATTGAATTTATTGAAGTCTCAATAGAGCGTATAAGAAATCCAATTATTTCTTCTCCAGAATGGTGGATGGTTGGAATGATAGTTTTCACAATCATCATTAAAGAAATAACCGCGAGATATGCTAAGTTTCTTTCATCAAAAATAGCTTCAGGATTATTACATGCAGATGCGTGGCATCATAGGATGGATGCAATTTCAAGCACCCTTGTTATTTGCGCGTTAATTGCAGGAAAATATGGCTTCCCAACTATTGATGGTTGGGCAGGTCTTGGAGTTGCTATGCTATTAATCTATACTGGATTTGATATAGCTAGAGATTCTGTAGATGACTTAATTGGGACACCGCCAAATTCTGATGAGCTTGATAGAATAAGAGAGATTGTTATAGGAGTATCCAATACGCTAGGCGTTCATGATATTGTTGTACATAACTATGGTCATGAAAAATATATTAGCCTTCATGTTGAAATTGATGCAAGAAAAACTGCTGCTGAAGCCCATGATATTTCAGAAGCAGTCGAAACAATACTTGAGCAATCAATGGGGGTTGAGCCAACAGTCCATATTGACCCAGTGTATCCAGATAATCCCATGGTTAAAAAAGTAAAGAAATTGCTTGAGCTTATCAGTATGGATGATGATAGAATTACGAATATTCATGATATTAGAATTGTCAATACCGATAATCACAACCTAATCCTTTTTGGTGTAAATGTTTCTCTTGGGATGAGCAGACAAGATATATTAGATCTAGACCATGAATTACAAAAAAAATTAATTGATGAATTTGGTGATTATGAAATAAAGACCAAGATTTCACCTATTCATAAACATTAAATTATANTAGACGAATTAGTAATTAACCGCAGCTTGTTTTGTGTTTTAATTATTGCNCTTCCATCTNTTGAAATTCCCTTAAAAACCCCCTTTATCAATTTAGAATTATGGTAATATTCTATGTTTGAATCAATGTGTTCACATCCTAATTCCCATGCTTTTTTTATTTTTTCAATATTATNNGGAAAGTTAAGCAGNAACAGTTCAAGATTATTAAGTATAGAGCCAATTAAATATTCACGTTGAAANNTTTTTCCGCATTCAATNTTAAGTGATGAGGCATTTNGAATATTGAACTCATGCATATCATNTTTGGTTTCATTAGNATTAATTCCAATACCTATAACAATAAATTTAGATAATTTACCCATGACTTTTGATTCACATAATATTCCACCAATCTTTTTATCATTTATAATAAGATCATTTGGCCATTTTAATGAAATTTTCACTTGATGACTATCAAGCGCATTTTTAACCGCAAGACCAGCTATAATTGGGAAAAAACCTAACTGATTAGATTGAACTTTCTTATTNGTAAAAACAGTAAATGTGATACTATTATTTTTTGATGAAATCCATTTATTATTTTTTTGACCTTTTCCTTTAGACTGATAATCAGTAACAATCAATCCAGAATTAATACCATCACTGATTAATTCCCAAGCGGTAGAATTTGTAGAGGGTAAACTCTCAAAATATTTAATATTGTGGGCTAGGGAATTTGTAGATAAATCAGAAGCTATCAGATCAACTGAAAGTTTCTGATTNTTAAGCGTTTGGATCGAGCTTTTCTCTTAATTTTAGAACCATTCCTGGGCTAAGAATACCTGCAGTAGCCTTAATTGAATCTTCATTGTCCCATAAAAGTATAATCCATGANTTTGCATCACCATATTGTTTTCCAGCAATATTCCATAAATTATCACCAGGCTGAACAATATAATCAAAATAGGTTGGCTCAAAGGTTTTAGCAGCTAAACGTTCTTTTTGTAGATTGAAAAAATGATATGGATAGATCACATTAGGGTTGTCACCAATCTGTTCTTTATTCCATTCATAGATATATTTCCAGAGTTTAAAATCGCCATATTCTTTTTTTGCGATTTTTACTAAAAAATCACCTGGCTCAACCATGTATTTTTCCCATGCAAAATCTTCATATAGCATTGGAGCCATTTTCAATTCGTCTTTGGGGTCTACATCAGCTGGAGTCTCAACAGGTTCTGGCATAGGACCAGAATCAATCTGCTCATCAATGATTGGTTCATTAATTGGTTCTTGCGTAGCAAAAGTGGGCTCTTGAGGCTCGGGAAGAGTTGCGCGTTCATTTTCTACAGTTTGNTTAATTTTTTGCTCATTCTCAAGATTTAGAGGTGGCGCTGTTTGCTGAGAGCACGAAAGAATGAAAATAAAAATAAATAAATAGAAATTTAACTTATTCATANTTGANCCCATTAATAATTAATTTTTGATTAAAATTATATTTTATTTAATTACTTNATAAATCTTAAATATTTCTGGATAAAAATACAAACAAATTAATTTTGATTGTACTCNCCAAAAGACNTTCTTAGCGCATCTGCAATCTCACCAAGAGTGCACTCAGACCTAGCAGCTTCAATGATTTTTGGAACTAAATTATCATTAGTCAATGCACATGATTCAATGCCTTCAATTTTATTATTAACTGATAGATTATCTCTTTCACTTTTGAGCTTTTTTACTTGATCTATTTGCTTATCTACAGCATCTTGATCAATTTTTTGCAAATTAATATCAATATTATCATCTTCAGTAAACTTATTAAGACCAATAATAGTTTGTTTTTTTTCATCAATAGANTTTTGATATATATATGCACTTTTAGATATTTCATTCTGCATCCAACCATTTTCTATTGCTTCAACAGCGCCACCAAGCTCATCAATTTGATTGATCAATAATCTAGCTTCATCGATGGTTTTATTTGTTAGAATTTCAATCTGCTCACTATTCCCTAAAGGATCAATATAATCAGCTAAACCTGTTTCGTGTGCAATCACTTGCTGAGTTCTCAGTGCAATTTTTGCTGAACGGTCAGTTGGCAGAGCCAATGCTTCATCATATGCATTAGTATGTAAAGATTGAGCTCCACCTAAAATTGCNGATAATGCCTGAATAGTTGTTCGTACGATATTATTCTCAACTTGTTGCGCTGCTAGGGTAGATCCNCCTGTTTGAACATGAAATCTGCACATCATAGCTTTTTCATTATTTACTTTAAACCTTTCCTTCATGATATTTGCCCATATTTCTCTNGCAGCNCGAAACTTTGCTATTTCTTCTAAAAAACCATTGTGAGAATTAAAAAAGAATGACAATCGACTACCAAAACGATTAGGATCTAANCCTCTATCAACCGCTGATTGTACATAAGCTATCCCATTCGCAAAAGTAAAGCCAATTTCCTGAGCAGCTGTTGAGCCAGCCTCTCTTATATGATAGCCTGATATGGATATAGGATTCCATTTTGGCATATGATTTTCACAGAAAGAAAAGATATCCGTTATTAANCTCATTGAAGGACCTGGGGGATAAATATAGGTACCTCTTACAAGATATTCTTTTAGAATATCATTTTGAACCGTGCCATTTAATTTATCAATAGAAATTCCATTTTTTTCCGCCAAAACAATNTAAAAAGAAAGTAATATAGCAGCTGTTGAATTGATAGTCATTGAGGTAGAAATTTTGTTAAGGTCTATTTTTCTAAATAGTCTTTCCATATCATGTATAGATACAATAGGAACCCCTACTTTTCCAACNTCACCTATAGCCATTTCATGATCTGAATCAAATCCAATTTGAGTGGGAAGATCAAAAGCAATCGATAGACCTGAAACACCTTGATCAATTAGATATCGATAGCGTTTATTAGATTCTGCTGCAGATGTAAAGCCAGCGTATTGCCTCATTGTCCATAGCCTATCCTTATACATATTTTCATAGATTCCTCTTGTGAAAGGATATTTTCCAGCTTTTTTTGACATAGTATTCTTTTATATCCTCAAAAATTAGCTAATCGTATTGCGAGCCTTTTTAATATTACTATATGCTTCATTTACCATTTTAAATTTTTCTTCTGCCAAAGATTTCACTTCTTCACCTAAATGATTAACTTTATCAGGATGATATTTTACAGCCATTTTTCTATATGCTTTTTTAACTTCTTCATCACTTGAATCAGGAGGAATNTCCAGAATTTTATAATCAGATTCAAAATTTTTAACAAACATTGCCTTTATTGAAGAAAAATCATTCTGGTTAATATTGAGATAATTTGAAATGGTATGAATCAATTTTTCCTCATCGGAATGGATATTGCCATCAGCTAAAGATAGTCCAAATAGAATATGTATCAATTCCAGCCGACTTGGATGATCCATAGACCGTGCTATTTGTCTACATACATCCTTTAGTGGATAGTCCTGTTTTAAAATATCTTTAAACAGTATCATAAAATCATGAACCTGTTTCTTGCTAAATTCTTTAGATAAAAATTCTTTTACATAATCCAACTCAGATTTAAGCATTCTACTATCTGCTTTCATAACTGATGCAAACAGAACTAATAACGATATCATAAAATCACCAGGTTGGGTTTTAGGATATCTATTTGATTCAAAGTAATTACTCGAACTTGCTTGTTGTGTGCTCATGCCAGCCATTGAATAGCCTATGATTGCACCAATTGGACCCCCTAATACCCAGCCCAAACCACCCCAAAACATTTTTTTTCTTACGTTCAATGTATTTTATCCTTTTAAGAATGAATGAAGTTAATACAATTTTGACTTTGATTAATGAGCCTAAGAATTNCTATTTAATTAATAAAATGAATCAATTCAATACAACTAAAGCAGCGCTATGGTGGCATAGAATTCGCACCAGGGGTAAATCGGGTTCAAATTCTTTATCTTTAAAGAAAAGAGGTAAGCTACCAATTGATTTTTTAATTATNCTACCAGAGCATGCAACAGAATCAGATCTCGCAAAACGATTCTTAGATGCAATGAAAAATGCACTTGGGCCAAGAAAAAAAAGAAATATGAAACTTCTTGGACCTTCAGGAATTGGCANCATTATTGAAATAAACGAATTTGAAGATTATATTCTGTATACTGAGGAAGATTTAAATAGATGGGGATTGCCAGGCAAAGAATTAATCAATACTTGTCAAAAAATTAAAGTTGATGCCATTCTTGATCTTAATCAGGAGTTTGCTACTGTCTCTGCAACTATAACAAGAACTGTCACTGCTCCACTAAAATTAGGTTTTTATAGCGAAGAAGGGGAAAAATTTTATAATATAATGGTTCGTAGAAAAGGTGAAGAATTAGCAGAGAGCGGTTTTAAAGAAATTTTTCAAATTTTAGGAATAGAATGAAAATATATGTTTTTGAAGATCAGTATGCACTGAACTTATCTCCAATTTCAGTAACTCGAGCAGTTTTTGATATTAGGATTGGCTCAGAAACATTTTTAGATCGCATACGTAATTTATTTCCCGATCAAGCCATTTCATTAATAGTTAGAGAAGAATTAGCTGATTTGGTTTCTGAAACTCATACTAATTATGATGTTAATCCTAAGGATTACGAAGATGGGCTTTGGCTATCGGGTTCAGTAATTTGGACTGAAGAAAGCATAAAATTGCTAGAACAACAAAATCTAACCTTTCATTCAGATGGTAGACTAGTAGCAGCAAATCTTTCTTCTGANGATGCGGCTAGTTGGCACGCTAAAGGAGGCCCACTGGAATCTAATTTTGATGCAATTAAATCAAGCGATATTNATGTTAATGTATGTAATTATTTATGGGATATTGTTAAGCTTGTTCCACAAACAATCATTAATGAATCANTCAAATTAAGCCCAATTGATTCAAATGATTACACCAAAGTAAACTTATTAAATGCAGAAAAAATATTTATCAATAATGCCACTGTGATGCCTGGAGCATTGATCAACGCTGACAATGGTCCTGTAATTATTGATGATGGAGCTTTGGTATATGGTCAAACCTATATTGAAGGGCCGGTATATATTGGAGTTGATAGCGTAATTAATCCCCTAACAAAAATCAAGAATAGTGTTATTGGTCAAAAGTGTAAAATAGGNGGTGAAGTAGATTCTTCAATTATTCAAGGGNATACAAATAAAGTNCATGATGGACATCTAGGGGATTCTTTTTTGGGGGAATGGATTAATTTAGGAGCTGGAACATCTAATAGTAACCTAAAAAATAATTATAGCTCTGTAAAAGTTCATATAAATGATCAATTAGTAGATTCAGANAGTCTTCATATTGGATGTTTCGTAGGAGATCATGTTAAAACTGCCATTGGAACGCTTATCAATACGGGATCTGTNATTGGCGTTGGATCAATGATTGCATCATATGGTTTTATACCAAAAACTATCCCTCATTTTTCATGGTACGTCAATAGAAAGCATTTGCCGGTAGATATNGATAAATTTATTGCTACTACTGAAGTTGTTAAAAGCAGAAGAGGTGAAAATTTTACTTCTACTGAAAAAGCGTTAATTAAAAAAATTTCAAACTCTTGATTGAAATTGATTGACCANCTGTGATACTCCAACTATATTCGTTTCCTGTTAAATAGGAAAAAATTAATGTTAGAAGGAATTATCTGCCCAGCCTGCGAAGGANCCCTTGAAGAAATTGATATCAAGGAATCACTAACATGTAGGCATTGTAAAACTGATTTACAAGATAGAAAATATCTAGATTTTTTAGAATATCTTATGGCAAACGGATTAGTTGAGGATCTTGATTTTTTTGATCAAAAAGTCTACAGCGAAGATGTTGAAAGACTAGAGCCTGACGATGAGGAAGATGTAGATCCAGATGATTTTGAGAAGAAAAAAGATATTTTTAGTTTATACGAGACAGAGATGGAAATTTATAAGCAAAAAGCTGAAGATGAAGAAATAAAAGGCTATGAAGATTTTGAAGGAATTGAAGAAGAATGGGAAGATTTTAATCAAAGTAAAAAACAGAAAAAACAACGGTAGGTTATTATGGAAGATAAAAAGAACATTCAACAAATAAATATTGAATTATCTCAAGAAACAAGTGAGGGTGAATATTCTAATTTTGTGGTTGTTACGCATTCTCCAGCTGAGTTTGTTATGGATTTTACTAAAATACTTCCTGGGGTTTCTAAAGCGAGAGTTCATTCTAGAGTTATTATGGCCCCACAACACACCAAAGCGTTTCTATCTGCTCTTAAGGATAATATTAATAGATATGAAAATGAACATGGGAAAATCGTTTCACCAGAGCAGGATGGTTTTGGAGAGTATCCTATAAATCCACCAGAAGATTCTTTACCAAACTAGTATTTTACCCAGCTCTTCCCAGCTTTTAGATTTCTTATTTTTATCATTACCCAGCCTGTCAAAACAGTCCAAGCTAATCCATAGCCAAGTAATCCACCAAAAAATATATCCGCTGGATAGTGAACGCCGACATATACCCTACTGAATGCTACTAGGGCTGCAATTGTAAAAAATAACTTTTTATATTTTTCATAGAAATATCCNAAGATTGTTGCCGCAGCATATATATTNGCTGCATGTGAAGANACAAANCCATACTTACCACCCTTTGGAACTAACAATCTAATTCCATCAATTAGATCATGACTTGGCCTAAGGCGCTGAAAAAAAGGTTTAAGAATTTGAGCCGAAGAATAGTCCGCTAATATAATTCCTATGATCAGGACCACTGAAGTAATTTTACCTTTTACGCCTCCCTTGACCGATAGAATAATTACTCCAATCAAGATTGGAATAATCCAAATATCCTGATTGGTTATAATTGGNAAAAAAACATCAAAAACTGGATTTGAAATCGTAGAATTAAAAAACATAAATATGCTTTTATCAATATTAATTAATGATTCAATCATTTTAAAAATTAGCAATACTGATCATAATAAAAAAAGCTTGTCCTATGATAAATGCATAAATAACTTTTGATAGATTTTAGCAGGATCGTTATTAAGGAAAACTGGTTGTTCCCCCGCTCCCAGTATTTCTACGNTCCTGCTCTCTTTGGGGGAACATATAAGCTCAATTAATATATTATTTTTTTCTGCGTTCAATTANCCGCTTAATTGACCAAAGCAAAGCAATTGTTCCAGCAAAGAATAAAATATTTGAAATTATTATTTGCGCTATTCTACTCATCTTTAATAAGNAAATTACCAAGTGATAATTAAAATAAATTTAATAAATAAATAAGTTTTCTGCTTTTTATATGATGATAACATAATATTATATTACTAATGAGTAAATAATGACTAGTGAAGCATATATTTTTGATTCAATTCGCTCACCGCGCGGTAAAAGGAAAAATGGATCTCTGAATGAGGTTACACCAACAGATTTGCTTTCAAAGCTCATGATCTCATTATCAGATCGGCATAATTTAGANACCTCTCTGATTGATGATGTTGTAATTGGGTGCGTAATGCCCGTGGGTGATCAAGGCGCAAATATTGGAAAAACTGCAGCTCAGTATGCTGGTTGGGATACAGATGTTCCAGGTATGCAGATCAATCGATTTTGCGGGTCTGGCCTTGAAGCGATCAATATTGCTGCGATGAAAATAAAATCGGGATGGGAAAATCTAATTGTTTCTGGCGGTGTTGAATCAATGTCTAGAGTTCCAATGGGCGCCGATGGAGGTTCAATGGTATTTGAACCCAAAGTCAGCTTAGAAACTAATTATGTTCCACAGGGTATTGGAGCAGATCTTATTGCAACAATAGATAAATTTTCCAGATCTGATTTAGATGCTTTTGCGTTAGAGTCTCACAAAAGAGCTTTGGAGGCTCAACATAATAATAAGTTTAATTCAATCATACCAATCTATGATCAGAATGGATTACTTATACTTGATAAGGATGAGCATATCAGACAAGAAACTTCTATGAATGAATTATCAAAATTAATTCCTTCATTCGAATTTATTGGCAATATGGGCTATGATGATGTNGCGAAAGAAAAATATCCAAATGTAGAAAAGATCAATCATGTCCATACCGCTGGCAACTCTTCAGGTATTGTTGATGGAGCGGCTTTAACACTCATTGGATCTAAAAAAATTGGAGATGAGCTAGGGCTTAAGCCACGGGCTGCAATACGCTCTATTGCAACTTGCTCAACCGATCCCACAATTATGCTTACCGGACCTGCTCCCGCAACCAAAAAGGTCTTAAAGCGCGCAAAAATGAAAATTAGTGATATTGACTTAATTGAAGTAAATGAAGCCTTTGCTGCAGTTGTATTACGGTTTATGAAAGAAATGAATATAGATAATACCGATAGTCTAAATGTTAATGGAGGTTCGATAGCGATGGGTCATCCATTGGGCGCAACAGGCTCCATGCTAATGGGAACGCTATTAGATGAATTAGAATATAGAGATTTATCGGTCGGATTAGTAACTCTGTGCGTTGCAGGCGGCATGGGTATTGCTACGATCATAGAACGAGTATAGTTGAAGATTTTATAATGGAATTTATATACAATAAAGATGACAACAATATCATAACCCTTACTATGGANATGGCAAATAAATCTGCCAATCTAATTGATGAATATTTTTTTAAATCCTTACTTGAAAATGTAATGAAACTTGAAAAAGAATCAAATTTAAAGGGAGTGATTCTTGCTTCATCTAAAAAAACATTTCTCGCAGGGGCAGATCTTGACATGCTATATAATATTAATGAAGCGAAGGCATGTTATGACATGATGGAGTCGGGCAAAGCAGTAATGAGGAGGTTTGAGCTTCTAGGCAAGCCCATCGTTGCAGTAATGAATGGAACGGCATTAGGAGGCGGTATGGAGCTTGCTCTATGTTGCCATTATAGGATTGCACTTGATAATTCAAAATCTAAATTTGGATTTCCTGAAGTCAATCTTGGAATTATGCCTGGTGGTGGTGGAGTTGCGCGACTACCGCGCCTGATTGGATTAGAATCATCTTTGCCATTATTATTAGAAGGCAGGCAGCTCAATGCAAATCAGGCAGCAAAGAAAGGACTTATAGATGAATTAGCTCCCAATGAAGCNGAAATGCTTTCAAAAGCCATATCATGGATTGATTCAAATCCTAACTTTGAACAACCTTGGGATCGGAAAAATTTTAAATTTCCTGGAGGAAATGCACATCATCCAAAAAATGCCCAAATGATTGCTATGGNTCCAGCGGTCTTNAGAAAAAAGACCCGCGGTAATTTTCCTGCACCAGAAGCANTATTAAGTGCAGTAATCGAAGGATCTTTAGTTGANTTTGAAACCGCATCTAGGATTGAATCAAGATTTTTTGTTCAATTATCGAATGGAAAAGTCTCAAAGAATATAATGAATGCAACTTGGTTTCAAATGAACGCATTGAATTCTGGAGTCAGTAGGCCTAAAGATATTGCATTAACATCAACATTAAAGGTGGGAGTTCTTGGATCGGGTCTTATGGGACATGGAATTGCATATGTGTCTGCTATGGCAGGATTAGAAGTAGTGATGACAGATGTTAATCAAGANAGCGCAAACAATGGCTTGAAGCGCATACGTAATATTCTTGAAAGCGCTCAAAAACGTGGATTAATTGATCAAGAAAAGATGGATGCCATCTTACAAAGAATTACAGCAACCGATGATAATAAACTATTAAAAGGATGCGATTTAATTATTGAAGCAGTTTTTGAAGATAGAGATTTAAAGGCAAAGGTTACCGCTAAAGCTGAAAAGTATCTTATGGAAAATGGGGTATTTGCATCCAATACATCTTCGATACCCATTACAAGCTTAGCTGAACAATCTATTTCGCCAGAAAAATTCATAGGTATTCATTTTTTTTCTCCTGTACATAAAATGAAACTTGTTGAAATCATTAAAGGAAAAATGACTTCACCCCAAACGCTAGCTAAAGCCTTTGATTATGTATTAAAAATAAAGAAAATACCTATTGTAGTAAATGATAGTAGAGGATTTTATACATCACGTGTTTTTGAAAGATATACAGGGGAGGGTATGGCTCTTTTGACAGAAGGTAATTCTGCAAAAAATATTGAATCAGCTGGAAAACAAGCAGGTTTTCCTGTGGGCCCACTTGCAGTTATTGATGAAATAAGTATCGGCTTAGCTGCTCATATCCGTGACCAATCCTGGAAAGACTTAAAAGCAGAAGGTAAAGAGATTGCAGCGGAACCATGGGATGAGGTTATTGATTTTATGACCAAAGAGGTAAAACGTACTGGCAGAGCAGGAAACGGGGGATTTTATGAATACCCAAATAATGAAGAAAAATACCTTTGGCCCAAACTAGAAAAACATTTTCCATTATCTAAAAATCCACTCTCCCAAGAGGAAATGATTGATCGCTTTCATTTTATACAAGCCATTGAAACTGTTCGNTGTTATGAAGAGGGCGTATTGACCTCAGTGGCTGATGCTAACATTGGAAGTATTTTTGGATGGGGCTTTCCTTTGTTTAAAGGTGGCACTCTTCAATTCATTAATGATTACGGATTAAAGCAGTTTAGAGATCGCGCTCAAGATCTAAGTAAACAATACGGAAAGAGATTTTCCGTGCCTAAATTGATTGATCAAATGATTGAAAAGGGACAAACTTTTTGATGAAAAAAATTATTTTAGATCGGNACTTTATAGGAAAACAATACCCTACCATTACCTTTGATGTTGAAATTCAAACTGTGCTTTTATTTGCCAAAGCTACAGGCCAAGACGATCCTATTTATTTTGATGATGAAGCAGCTAAGAAGAACGGTTTTCCAGCTATACCGGTTCCCCCAACTTTTTTAATAGTAGTCGCCATGAAACAAGANAATCCATATCTATATTTAACAGATCTTAATGTGCCAATTGGTAGGATTTTACATGCAAAGGAGGANTATAATTATTTTAACNCCATCTATGTAGGTGACCAATTACATATGAATAGTAAAATCGATAATATCTTTGACAAAAAAAATGGAGCCCTGCAATTCATATCTTTTTTATCAGTTTATACAAATCAAAATAATATAAAGGTTGCAGAGTCGATTTCAACATTGGTGGTAAGATGACTAGCTGGGATTATTTAAGACTTGAAATTGGCGATGCGATNCCAACGCTTGAATTAAATAAAATATCAAGATCTTCTCTAGNATTATATTCTGATGCTTCAGGGGATAATAATCCGATACATACCGATATAGATTTTGCTAAAAAATCTGGCCTTCCTGATGTAATTGCTCATGGAATGCTTATAATGTCTTATCTTGGCAGAGCGCTGACCAATGCCTTTCCACATATATCTTTAACTAATTTCTCATCTCAATTTGTTTCAATGACTCAAATAAACGATAGGTTATTTTGTTCAGGTAAAATTACTAAGAAAGAAAAAGATTCTAATAATAACATAATTCTTACTGTTTCATTACGAGTATTAAATAAAGCCGGTGAAAAACGAATCACCGGTAAAGCTACTATTTTGATTAAATCATGAGCTAGGATAAATAATATGCAATTTAATGAAGAACATATAACCTTAATGAATACTGTACGTGACTTTGCTGTTAATGAAATTCACCCGAATATTGAAGAATGGGAACGGTCTGGAATATTTCCAGCGCACTCATTATTCAAAAAATTAGGATCGCTTGATTTGCTTGGAATTACTAAAAGCAAAGAATTTGGAGGTATGGGTCTTGACTATAGCTATGGATTGGCTTTTGCAGAAGCCTTAGGCCATGCCTGGGATCTAGGCGTTATTACTGCGATTGGCGTACACACGGATATGGCGACACCTGCCATTGATCGATTTGGCTCATCAGAATTAAAAGAAGAATTTTTATCTCCTGCAATTAATGGAGAATACATAGGAGCTCTTGCGGTTAGTGAAGTTGGAGGAGGTTCAGATGTTGCAGCGCTGAAAACGTCCGCACGAAAGGATGGNGATGATTATATCATTGATGGTCAAAAAATGTGGATCACAAATGCAAAACAAGCTGATTTCTTTTGCACTTTAGTTAATACCAGCAGTGAGGATNCTCATAATAATAAATCATTGATTGTCATTCCAGCCTCAGCTAAAGGATTAACAGTTGGTGACAAAATAGAAAAACTTGGGCAACACACNTCAGACACAGCACCTGTGTATTTTGATAATGTTCGAGTTCCGCAGCGTTATTGCATAGGCGATGAAGGCAAGGGATTTAAAATACAGATGCAACAGTTTCAAGAAGAAAGAATGTTTCTCTCTGCTAGTGTTCTTATTGTGCTTGAACAATGTATTGCAAAGACTATTGAATATTGTCAAGATCGACATGCTTTTGGGAAAGCTATTATTGAGAATCAATCCATACAATTTAGATTAGCAGAGCTACAAACTGAAGTTGAAGCCCTTAGGGCTCTTATATATCGGGCTGCTGAAGATTTTATTTTAGGAAAGGATATGACATATCTAGCATCGATGGCGAAACTAAAAAGCGGGAGACTTACTAGAGAAGTCTCTGATGCCTGTCTTCAATATTGGGGAGGTATGGGATTTTCTTGGGAGAATCCAGCATCTAAAGTATATCGAGATGGCAGNGTTGCTTCAATCGCAGGAGGAACTGATGAAGTTATGCTGCAAATCATTTGTAAGAAAATGGAGATTGCATGAGTTCTAATTTTAAGGCATNTGTTGTAAGAGAAGATGGCGATGGTCTCTTTTCTAATGCGATTGAAAATAGAAACATCGATGATTTACCCAAAGGCGATTTGACTATTAAGGTTTCTTTTTCTTCAATCAATTATAAAGATGCATTGTCNGCTTCGGGAAATAAAGGANTAACTAAACATTANCCTCATACACCANGTATAGATGCAGCAGGGGACANTAGTAGAGTCTACTAGCTCTGAATTTTCATCTGGAGATAAAGTTATTGTGACAGGTTATGATTTGGGAATGAATACTTCCGGTGGTTTTTCTGAATATATTCGCGTCCCAAATAAATGGGCAATAATGTTACCCGAATCGCTTTCTCTCAAAGAATCAATGGCTCTTGGAACTGGCGGACTAACCGCTGGCCTATGTATTAATCTGCTTAAAAATAAAAATGGCATCACCAATAAGAAAGCAATAGTAACTGGAGCTACCGGTGGGGTAGGCTGTATNGCAATTCAGCTTTTATCAAAACTTGGAGCAGAGGTAACCGCTGTAACTGGCAAAAAGAATTCAGCATCATTTCTTAATTCNTTAGGCGCCAATAGGGTAATTACCCGNGAGGAATTAAATGAGCAATTTCGCGAACCATTATCGAAAGGTCTGTACGATATAGGTATTGATGTAGTTGGNGGTAAGACCTTATCGGGCTTGCTCACATGCTTAAATCGCGAAGGTACTATAGCNTGCTGTGGAAATGTTGGTGGTGTAGCATTTGAAACCAATGTCTTTCCTTTTATTTTAAGAGGAAATAGTCTATTAGGAGTTGATTCTGCAGAAAGAAAGATCGAAGAAAAAGAATGGTTATGGAATCAATTTTCTAGTGAATGGAAAATTGAAGATATAGATCAATTTAGCCGAACTNTAAGTTTGAATGATCTAGATTCTGAAATAAAAAAGATATTAGAAGGAGGGCAAACTGGTCGGGTAATTGTTCAGGCTGAATAGATTAGAATTTTGCATTGAACTTCAAAGTAAACTGCCTACCAAGCTTAGGCCCACCTATGATTTCTCGATGGACATCATCATTCATATTATTNACATTAAATAATAAATCATATTTATCATTAAATCTATAACCAAGCATCCCATCGAGGACTAAATAGCTTTCAATTTTTCCATAGTGCACACCAGCCGCCCAATCAAATTCCGGTATATATCTTGCACCTATATTACCAAATAATCCCTTTTTAGCAATGTATGCTAATTTTCCATTTAATTTAAATTTTGGAGCATTTACTGGATCATAGTCTCGCGTAAGCGGGTTGTAGAATCTATCCTTCCCAATAAATGAAACATTCACATCTAAGGTGATATTCTTTGATAAGAATGCATAAATACTGGCATCCATTCCCCATAGATTTACTTTTCCATAATTAATATTTGTAAGAATAAGCGGGGGGGATATTGGCCAATTGTCATCGGTAAGGTATGCGCCAAGCGTATCTCCGTTTTGATCTACATCCATCCATGATCCCTGCCTTGACGCTTGGGACAGTCTCCAGAAATTTGTATAAGTACCATTAACTGCATCAGTCAGGACAGTCATATTCAGAATATCATTCCATTCAGGACTTCCATATGGAATATACCTACTTCCAATGATACCATCTCCACCATCAGCCCAATTGCTTTGCTCCATTGCAGGTACGACACCCATGATTAAAGGATCAGGATTATCTACTCCATAAAAACCNTTCTTAGATGTATCAAGAAGGACTGGCGTGATCCAGGTCAGATCACTTACAAAACTTGAATAGGTACTATTATACAGATCAAGGGTNAATCTAAACTTATCAGAAACAATTCCAGAATAACCAAGCTCATAGGTCCAAACAGTTTCAGATTCAATTTCATCAATACGTGTATAGTCTTCAGGCTTTACTTCCCAACCGGGCCTTCCAAGCACAGCTGGAATCCACATCATGGACCCTTCTGGTATAGGAGCTAATTGAAATTCTGTTTTGGAATTTGCTCGAACNTCCCAATACATCAAATTATCTGCTGAATCTCTAAAAAATGTATAGCCATCATCATTACCGCGGGCCATAACTGAAAAGATGCTATACTGAGCCGCTTTTACATCTAAATACAGTCCTTGAGAACTGGGTGTATTAAAAGCTTTTGCAGCGGTAAGGCGTACTGTGTGATTATCATCAGGCTTATANAGTAGNCCAATTTTTGGCGATGCCTGAGGGATATATTTNAATGTACTTCCATCCAATGGNTCATTCAAAAATGTTAGTCCATTTTTGTCATCAATAAGTCCGCTATGCAAATCTATCCTTCCAGCAAGGATAAGCTCGAGATAAGAGTTTAATTTTGTTTGGGTTTGTGCATATAGACCAAATTCATTGGTTACAAACAGCTCATCCCACTCATCCACTTCTCCATCCTTATCATTATCAACCCCATCACGCCCATAACTTTTTGGCGCTCTCCCACCTGTGCCATCTGGTAGAATGGTTCCATAAGTTTCAGGCATTGTACGTTGATAATCTCCACCCCAGATGAATTGGGTATTCATTAAATTTTTAAATTCTGTTGAGTGTTGGAATTGAAAATGGAAAAAAGTGGATCGATCTACCACAATCTCACCAGTCCTTAGGTTGCGCGTATTTCCTGAGTTGCTAGTGTTTAAATATGCTTGAGCAAACCAGTTCTTATAGATCCANCGTCCTTGATAAAAATTATAGATCCAATCATTGGCTAAATATCGTCCAATACCCGTAATATTGATATTCGTTGCTCGCGCATGTCCAAAATTCAAGCTTACAAAATGATCTTCAGAAAAATCNTAATCCATNCNAAGATCTAAGCGNTGATTGCTTATATCAAAATTTGGNAGGTCATTAATACCATCAAGATTAANATCATNAAGGATATTATCTTTNCCAAAATAGGTGGTATCGAATTTTCCATCGCCATCNCGATCAACTTTAATATCCCAACCATCCCAAATTGCGCGNCCATCATCAAAAAGATCATCTAGTTCATCACCATCCAAACCTTCTTCTCTCCATTGACGGTAATGTTCTTTCTTTTCATCAACTTCTATATATTCCCAGTCATGTGCTGTAAAACTTACAGCGGACATTTTATAGCTAAAATTATTCATCTTTCCAGCATGGCGTACTTGCATTTTATTGAATTCTCTTGTGCCTGTCGTATATCCAACGATTGTACCTAGCGATTCTGCTGGTCGTTTGGAAATAATATTCACTACACCAGAATGTGCATTGGGACCATACAATGCTGAGGAGGGACCAAGCACTACCTCAATTTGACTCACATCATCTGAGGTAAGCGGAATTGTGTTATAGGCAATCAGTCGTAGGGAAGGGACATTGGCCATTCTTCCATCAGTCAAAGTAAGTAGCCTACTTGAAAAGCTAGAGTTAAATCCTCTAGCGCTCAAATTATAACTATCCATGCCAGANGCAGTAAAATCGACCCCTTTTATATTTTTAAAGTAATCCCCAAGGTTTGGATTGCTTTCGCTACGAATCTTAAGTTCTGATATCACAGAAATTGCTGCAGGCGCATCTGTTATTTTTTCACGCTTACCTCTACTTGCTGTCACCACATACTCCTGAAGCTGGATAGCAGAAACAGCTAGCTGTATACTTAAATTTTGATAGGTATCTGGCTTTACATCAAATACATCGATATCAGATTTATAGGTTTCATAACCAATGAAGGAAACCATGATCTCGTATTTACCATTGGGTACATTATTAANCTCAAAATAACCCTCACCATCAGCTGCNGCCCCTAAGCTAGTACCAGAAAAGATGACATTTGCACCCGGCAAAGCATCGCCATTTGCTCGNTCCGTAATCGTACCGAACACTTTGTTTTGCGCTAACGCTAGGTTTGAAATTAGAAGTAAGGTAGTAAATATTTTTTTCATAANNGNCTTAAATGAATGAAAAAAAGGGGCAACGTTTTTTTATTGCCCCTTTTTTTTTATTTAAGGATACACTAAANCTTNTGNGAGTTNAGCTNTTATTANNTANCNGTCGTNCCTTCTGNTNNTCTTNNCCANTTTGANTTNATTGTGATAATTTCATTGGTTGGAACACATACAGCTTCACGAACNTTNNAATACATCTTNCCACCAGCTNCNGNANNTGCACCACTNAATACACGGNCGCTATCATTTACAGGTACCGGCTGTTGAGGATTTGAGCTATCCACAAGTACGCTATAAGGAACGCCAAACGCAGTCTTTCCACCGCCACCAGCTAGGTTATCATAGTGCATGAATACAATCATGTCTCCTGCNCCAACNGTGCCATCACCATCAAGNTCAGTTAATGGATTTTTTGCATCTNNNGCTTGAGCTGCCNCCGCTACATTAATATTATAGAAANAGAAAGTAAATTGACTGCCCCATGCAGCTGGAATAGCTGGATTTAAAAGATATCCACCAGTATATAAAGGATTTAATACTGCAGGATTAGGATCAGCCGAAGCGATATTGCCATTCGCATCATTAAATACCATGCCATAACCTTGGATTACACGGTCAGCACTTTCATTCCAAGCGCTTTGCACTTCTGCATATCTTGCATCATGACCATCACGATCAACATAATTAATTAACATTTCATCTGGAGCTTCACCCACACCTTCAGTAATTGAATAATCACCATCATAGAATGGCGCTAATACTGCGCCGCCCAATGTTGGATCTGGTTGAATCATGAAATTACCAAGCTTAGGACCACCATTTTTATCTACGTCAATCGTATATAAACCTTCATCTGTGATCGATGCAACGGTGATTGTTGTTTGGCAATCTGCTTGACGGACCGTTGGATATTTACCACTGACTTTATAGGTTGCACCTTCACCTTTTTTAGGCGCATCATCAGTAACAAGTGTTAGATTCACATTAAATCCTAATAAATGAGCAGGGGTTGGTAGATCCAATGTTCTAGGGAAACCTGGAACATTTTCGCCATCACCAACATTGATTAATGTTTGTGAAGCTCCTAAATAGGCTGGCGAAGTCTTACCACCTATAGCTTGAAAGAATGCTTCTGTACCAGCATCACCATTTGCATCCCAGTCAACTACATGCGTATAGCGTTGGTTTTTATCTTGATCTGCAGGAACCGTTACTACGCGCTCGTAAGTTGCACTATAACCATCGAGTTTCCAAGTACCTACAACTAAACCATTATTTACAACAGCTTCATCATCTTCACATGCAGTGAAGAGTAGCGCTGAGGAAATCGTTAAAAATAAAACTTTTTTCATTTTATTCTCTCCTTAATAAGTGTATTCTTAAAAATCTTTTAGTGTAATATATAGAAACAGAATTACTATTCTGAACTGATAAAAAGTACAGCTTAACTATAAAATGGGCAAATATTTTTTCATTTCAATAATAATCATTTTTTTCGCTTAATTTACTGACCATAAGAATCGTAATTTATTAATATGCTGAACAAATAACTTTAGCTTCAAATTAAATTTATTCATGAAAATTGCTGTATTAGTTAAACAAGTTCCCGGATCAGAATCCCCGCTACCTATAGCCCCATCGCAAGATTGGCTTGATGAAGCTCAGGTAGCATACGTGATGAATGAGAGCGATAGTTATGCGATTGAAGAAGCGCTGCAAATCTGTGAAAAGAATGGTGATGGAGAAGTGGTAGTGGTAAGTATGGGGCCCGATAGAATACAGAAGGTTATTCGCGAAGCACTGGCAAAAGGGGCTCATCGCGCGATTCATGTTCGCACAGATTCTCATGATTCGACGGACCCACTAACAACCGCATCTGCTCTTGCCGATAGCCTCAGAGATGAAAATTTTGATCTAATATTTTCAGGCCTCCAATCCGATGACCTTGGGTTTGGTCAGACCGGCATCATTCTTGGAGAAATGCTTGAAATGTCTACGGCATCTCTTGCGATGGCCACCGATGTTGGTGATGGGACAATTAAGGTTAAGCGAGAGCTTGAAGCGGGTTATTTTCAATGGGTTACCATGTCCTTACCAGCAAGCATTAGCGTGCAGTCGGGTTGCAATACGCCTCGCTATCCTTCCTTGAAAGGGATCATGGGGGCTAAGAAGAAAGAAATTAGCGAAGTAACATCTACCAATACCGATCAACAACAATCCATTAAAAAATTATATGCACCCAATAGTTCAAAAGAAACTGTAATGATCGAAGGTTCACCCGATGAAGTTGTGAATAAATTGGTACAGGTATTAAAAAATGACATTAAAATCGCATAACGGATTACGATGGACATATTAATCGTACTTGAAGACAGTAATGGTAAAATTCACCGCATGGGCCTAGAGTCGATTGCTGGGGCACAGCATCTTGCGTCTTCCCTGGGACTGCAGGCGTCCGCAGTTGTGATGGGTGCCAATGCTGACGTTTTAGCTAATGAAGCTTCTCAATTTGATTTGAATGAAGTAATAAAGATCAAAAATGATTTGCTATCAACTTATTCTTCTGATGGTTATGCGGAGGCCATAAAACAGATCATTGATAATGAATCCCCATCTTATATTTTATTTGGGCACTCATATCAAGTGCGTGATTTTGTGCCAAAACTGAGCGCCAAACTCATGAAGCCATTTTTAGCAGATAGTATTGCTTTAAAGATTGATGGACAAACTGTTTCTGCGACCAAGCAGATGTTTAATGCAAAACTGTTTTCAGATGTATCACCTTCAACGGAAACTCCATATCTTATCAGCTTTCAGTCTGCAGCATATAGCGCAGATAATATTACCTCTGGAAGCGCTACTGTTAAAGATTATGATGTTTCATTGGATACCTCAATGATCAAAACACAATCTGAAGAACCATTCAAAGAATCAGCTGAAGATCTAGACCTTACTGCTGCCGAATTAATTGTATCAGTTGGCAGAGGAATTGGTAAAGAAGAAAACATTCCTTTGGCCAAAGACCTTGCAAGCGCAATAGGGGCAGAGCTCTCCGCATCGCGCCCGGTGGTGGACTCTGGTTGGCTTCCTGCTGCACATCAGGTTGGAAGCTCTGGACAATCCGTTACGCCAAAAATGTATTTGGCGTTAGGTATTTCTGGAGCCATTCAACATGTCGTTGGAATGAAAGGGTCGAAAAATATCGTTGCGATCAATAAGGATCCCGAAGCTCCTATTTTTGAAATTGCGGATTATGGAGTGGTAGGCGATCTTGTTGAGATTTTACCAAAATTGACCGAAGCCTTAAAATAAAATTTTTCTAATGCTTACTGGAATAGAGCGAGTCGCCTTTTTAGTTCTCATTATTTTTTCCATGAGCTTATCTTTTGTAACGTTTTCACGGATGTTTAAGATCATTGCTAGAGGCACGCAGCCGATTAATTGGAAATCCGTAATTAAAAATTGGCCAAAAGGCTTGGCTATCTTTCTTAGCCAGAAAACCTTATTTAAAACACGCCCTGTGGTTGGTGCTATTCATGCTGGTGTTGCTTGGGGGTTCACCTTATATCTTTTAGTAAACGTTATTGACATTTTATATGGGATGATTCCAGGATTTACATTTTTACCTAACAATATCGCTGGAGATATTTATCGATTCTTTGTTGACAGTTTCAGCGTAATAGTTTTGCTTGGGGTTATCCTATTTATTATCCGAAGATTCATTACTAGAGATACGCGCCTGACCACTAATGAATCAGTCATGTTGAGCCCAAGCGCTAAAAAGGGAGTAAAAAGAGATTCGCTAATTGTAGGTCTTTTTATTATTCTCCATGTCGGGTTTAGATTTATTGGGGCATCTTTTGAGGTTGCCTTACATGGAACTGATTGGAGTCAGCCTGGAGCCACCATGCTTGCATCTTTATGGGGAAATTTATCTCATGAAAGTCTCATATTTGGTGAGCATTTGAGCTGGTGGATGGCGCTAGGATTAATATTGCTATTTACCCCTTATTTTCCCTATTCAAAACATGCGCATTTGTTTATGGGACCCCTTAATTATATGGCTGATACAAAACGCCGCTCAATGACCGCGCTTGAGATTATGGATCTTGAAGATGAAACCCTTGAGCAGTTTGGCGCTTCCAAGCTTGAACACTTACCCCAGAAACAGCTATTAGATGGATATGCGTGTATTATGTGTAATCGATGTCAGGATATTTGTCCAGCATATCAAACAGGAAAGGAATTATCTCCAGCAGCAATAGAAGTTAATAAACGCTATTACTACAATGAGAATATGAAAGAATTTGCCAATGGCGCAGAAAGCCTTGATTCATTATCGCAGTGGATGCTTTCTGAGGAAGCAGCCTGGTCTTGCACTACGTGCGGTTTTTGCTTGGAAGCTTGTCCTGTAGGTAATGAGCCGATGGTAGATATTCTTAGAATGAGGCAAGATCTTGTCCTAATGGAAAGCAATTTTCCACGTGACGCAATGGAGGTTTTTGATAAAATTGAGAACTACGGAAACCCATGGGGAATGTCTCCGCAAGATAGAGAAAAATGGACCGAAGGAATGGACGTTCCTGTAATGCGTGAAAAAGGATCTGCTGAATATTTATATTGGGCAGGATGCTCTGGCGCGTATGATGATCGAGGAAAAGACATCTCCCGATCGGTAGCAAAAATCATGAACGAAGCTGACATTGATTATGCAATACTAGGCAATGAAGAAACCTGTACAGGTGATTCAGCGAGGCGGATTGGAAATGAATATTTATTTCAAATGCAAGCGGCGCAAAATATAGAAAATTTTGAAAAATATAATGTAAAAAAGATTGTGACGCAGTGCCCACACTGCCTCACCACACTAAAAAATGATTATGGTGAAATAGGTACTGACCTAGAAGTGGTCCACCATTCAGAGTTTATTGCAGACCTTATTAAAGATGGCAAAATTGAACCAGAAGCATCTTTTGATGATGACATCACATTTCATGATGCATGCTATGTTGGTCGCCATCATGGAGAATACGATGCTCCTCGAGAAGTTTTGCAATCGGTTCTATCAGAAAATGCATCATTAGTGGAAATGCCCCGCAATAAAGAAGAAAGTTTCTGTTGTGGTGCTGGAGGTGGTAATATGTGGTATGAAATAAAGCAAGGAAAACGAATTAACATTGAAAGATTCGAAGAGGCGATCGAGACTGGAGCTAAAAAAGTAGCGACTTCCTGTAATTTTTGCATGATTATGATGGAGGATGGGAAAAAAGTAACCGGTCAAGATCAGAATATGGAAGTTTTCGATATTGCTGAACTTATTGCGGAAAGAATTTAACCCATGACACGATTATTTAAATTATTAGTAATTCCATTATTAATAATAACCAAAGATCTAAAAGCAGATTCAGATGAAATTGATTCAGGTGCGTTAAAATATAAATCTATGATTGCAACGCGAACTGAAGTAGCGCCAACTATAGATGGGAATTTAGATGACGAAGCTTGGGATCAGGCAATAGCACTTGATGATTTTATTCAGTTTGAACCTTATAATTTGAAGCCAACCTCAGTAGAAACTGAAGTTCGTGTATTGTATGATGATAAATATTTATACATAGCTTTTCAAAACTTTGATCCTGACCCAACTAAAATTATGTCAAGAATGAGCAGGAGAGATGATTTTGAAGGAATTGAGAGGAATGCAGATTGGGTTGGTATTGGCATTGACTCAAATAATGATGATAAAACTGGATATTGGTTTGCTCTTTCTGCCGCCGAAGTGCAGATAGATGTTGCTGTTGATGAAGCTGGCAGGGATTGGGATAAATTTGATAATAGTTGGAATGCAGTATGGGATGGCAAAACCTCTATACATTCAGAAGGCTGGTCAGCTGAGATTCGTATTCCGTTTAATGTATTTCAATACACGAAAGATGCAGTCCAGACATGGGGAGGGACATTCCAAAGAGGGTACTTCACCAATCAAGAAGAAATTCAATGGCCGGGTAGACCAAAAGGCGTAAGGGGTTATATCCCACATTTTGGAATTATCGAAGGAATTAAGAATATCCCTCAACCAAACAATCTTGAGCTTGTACCTTATTTATTAGCGGGTCAAACCCAAACTGGCTCCATGGAGCAAGTAACAAATATTGGTTTGGACTCTCGCTATAACATTAACTCTACCACCACGCTCAATATGACATTTAATCCAGATTTTGGTCAAGTAGAAGCAGATCCATCTGTCCTTAATCTTTCCGCTTTTGAAACGCGCCTTGATGAAAAAAGACCTTTCTTTGTCCAAGGTGCAAATTTTTTCAAAAGTTACTTAAATTTGTTTAACTCAAGAAGAATTGGAAAAAGGCCTGGTTTTAATTCGCCTGATACCGGAAGTATTGTTGATAGGCCTAATGAAACTACAATATTAGGCGCAGCAAAGATATTAGCTGAAACACAGTCCGGAATTAGATACGGAATAATAAATGCTGTTACAAATCAAGAATATGGGACTCGGGAATATGAAGAAAATGGTACGTTAAAAAAGGATCAGTTTTTAATTGAGCCCTATGCGAATTACTTTGTAGGTAGAGTAGAGAAGCCATTTATAAATGAACTATCAACATATGGTTTTATGGCCACCGATCTTAAGCGACAAAATGATAATTCTCCCGCTAGCAGTATAGCTGCAGATGTATTATTAAATCTCATGGACAATAAATTATCATTTAATGGACAGATCGCAAATACTATGAATGAAAAAAATGGATATGCCGGAAGATTTGTGCTTAGTTATCGCCATCCGGTTTTATGGGATTTAGCTACATGGGGAGGCTATAGAGATAAAAACTGGGATGTTAGCCCAATGGGGTATCAGGAAAAAAACAATAATTGGTATTCAGGGGGGCGTGTATCTCTAAGAAGAGATCAACCTAAGGGAATTTTTTTGAATCAAAAAATAGAAGCTAGATTATGGCTTTCAGGCTTACCCAATGGTTTAATTACCAGAAATAATCTTGAGATAAAACAAACCAATAATTTTATGAATTATTGGAATTTTGGGTTAGAATTTGAGTTTAACCCTGAAACTTATGAAGATGATGATACTTATAGAGACGACCGAGCAAAAATAATTAAAGACGAAGCCTGGCAATCATTTAATACTTGGTTTACAACAGATAGAAGAAAAAAATATGTACTTAGGCCATGGTTTAAAATAAACAAAGGGGAGATTAGAGGTATTGGAACAGAGTATGGAGCTAGGATTACATTGAAACCAACAAACAATATCAATTTCTCTATCAATTCTTCAATTGAAGATAGGCCCGGCTCAATGCAGTGGGTGGATATTGTAGATAACGCTAATGGTGCATTTGAAGATGCTAATGGCAAATACGATATAGTTTATGCAAATATAAAACGCGAACAGCTTAATACAGAATTACGGTTAAATATTGCTTTTACCTCTAGAATGACATTCGAAGCTTTTTATCAGCCATTTAATGTTAAAATGGACTATAAAGATTATAGCAGCTTAGAAAGAGAAAAATCTTTAAGCATAAACCCTTTTAGCTATAATGGAGATAAAGATTTTGAAATTGATAATCAGCGCGGCACATTTGTATATAGATGGGAGTATAAGCCCGGAAGCTTAGTTTATATAGTTTATAATCTAAATGATAACAATTATTTTTCAAGCGAAGACCAGGAATGGAGTCAATCTAAATCGAATTCGCTTTTCTTAAAATTTGATTATTTCTTCCAGCCTTAATTCAGCCTATTGACTTGATAGATCTACCAAGTCAATTTTTAATGATTTAGCATGCTCCACAATTCGCTTATCGCGATAAAACTCGCCAAAATAAATTTTACAGATTCCTGCATTTGCGATTAACTTGAAACAGTCAAAACAAGGAGAAGCTGTAACGTATATTTCACTCTGGTCAATATTAATTCCATGCTTAGCGGCTTGCACTATAGCATTGGCTTCTGCGTGAATCGTTCTAACGCAGTGGTCATTTTCCATATCGTGCCCGATATCATCACAGTGATCCAGGCCTTTTATGGATCCATTATACCCAGTAGATAATATAGTTTTTCCTCGGACAATTACCGCACCAACATGTTTACGATCACATGTAGATCGCGTAGCAACTTCTGTTGCGATATTCATGAAATATTTTTCCCAACTGACTCTTTTATGTGACACAACTATTTTCTTCTAGTATAAATTTTTACAGCTGAACGCAATTCACCAAAATAGATTCTTTCTACAGATTGCGATAAATGAGCGGTGATGATAAGATAGGCCCACGTTGGAACGGGTATATCCGTGCACCCTTTGATAAGTACACGCTTATCTTTATATTGATTCCAATCGGTTAATTCAACTTTTTTTCTAAAGGATTTTTCTTTGAGTATTCCCTCATCAAGAAAATCATCAAGATAGATAGTTTCCATTTACTCTACGATTTTATCTGAGGACATATATACTTCTTTATTGTCACCCATAAAATGATGATAGTCTAAGATCCCATATCCCTCGTAGTGACGAGTAGGACAGCTTTTGCAGACAGGCTTCCCATCGGTGCGATGTTGAACTAGATCTAAAAGTTTTTTGTCTGTTTCAGAAGCCCCTGCAACTAGCTGCTCATCGGTTTCAACATACCATCGCATAGTAATTAGATATTTATATTTTTTTGATTCTTTATCTTTTTTAGTCATATTATTACTCCTTTATATTCAATCGGAATCAATTAGAAAATAACTCTTAATCATACAAAAATATTTGCAGTTTTTTTAATACTTTGAATTAATTGATCAATATCATTTGTATCATTGTAAAGGTAAAAACTTGCCCGTGCTGATGCAGAAATTCCTAATTTATTCATAATAGGTTGAGCGCAGTGATGCCCTGCGCGTATACAGATTTTATCCGTATCAAGAAACTTTGCTAAATCATGTGGATGAATATTTTTCACATTAAATGGAATAACAGCACCTCGCTCTGGAGGGTTGCCATAAATAACGATACCTTCAATTTTTGATAGTTCTTCTAGTCCATAGTGCAATAATTGCTCTTCATGCTGTTGTATCTTATCAAGGCCTACTTCTGCCAAAAAATCTATAGCCGCTCCCAGACCAATAACTTGCGCAATATTTGGTGTTCCTGCTTCGAACTTCCAAGGCACATCATTCCAGGTTGATTCATTTAGAGTAACATTGTTTATCATTTCCCCGCCAGATAAAAAAGGATCCATTTCCTCTAGAAGTGTTCTGCGCCCTATCAGTACACCGGCCCCAGTTGGCCCAACCATTTTATGGCTTGAGAATACATAAAAATCGCAATCAATTTCATTTAAATTAACAGGAAAATGAGGAGCAGCCTGCGCTCCATCAATCAAGGATACTATACCTTTTGATTTTGCAAGATTTACAATATTAGAAATCGGGTTAATTGTTCCAAAAACATTTGACTGATGCGTGATTGCAATTAAACCAATCTGGTGCATTTTCTTTTCAATAGAAGACAAATCAAGCGTTCCATCATCAAGCAATGAAATGTAATTCAAAAAAGATGAAACTTTTTTTGTAATTAATTGCCAAGGAACAAGATTACTATGATGTTCCATTTCAGATATTAAAACACCTTTTTCATCAGAAAGATTTTTGTTTCCCCATGCGTGCGCAACCAAATTGATCGATTCGGTAGAGCTTCTAGTAAAAATTATCTCATGGGTATCAGGTACATTAATAAATTCCCTCACTTTTTCCCTAACAGCCTCATATTCATTTGTTGCTTTCTCTCCAATTTCATAAAGAGCGCGATGAATATTAGCATTGTAATTTGAATAATATGAACTAACTGAATCGATAACTGATTGAGGTTTTTGAGCGGTTGATGCTGAGTCTAGATAGACTAACCCTTTTCGCTGTCTAAAGATTGGAAATTCTTTACGAATATCATCAACCGTAAGCATCAGAGCATACCAAGCTGTAATTTTGCAGCTTCATTAATCATATCTCTATCCCATGGAGGATCCCAAACTAGCTCAACATCTACATCTGCCGTTCCGGGAATTCCCTCAATTTTTTGCTTTACTTCACCTGCAATCATATCACCCATTCCACATCCAGGGGCTGTTAATGTCATTTTAATTTCCACATTACTACCACCCTTTGAATTATCAGATAAGCTACACGAATAGATTAAACCAAGATCAACAATATTAACAGGAATTTCAGGGTCATAGCAGGTTTTCATTGCTTCCCAGACTGCTTTTTCATTTGCTTTTCCATCTTTTTCAGTTTCTTCAAGCCAGGGTTGAACTTCAGGTATTTTACCAATAGCATCCGCATCAACACCTTCAATTCTCACCAAATTACCACGGATCATTACTGTATATGACCCACCCAATGCTTGAGTGATATGTCCTTCTTCACCTTTTTTTAGGGTGATTTTATTCCCAAAGGGAATTAATGTTGCTTCACAGTCTCTTTCAATGATTACTTGTTCATCTATATCTGAATACATAATTAATCCAACATATCTTTTTGAATTTTATTGATTGCACTACTAAACCCATTTGTTCTTTGGCTACTAATAGCGCGGTCTAGGCCAACAGCTTCTAAGAATTTACTTCCATCAATTTCTCTGATCTCATCTGATGAATGCCCATTAAATGACCTCTCTATCAATGAAAGGAGACCTTTAACAATCATTGCATCTGAATCTGTTTTAAAATAATAATTTGTACCTTTTGATTCTTTGATAATCCATGCTTGAGACGTACACCCATGTATTCGATTTTGCTCAATTTGCTCCTCTTTTGAAATTCCATTGGACATTTTCGCAAGATCTACTAAATAAACATATTTATCCCTTGGATCAGAAAAAATTGAAAACTCATCTTTAATTGTTTTTA
>PBCB01000023.1 GCA_002717765.1 Fidelibacterota bacterium | reverse complement strand
CTTAAAAGATGTAGGTTCCTATTCAAGAGAGGTGACCGATGCCGATAGGAAACATTTAAATGACATGGTAACAAGTATACATAGTCAGTTTGTTTCAGCAGTTGGGGAAAATAGATCGATTGAAAGATCGGAATTAATCAAGCTTGCGGATGGTCGTGTGTTTACAGGATTACAATCAAAAGAATTAGGCCTCATTGACCTATTAGGTACGTATGAAGATGCCATTGCATTAGCTGGGTCAATGAGTCAAATAAAAGGAAAACCCAAGACAGTTCAAATAAATAAAAAAAATAATTCATTTTTAGATTTGTTTACATCAAATCTAGAGCAAGCCACTAGTAGTTGGTTTGATGAACTGCCAGCCTATCGCTGGCGAATGGAGTAGATACCATGACAAAACAAAACATAGTGAATGCCGTTTCCGAAGCGACAGGATTAACAAAAGTTGAGACTGAAGCCGTAATGAATGGCGTTATGTCAACAATTATCGAATCCCTTGGTCGTAATGAACGTGTTGAGTTGCGTGGATTTGGTACTTTTGGCGTTAAGCATAGAAAACCAAAAAAAGCTCGAAACCCTGGAACTGGAGAAGCGATTTTTCTTCCTGAGCGGCATGTGCCCACTTTTAAGCCGGCAAAAAATATGCGTTCCCATGTAAATGAAAGTTTAAAAAAATAAAGAGGTTGAATGCCCTGCGGTAAAAAACGTAAAAGGCGTAAAATGAATACTCATAAGCGTAAAAAACGCTTACGCGCCAATCGTCACAAAAAGAAAAAAGTATAGATTTAATTGAAATGAAACGAGCCCNTAATATATGGCTTGTCATTCTAGTCCTTATCTTGTCACCTATTTTATCAGGATGGGGCTATGAAGGACATCGTCGAATTAATTATTTAGCATCTCATCAATTGAAGGGACCATTTGGTCGTTTCTTGATGAAGCACTCTNATGAATTAAAATTGTATGGACCTGTGCCTGATTATGATAAATATATGGATAGGTCCAGGTATCATCATCATTTTATAGATGCAGATTATTATGATTCTTTTCCATTTGATGAAATCCCAAGAGATCGTAAGCAGTTTTACGAGAAATATGGTGAAGATACTATCAAAAAAATGGGAGACGCACCTTGGTATATTGANAAACTTTGTAATCGCATAATTTATTTGATGAAAAATAATAGGTTTGAAGAGGCCTTATTCAATATGGGTGAATTAGGACATTATATTGGAGATCTTCATCAACCTCTTCATGTTATTGTAAACTATAATGGTAAAGAAACTGGGAATTATGGTGTCCATTTTAGATGGGAAGTACGTTTAATTGATGAATATATTAGGCGCATACAACCTGTTGGTGAAATTGAAAAGATNACTGATCCAATTTCGTTCGCCTTTAAGATTGTAAAAGAATCTTTTCAGCTNCATGAGCAAATTCTTTTAGCAGACACCAAGGCTAGAAAAATACTCAGCGAAGAAGAAGCTAAGCAGTTACGTTCTTATGATATATTAGAATTTGAAAAACCTTATCTCGATATTTTATATTCAGAAACNAAGGACTTAATGCATGATAGGCTAGGAAGAGCGGNAATNAGNTTAGCCTCNATCTGGCAATATTGCTGGGAGCAGGCAGGTAAGCCGAATCTTCCATAATGCAATATGAGAATGCTCTTACTGTAAGCGAACTTACAGTCCAAATAAAAACATTANTAGAGTCAAGCTATTCATCGGTTATTGTTAGAGGTGAGATTTCAAACTTTACCCATCACTCATCAGGCCACATGTATTTTACAATGAAGGATAAACATTCTGAGCTTCGCGCAGTAATGTTTAAAGGTAANAATAATTCCCTTAGCTTTACCCCAAAAAATGGAACTGACGTAATACTTCAAGGAAAACTATCTGTCTATGAAGCGCGAGGNCAATATCAGATTATTGCTCAACATATGGAACCTGCTGGGATTGGAGCATTATTTTTAGCATTTGAAGAATTAAAGAAGCGTTTATTAGCTGAAGGTCTATTTGATAAATCAAAAAAGAAGCCCCTGCCTAAATTCCCGTCAACTGTTGGAATAGTTACATCAAAAACAGGCGCCGCCCTTAGAGATATGTTAATTATTTTCAAAAGAAGAGCNCCACAAGTAAAAATAATAATTCGATCAGCGCTAGTNCAAGGANCAGATGCNGCTCAAGATATTGTTAATGGAATAAAAGAACTCTCATNGCTTGAAAATATTGATCTTATTATTATTGGAAGAGGAGGAGGTTCCTTTGAAGACTTATGGCCATTTAATGAAGAAGTATTGGTTCGACAAATATCACAATGTGAAAAACCTATTATTTCTGCAGTTGGACATGAGACTGATATTACTATTAGNGATATGGTTGCAGATTTGAGGGCGCCAACTCCATCTGCCGCTGCAGAAATAGCAATAAATAATATTTTTGAAATATCGCAATCAATAGATAATAAATTATCACGTTTAATAAATTTGATTGGATCAAAAATCTCATCAATTTGGCAAACTTTTGATAATCTATCTGAAAGACATATCTTACAAAAACCAAAAACTGTTTTTAACCGTCAAAGAGAAATAATCAGTCAATCTTGCCATAGTTTAAACATATCAATACGGAGGATTATTTCCTTAAAACGCACTTCCATTGTTAATTTAAGAACAAATTTAGANGCNTTAAGTCCTAACAATACATTAAATAGAGGCTANAGTATTGCTTATGATAAAAATCGATCGATCATTAGAAAACCTGATGATGTGGATGACAATGANCCTTTTACNTTAAAAACAGCTAAAGGGGAGATGGCTGCGATAAAAAAATCTAGCACATAATAAACTGCGAGTTAATAAATACTATGACTAAAGAAAAACCATTTAATTTTGAAGAATCCATGGAAAAACTNGAAGAGATTGTGAAATCTTTGGAGTCTGAGAATCAATCACTAGAAAAAAACATTCAACTTTTTGAAGAAGGGTTAACTATTTCAAAAGAGCTAAAGGCGCATCTAGATAGCGCTGAGAAAAAAATTGAAATTCTATCAAAAGATATCGATGGTAATTTATCATTGGATGAATTCAAGAAAGAATGAGCACTAGTTCAAAAATAAAACGATTTGGTATTTGGGGTAATACCGACAAAAAAGTTTTTTGGGATCTTTTAGGACCAATGCTTGATTGGAGCAAACAAAAATCTATTGAAGCATATATTACAAAAAGGATTGAAGNTAATCTTCCCAAAAATTTCTCCTATTCACCAAAAATTATTAAATCAGCTGATGATTTTAATAAATTAGATTTCTTAATCGCATTAGGGGGTGATGGCACTATTCTTTCAGCGGCGCGNGCAGTAAGCTCAAGACAGACCCCAATCATAGGGATTCATTTAGGTGAGCTGGGGTTCTTGGCTGAGGTTACAGTTGATGAAATGTTTAATAGATTGGATCAAATTATTAATGGCAATTATTTTACTCAACCCAGAATGGTACTCAAAGCAACCCTTTCTAGGAATGGCTCAGCAAAGACTTTTTATGCCTTAAATGATTTTGTTATTGACAGAGGAAAATCACAGCGTATAATTAATTTGGAGCTTTACGCTGGCGATAATTTTATTTCATCATATAAATCTGATGGATTAATTATTTCCACTCCAACTGGATCCACCGCATATTCATTATCNGCAGGGGGTCCTATAATGATGCCAAAACTAAGTGCAATTGCTATTACGCCATTGAGCCCTCATNCTTTATCGCTAAGACCANTAGTGCTTCCCGATGATCAGATAATCGAAATTAGATCAATGGAAGAAGGGGAAGTTGCATTTGCAGTTGATGGTCAAGTTAGCGATCATTTCAATAGCAATACTAAAGTAGTAATTAATAAATCATCTTATAGTATTAATATGATCAGTTTTCCAGATTCAAATTATTTTCAGACATTAAATCAAAAAATGGGTTGGGGTAAAAGGGGAAATAATTAATTTTGTTCTGCTTCAAGTTCAACCAATGAAGACGCAATTAATTCAATAAATATATTAACCTGCTTAAGCATATCCATTAATTGAGAATGAAGTTGATTGATTTCAGCTGATTTTTGCGAATAATCATTACTACTTATTCTTTCTAAGCGATCCAATCTATATTTTTGTTCTAAATCTTTATTCTCTTGACCTTTTGTGATAATCTTTTCCACTTTTGATTTGTCAAATTTGGCAAAAAATTTATCTAAGCGCTTAACCTGCTTAATCAATCGTTTATGATAATCAATTATTTCTGCTTGATCTAGATCTGTAAATTCTTCATTAATACCTTCTTTTTTAGCAACCAGCGAGGTAAATCGCAATTGAATTAAATCATTCATAGAGTTCAAATAATTAACAATAGATACAAGCGAGAATAATTCTTTTGATTGATTTGAGCTTAAGTCAGATTTGCTAGTTGTTATTAAATAATCACCAATTTTTTGGTTTAAAAAAGAAATTTTCTCGATCCGCTGGTTCATGCCNCTCATCAAATCNATTTCTGAATTTTCAACATCAACCAATTNTTGTCCTTTGATAAATGGGCGCACNANAGTCCCNACAACCCTCTCCATTAATCCCACNACCCCTTTGATTTCTGCTTGAGCNTTATTAATAGCAGCTTCGGGTTGATTAACNAGGCTTTCATCTAGATGTAGCACCGCTGGTTTTTCAATATTTCTATCCAAATCTTTATCGGGCAAATAGTGTATGATTGTTTTTGCGATAAATCCAGTAAATGGTATAAAAACAACTGAAGCAACTATATTAAAGAAAGTATGTGCATTTGCAATTTGCCTAGGAATATTTTGAGAGGTTTGAGAAATAAATTCTGCAAATGTTGGAATCCAAAAACAGAAGAGCAAAACTCCAATTACATTAAATGTTACGTGCGCAACAGCAACTCGCTTAGCATCTCGTGAAGCATTTAAGCCAGCCAAAAGTGCGGTGACACAAGTCCCAATGTTTGCACCAAAAATAAGAGGGATTCCCGCTTCGAGCGTGATGGACCCTCCGCTCGCAAGTGTGATCACAATTCCTGTTGTTGCGCTACTACTTTGAACAAGAGCAGTAAAGATAGCTCCCGCCATAATCCCTAAAAAAGGATTTTCAAAGCTTGTTAGGATACTGTTGAATCCAGGATCGGAGCGCAAAGGCTTCATAGTATCAGACATTACTTTCATTCCATAAAAAAGTAGTCCAAATCCTAAAATGACGAACCCTAAGTTTTTTATAGTATCTTTTTTTGAAAAAAGAGCCATTAGTGATCCTGCTGCAATCAGAAGCAATGCATAATCAGTTACTTTGAATGCAACAATTTGTGCAGTTACCGTACTGCCTATATTAGAGCCGAGTATGACGCCAAGGGCTTGTGAAAAAGCAAGAAGTCCAGAATTAACAAAGCTTACCAGCATTACAGTGGTAGCGCTACTACTCTGAATCACCATCGTGACAAATGCCCCAACAACTACAGCGAGATATTTGTTAGATGTTAATTTTTCAAGGATAGTTCTCATGCTATTTCCAGCTGTCACTTTCATTCCATCGCTCATCATTTCCATTCCATACAAAAACATACCCATTCCGCCTAGAAGGCCAGTTACCAGCAAGAAGAAAGAGATTGAATTTGCATCACCATCAGAACCATAGAGTGATCCTGTAAAAACAAACAGTAAAATAGCAGCTGTTTTTAAAGTAAGCTTATTACGTATTGAATTCATGTAGTAAATATATATTATTATTTATTTGTTAATAAACTAATTATTTTTTGAAAAGATTTTTTAAAACGTACGAAATAATTTTCGGATTCTCTTTTAGTCGCCGAATGGAATAATCGAACCATGATTTTCCATATGGGACATAAACAGTTATTTTATATCCCTTAGATTTTAATTGATTTAAAGTATTGCCCATTGGAACACCAAACAAAACTTGAAATTCAAATCTATCTGGTGAAATATTATTATTTCTAATCCATTCTTCAAGTTTCCAGATTAAATTTAAATCATGCGTAGCAAGACAAAGATAGCCCTTTCCATTAAAAATAGCTTGAGCTAATTTTTCAAAATTCTGATTTATTTTTAACCGATCTTTAATTGCGATTTCAGAAGACTCTTTATATATGCCTTTACATATCCGCAAATTCAAATTAGGACTGTCCAACTGTTTTATATCATCAATACTTCTATACAAGTAAGCCTGAGTGACGGTACCTATTTTTGAATAAACTGATGATGTTTCTTGATATATTTTGTAAATATTATCAGTGTATTTTGAACTTTCCATATCAATAGTAATGCCAACATCATATTTTATTGCAGATTGAGCCAACTTCATCATTTGGTCTTTGCAAAAAGAATAATCTAACTCCAAACCTAGATGTGTAAGCTTGACAGAAATTGTACTATCTAGTTTAGTATTAGCAATTGCCTTTATTAACTCTGAGTAATGTTTCCGTATTTGAATAGCCTCATCTTTGGTTTTTATAAATTCACCAAGAATATCAATAGTTGATGAGAAGCCATTTCGATTTAGATCTTGAACTACACCTAAGACATCTTCTGTTTTCTCACCTGCTACATAAGGCTTTGCAAATGGCTTGATCACCCATTTAGGAAGAAAAGGCATAACGCGAGCTAATATAGAATTTATAAGAGGCATGTCTTAATGTAATTTAATCTTTCATTATAAAAGTCAAAAAATGTAATTGCTTTTCAATCAACTTTTCTTTCTAAATAAAAAACATAATAAAACGGTCAAGTTTATCTTGACCATCCTTGAGGAAAAGCTCTAAATTATGAGTCTCTAAATAAATAAATTTATTTATGTATCGCGACTTCGGAACTATATTTGTTTTTATTTTTATTGGCATTGCGCTGATCTATTTGCCTTTGCTTATTCAAAAACTTCTTGCTCCAAACAACCCTAACCCCGATAAGTTAGCCACATATGAGTGTGGAGAAGAATCAGAAGGTTCTGCATGGGTTCAATTCAATATCCGATTTTATGTTGTTGCTTTAATTTTTTTAATTTTTGATGTAGAGGTTGTTTTTCTTTTTCCTTGGGCAGTTGTTTTTAATGATTTAGGGTTATTGGCATTTGTTGAAATGGGAATTTTTCTCCTTATTTTACTTGTTGGCCTTGCCTATGTATGGAAACGCTCTGATTTAGATTGGGTAAAATATAATGTAAAGTACGGTCGGGGTCGCTATTCAAGCTTAATTCAAAAGTCAAATACTTCTAAGGAATAATTATGGGTGTATTAGAAAATAAATTTCAAGATAATGTAGTTGTTGCATCATTAGATAAGATTTTAGGATGGGCACGATCAACATCGCCATGGTATTTCCAATTTGGTCTAGCCTGTTGCGCAATTGAGATGATGGCATCAGCCGCAAGTAGACATGACCTCGAACGAATTGGTATGATGCCACGCTCATCGCCAAGACAAGCTGACGTAATGATTGTCGCAGGCACAGTTACCATGAAAATGGCGCTTCGAGTAAAAAAATTATATGAGCAAATGGCTGACCCTAAATATGTGATATCAATGGGGAGTTGTGCAACGAGCGGTGGCCCTTATTGGCAGCATGGCTATCACGTATTAAAAGGAGTTGATTTGGTTGTTCCGGTTGATGTTTATGTGCCAGGATGCCCGCCAAGACCTGAAGCTTTGATTGAGGGTTTGTTAAAACTTCAAGAAAAGATACAAACCGAACGCCCTTTAACAAGAAAACTTGCATGACATCTATTGAAATAAAAGAGGCTCTCAAAAATCAGTTTGGTAAATCAGTGATGGATAATGATGAATTACCTGAGAATCAAATTGAGATTAATGGAGATGACTGGTTGGATATAGCAACATTCATGAAGAATGACCCTAAGCTTTCTTTTGATCAGTTAGAATGCATAACGGGCGTTGATACAGGAGAGGAAGGCCCTCTTCAGAGTCACTATAATCTACATTCAATGGAGCATCGTCATAAGATTGAGATTGTAATCAATCACGATAGGAATGAGCCCAAAGTTCCTTCAATTGAGAAGCTGTGGCGAATTGGTGATTGGTTTGAAAGAGAGACTTATGACATGTTTGGCATTGAATATATTGGTCATAGAGATTTAAGAAGAATATTATGTCCAGATGACTGGGAAGGCTGGCCTTTGCGAAAAGATTATGAAACCCAAGAATCTTTTCATGGAATTGTAGTCCCAAAAATTAAGGAAGAAGAAGGATGGGAGTAGTACAAGGGGATCAAATGGTCCTTAATATTGGACCGCAACATCCTAGTACACATGGAGTATTAAGGCTTGAAGTAACTACCGATGGGGAAATCGTTTCAAAAATCACTCCCCATTTAGGTTATCTTCACCGTTGTTTTGAGAAGCATGCTGAAAATGTAACCTATGAACAGGTTATACCTTTTACTGATAGATGTGATTATTTGGCTTCAATGAATAGCAATTTTGGATATGTTGTTGCCATGGAAGAATTAATGGGGATCGAAGCTTGTGAAAGGGTGCAATATATAAGAGTCATTATGGCTGAGCTAAATCGGATCGCGAGCCATCTTCTAGCGCTTGGAGTGTATGGTCTAGATATTGGAGCATTCACTCCTTTTTTGTATATGCTGAGAGATCGAGAGCGTATATTAGATATGTTTGAATATACATGTGGAGCTCGTCTACTTTATAACTACATGTGGATTGGTGGTGTTTCTCATGACCTCCCCAAAGATTTTGAAAAAATCTGTATCGAATTTCTAGATTATTTTGAACCGCAAATAGATGAATACAACAATTTGCTTACATATAATAAAATATTTATTGAACGTACTGCAGATGTTGGCGTCATACCTGCAGATATTGCTATCAGTTATGGAGTGTCCGGTCCAAA
The DNA here is from genome assembly GCA_002717765.1 of Fidelibacterota bacterium. The sequence goes on along the minus strand of PBCB01000023.1, from coordinate 46,978 downwards.
TCTTAGAGGTTCAGGTGTAAAGTGGGATGTAAGAAAGGATGAACCCTATTCGATTTATGATCGATTTGAATTTGATATTCCAACTGGAACAGGCGAATTTGGAACATTGGGTGATTGTTTTGACAGATACTGGGTTAGAATGCTTGAAGTAACTGAAAGCGTAAAAATTATTAGACAGGCTTTAAAAGATATACCGCAAGGAGATGTATTCGAAACAATGCCAAAAAAGATTCGACCTCCAGTTGGGTCAATTTATAGAAGAACCGAAAGCCCTAGGGGGGATTTGGGTTATTATATTGTTAGCGATGGAAAGCCATCGCCTACTAGAGTAAAAATGCGATCCCCTGCATTTACAGCGCTATCATGCTTAGATGAAGTTTCGAGCGGGTGGATGATTTCTGATGTATTAGCTATATTAGGAAGCTTGGATATTGTTTTAGGAGAGATTGATAGATGACGGTTGATTATCTTATTGAATTGTTCTCGGGTCTAATAAATATTCCTGTGATAACTTTTTTATTAGCGGTAACAATTGCCGGAATTCCGCTCTTTATCTTGATGGCTTTAAACGCAACCATTGCTGTGTATGTTGAACGGAAAGTTTCTGCTTTTATGATGGATCGTATAGGCCCAATGGGTCAAGGCCCAGGCTTACATGCTGGTAAATGGGGTATCCTTCAGACAATTGCTGATGCTGTTAAGTTACTTATTAAAGAAGATACAGTTCCTGCTTCCGCAGATAAATTGCTTTTTAAAATGGCGCCCTTTATCATTTTTATAGGCGCATTTTTAGGTATAGCTGCCTTGCCATTTAGCTCAGTGATTCAAGTAGTGGACTTCAATGTTGGAGTCTTTTATATAATTGCAGTTGGCTCTGTAGGGGTTATAGGAATTGTAATGGCAGGATGGGCATCAAATAATAAATGGTCCTTATATGGAGCAATGAGATCTGCTGCACAAATTATTAGCTATGAGATTCCAGCTGGGCTATCCATAATTATTCCAATCATGATGTCTGGAACCATGAATCTTCAATCATTGATTGAGTTTCAATCAGGAACGGTTTGGGGCATCCTTCCTAATTGGATAATATTTAATAATCCTTTTAGTTTTTTAGCATTTTTCATCTTTTTCATTAGCGCGGTTGCTGAAACCAATCGCACGCCTTTTGATATACCTGAAGCTGAATCAGAATTAGTGGCTGGCTGGATGACTGAATACTCAGGTTTTAGATGGGCGGTCTTCTTTTTAAGTGAATACGCAAATATGTTTGTTGTTAGCGGCCTTGCAGCTGCAGGTTTTCTTGGAGGTTGGCAGAGCCCTATACCAGGATTATTCAACTCACCTATTTGGGGACTGTTTTGGTTTACTGGAAAAATCATCTTCTTAATCTTTGTTATGATGTGGTTTAGATGGACCTTCCCTAGGTTGCGCGTAGATCAATTAATGCATGTCTGTTGGAAGGTATTTATTCCAATAGCGATGTTTAATATTTTTGGAGTTGGTATATGGAAATTAATTATAGGATAATTTATGTCTAGATATTTTTCAAATATTTATGATACCGTAAACACATTATGGACAGGGATGCAAATTACTTTTCGACATATGATTAATATTCGAAAAGATAATGTCACTCTTCAATATCCCGAAGAACGCTGGCCGAGACCTGAAAGAAATATTGGATTCAATCATGAAGATTATAATGTGATTCGTTCTAGGTTGCACGTTGATATTGATGATTGCATTGGTTGCTATAGATGCGAAAGAGCTTGCCCAGTAGATTGTATTAAAATTGAAACTATTAAGTCAGATAGAGGTGAAGATATTCCAAAAGTAAAACATACTGGTGTTACCTCAAACGGAACCAAGAAAGGATTTGTGGTAAGTCGATTTACAATTGACATGTCAGAATGCTGTTACTGTAATTTGTGTACATATCCTTGTCCTGAGGAGTGCATTTTTATGGTTGGTGGACCAAATAGTTCAAAACACCCTATAGATTATGAGTTTTCTGAAGTGGATAGAAAAGATTTGATCTACCAATTTGCAAAAAAATTAACCCCCAACCAAAAAGACAGCCTAACCAAGGTAGATGAAAAGGCTGAGGCCTAATGGCTGAATTTACTTTCTGGTTTATTGTTGCTCTAACTATAAGCTCTGCCTTAATGGTTGTTTCAAGCAAAAGCTTGGTCTATTCAGCGTACTCATTATTATTTACGTTTATTGGCGTAACGGCATTGTATGTGTTTTTATGGGCTGATTTCTTGGCGGTAGTGCAGGTAGTAGTTTATGTTGGTGGCATATTGGTCTTAATTATTTTTGGCATTATGCTTACAAATAAAATATCTTCTGCTAATATCAGTCATACGTCAGTTCAAAAACGGGCAGGCGTTTTTGTTGTGATTGGATTTATTGGAGTTTTAGGATATGTGATTTTTAATACCCCTTGGATCCAGCTACCAAATACTGAACCGGTGGACACAACAAGATCTATCGGTAATCTATTAATGATAGATTATCTATTACCATTTGAAGAAGCTTCCTTCTTATTACTTGGCGCATTGATTGGCGCGACAACCCTATCAAGGAAGGATGATTAATGGATAGCTTAAGTAATTATCTATTGGTTAGTGCTATCCTTTTTTCATTAGGCTTATTTGGTGTTGTTACACGTAGAAACGGTGTAGCGGTCCTAATGGGTGTAGAATTAATCCTTAATGCTGCAAATCTAAACTTCCTTGCTTTTGCTAGATTTGGTGGCATGAATATGTCGGGACATGTTTATGCTTTATTTGTCATTGTGCTGGCCGCAGCAGAAGCTGCTGTCGCCCTAGCAATTATAATTAATATTTTTAATAATTTTAATACAATCAATATTGATGATGTAAGCGAGCTAAAGCAATGATTACTGGCAATTACATCACCGATTCTTGCTTGCTGATTTTATTTTTGCCATTAATTGCTTTTATAATCAACATTTTTTTTGGTAAACGACTTCCAAGGCAAGGGGATTGGGTTTCTGTAGGCGCAATACTTATAACTTTATTGCTTGCCCTTTCACTATTTATTGGCATGCTTTCAAATTGGGATTATAAGTTTTCTCATGAGGTTTATTTTTCATGGATTGATCTCGGTGCATTTAAGATTGATCTTGGGTTTTGGGTAGATAATATAACCATTGTAATGCTTTTAGTAGTTTCTTTGATTTCCAGTATGACCCATATTTTCTCCCTTGAGTATATGAAAGGGGATATCCGCTACAATCGATATTATGCATATCTTGGACTATTTACGTTTTCAATGAATGGAATTGTATTGGCAAATAATTTAATGTCATTATATATATTTTGGGAATTGGTTGGTGTTAGCTCGTATCTCTTGATTGGGCATTGGTTTGAAAAGCATTCTGCTGCTGATGCAAGTAAAAAAGCATTTCTAACAAATCGCGTTGGGGATATTGGTTTCTTTATTGGTATTATGATCATGTTCACTGCAATTGGATCATTTAATTTTCAACAACTTTTCGAAGGAGTGTCAGGCGGGTTAATTTCTGGCACATTATTAACACTTGCTGGTCTTGGTTTATTTATGGGAGCTGTTGGTAAATCATCTCAGTTTCCTTTGCATATTTGGCTCCCTGATGCGATGGAAGGCCCTACACCCGTCTCAGCTTTAATGCATGCAGCTACCATGGTTGCTGCAGGTGTTTACCTTACTGTTCGCCTTTTTCCATTATTTACAGTTGAAGCATTGACAGTGATTGCTTACGTTGGCGGCTTTACAGCAATTTTTGCCGCTACAATTGCTATTACTCAAAATGATATAAAGAAAGTTTTAGCTTACTCCACCGTTAGTCAATTAGGTTATATGATTTTAGCTGTAGGCGTAGGAAATTATGTTGCTGCATTTTTTCACCTTCTAACCCATGCAATGTTTAAGGCATGTTTATTTTATGGATCAGGCTCTGTTATCCATGCTATGCACCATTCTTTACACGAATTACACGACCATGATACTGACCCTCAGGATATGAGAAATATGGGCGGCTTTAAATCAAAGATGCCAATTACAAGCCTTACAATGACAATAGCAACGCTTGCAATTGCTGGCGTCCCACTTTTTTCAGGGTTTTTATCTAAAGATGCTATATTAGCTGGAACGTTATCCTATGTCGAGCATCACCCGCAACATTGGATTTTAGCTGTATTTGGTTTTGGCGCTGCAGCTATTACGGCCTTTTATATGTTCAGATTGATATTTTTAACTTTTTATGGTGAGCCCAAAATGCCAAAAGTATTTGATGGAATTCATGAATCTCCAAAAGTAATGTCTTACCCATTAATTATTTTAGCAGCTTTGAGTGTTTTTATTTTTTACACCTTGCCCTACTTTAATCCTTTTTCAGATTATGGGTGGTTTACTAAGTTGATTAAGGCCACAAACTCTGCTGTTCCTGGAAACCCAACAGCCAAAGAGATCTATGATGGCGTTCATCATGCACATTATACCGCAATGGCCCTATCGCTAGCTGTAGCTGCTCTTGGTATCGGTTTATCATTTATGATGTATTTCAAAAAGAAATTATCAGCAGAAAACTGGGCAAATAGATTTNGATTTCTGTATAAGCTTTCCTTGAATAAATATTATTTCGATGAAAACTATAATCGGTTCCTATATCAACCATTCTTAAGNCTATCCCGAGCTGTTGCCTATGTGGATTGGGATNTATATGATAAATATTTTATTAATGGGTTTGGATACATAACAAAAATCTTATCAAAAATTACAGGCCGGCTAGATTTTGATGGCCTTGATCAGACATTGGTAGATGGCATTGGACGGACAGCGCATGGTGCTGGGAAAAATTTAAAAACGGTGCAAACGGGNCGGTTGCAGAACTACATGCTNTTTGCGCTAATTGGTGTTATCATAATTTTGGTTATTCAAGCAACCTAGAGATTTTATAAAGGAAAAGATATGGATCATTTACTCAGTTGGATTATTTGGCTTCCTATCATAGGCATGGGTATTATTACCCTAATTCCTAGAGATAGATCGAATTTAATTAAACAAACTGCCGCTTTAGTATCAGGTATTCAGTTGATGCTTGCTATTTATCTATGGAGCATTTTTGATGCAAGCAATGGTAATCTACAATTTATGGAACGAGCAGAATGGATTCCTTCATTCAATATTACCTATATTTTGGGTGTAGATGGATTAAGCTTACCAATGGTATTTTTAATGGCATTAATTGGATTTATCGGTATTTTTGTAAGCTGGAATGTCACCAATGCNGTAAAGGGATATTTCTCGCTTTTTTTACTTTTAAATACAGGAGTGATGGGGGTCTTTTTAGCGTTAGATTTTTTCTTGTTTTATATTTTTTGGGAAGTCATGCTTCTGCCAATGTATTTCCTTATTGGTATGTGGGGTGGTCCGCAACGTGAATATGCAGCAATCAAATTTTTCATTTACACTTTGGCGGGCTCTGTTTTAATGCTCATTGCAATTTTGGCTCTATACTTTACTTGTGGAAATACTTTTGATATGCTTTTACTGATGGAGCGAGCGCCAGTTGCTCTAGATGGAATGTTATGGTGGGGTATGAGCGCTATCAAAGTTATTTGGGTTCTATTATTTATTGGTTTTGCAATTAAAGTTCCAGTTTTTCCTTTTCATACATGGCTACCATTAGCACATGTTGAAGCACCCACAGCAATTTCGGTTATTCTTGCCGGTGTATTGTTGAAATTAGGTGTATACGGAATGCTCAGAATCAATTATACAATGTTGCCGGANGGTGTATTTTGGTTTGCTGGAGCACTTGCAGTATTAGGCTTGATTAATGTGATCTGGGGTGCAATGTGTGCTCTNGCGCAAAAAGATTTAAAAAAGCTAGTAGCATACTCCTCAGTGAATCACATGGGCTATACTCTCCTAGGCATGGCAGCGGTAATCGCGGCTTCNGAGATGAATGGAAGTAATCTTATCAGTGCCCAAGCAGGATTAGGTGGAGCAGTCTTTCAAATGTTCAACCATGGAACTATCTCTGCGATGTTATTTATTCTTGTAGGTGTTATATATGAAAGAGCGCACCATAGAGACATTGATGGCTTTGGTGGACTTGCAACGCAAATGCCAATCTACACTGCTTTTGTAGCAGTAGCCTTTTTTGCTGGTCTTGGCCTTCCTGGCTTTAGCGGATTTGTAAGCGAAGCAATGATATTTATTGGAGCATTTCCAGTTTTTAAAGCGATTGTAATTATTTCAACTTTAGGAATACTACTCAATGCTGCATACTTCCTATGGGCTTTTCAAAGAATGTTTTTTGGACCAGCAAATGAAAAATACAATGACATCCCTGAAATAAATAGAAGAGAAGTGTTTACTTTAATCCCTCTTGCAGTTATTACCCTTTTCTTAGGTATATATCCTAGACCTTTTTTAGATCTAATAGCTGCTACCTTGAACGTGTTAATTGATTCAGTGGTATCATTTGGCGGACTTGCCTTAGCAATGTAAATAGGTAATGGATGAATAATTTAAATAGTTTAGCATTCTTTTGGCCCGAGCTTATTTTAAGCGTTACTATACTTGTAGCTATAGTCGCAGACCTTATTTATCAAAGGAAAGATTCTTATAAGGTTGCGTATTGGTCATTAGGAGGTTTGTTTCTCACTTATTTTGCTATTCGACTTCAGGATTCTACTCCTACTACTTTATTTATGGATACCGTTGCGCTGGACCCTTTTTCACAATTTTTTAAAATACTAATTCTGCTATCAACCGCTATTGTCATCTTGATTAGTTTTATTTCTGGAGAGCTTAAAGAGTATAGATTAGGGGAATATTTNAGCATTATGACCATTATGACATTTGGTCTATTCTTGATGGTCTCATCTATTGATATTTTGATGGTATACTTATCGATTGAGATTGTTTCTATAATGTCATTCTTCCTNGCTGGTTATCTTAAACGAAAATCGACAAGCAATGAAGCTTCACTTAAATATGTGATTTATGGTGCTTTTTCTTCAGGNNTTATGCTTTATGGTTTGAGTTTGCTTTTNGGTCTTACCGGTTCAACAAATTTCTTTGAGATGCAATCTGCGATTGCAACCTTAGGACCCGAATCAAATTTAGCCTTAACNCTTGCAACGGTTTTTATATTAGTAGGGTTTGGGTATAAAATCTCAGCGGTTCCTTTTCATTTTTGGACCCCNGATGTCTATGAAGGTTCTCCTACNACTATTACAGCATATCTTTCNGTAGCNCCAAAAGCCGCAGGATTTGCACTGATGATACGTTTTTTCAATCAAGTATTTGGTAGCATGTCNTCAGGAACAATGGAATCTTGGTTATCTATCAATAATCTCCCATGGCCAGAATTAATTGCAGTTCTTTCTGCAGCTACAATGACACTTGGGAATCTTGTNGCTATACAGCAAAATAATGTAAAAAGAATGTTAGCCTATTCTAGCATTGCACATGCTGGCTACATGATGATGNCGCTTCCATTAATGTCAAGTTCTTCAATTGAAGGTGTTATGATGTATTTGATTATGTATTTATTCATGAATCTTGGCGCTTTCTTAGTTGTGATATATGTTAACGATCAAATAGGAGGTGAGGAGTTTAGTCATTTTGACGGACTAGGNTGGAAGATGCCATTGATCGGAATTACTATGACCTTATTCATGGTTGCGTTGACTGGACTACCTCCAACCGCAGGGTTCGTAGGAAAATTTTATATTTTTGCAGCCGTAATTGAAGCAGGTTCTAAATTTTATTGGTTAGCTTTTGTTGGTGCGATTAATAGTGTTATTTCATTGTATTACTATATTAGGGTTGTTAAGCATATGTATCTTTCTGGAGAGCGCAGCGATGAAATTATCAATCCTTCATCTAAGCTTATTATAGCACTCCTTCTAGTTTTAGCTATCCCGAGTTTCATTTTTGGATGGTATTTTAGCCCTGTTGCTGAATGGGTTTCGCAATCTACTATTTTATTTCATGGTATGTAATAAAATGATGTGGGGTAAAATTGGCTGATATAAATATTCGAAAAGGTCACAATATTCAAATTTCAGGTCAACCTGAAAATATTGCAGTCAAAAGTAAATCACCAAAATTAGTAGCGCTTAAACCTTATCAGTTTAAAGGAGTAAAGCCCAGGCTGCTAGTTAAAGAAGGTGATGCAGTAAAAATCGGCTCACCACTTTTTAAATGCAAATCTAATGATCAAATTTCCTTCCCTTCACCTGGAGGCGGTAAGGTGAAAAATATTGAATATGGCGAGAGGAGGCGAATTGAAAAAATTGTCATTGAATTATCTGAAAAAGAAGAAGTAGAAATAGGTAATTCTTACAAATTGGATGAAATAGATTCATTAAGTACCGAATCNGTTAAATCTGCTTTGGTTGATGCTTCCATGTTTTCATTTATTCGCCAAAGACCATTNAATAATATTGCTGATCCAAAAACATCTCCTCGTGACATTTTTATTTCAGGTTGGAACACTGCTCCCTTATCAGTTAATCTTGACTTAGCCCTTAGGGGACGNCATTCCCATTTTCAAGCTGGAGTAAANATCCTTAATAAGCTGACAGCTGGANATGTTCATCTTTCCTACAATGAGAATACAGTTTCCGATACCCTATTAGATCTNGAAGACGTTATTAGTCATACCGTCTCAGGCCCTCATCCAGCNGGAAATGTTGGTATTCAAATTCATCATATTTCGCCNATAGGACCCAATGACCATGTATGGATTGTAAANGCTCAAGATGTAGTTAGAATTGGAAGNTTTTTTCTAACTGGTGAATTAGATACTACTTTATTGATTACAGTTGGCGGTCCAAGTATTAATCAGCCAATCCATATAAAATCAAGGCTTGGAGTAGAGGTGAAACCGTTGTTGGGCGAAAGGCTAAAAGAAGGAGAAAGTCGGATTATTTCTGGAGACGTATTGACTGGTGATAAAATTGATTTAGATGACTTTTTAGGTTTCTTTGATTCTAGTATTTCAGTAATTCAAGAGGGGGGTGAGCGTGAGTTTATGGGGATGCTTCGACCTGGAACTGCTTCTTCACGTTATAGCTTGACCAATGCGTTTTTAGGGTCGCTGGTAGGAGGGTATAATTTTAATACTCTAAAAAATGGTAGCGAAAGATATATGGTGCCAATTGACTCATGGGAAGATGTTCTTCCTATGGATATTTTGCCTAACCCTCTTTATCGTNCTATTCTTGTTGAGGATATTGAGGAAATGGAGCAGTTAGGTATTTTTGANTGCGATGAAGAAGATTTTGCCCTTTGCAGTTTTGCCTGCCCAAGCAAGATTGATCTTGGTAAAGCCATTCGAGATGGACTCAATCTTATTGAGAAAGAATTATAAATGTTAAATTTCCTTCAAAATCTATTAAATAAGACTAAACCTCATTTTGAAGAAGGTGGAAGATTTGAAAAGCTNTANCCGATCTTTGAAGCTACAGATACAATTCTTTTTTCTACCGATGAGGTAACCCAATCTGGGCCTCATATTCGTGATAGTATTGATACAAAACGAATAATGATTTTGGTGGTNATATCATTGTTACCTCTTTATATGTTTGGTGCAATGAATATTGGTTATCAGAATGCTATAGCAATGGGCCTAGAAAGATCAAATTGGCAGAATTTTTGGTTTGGCTTTGGAAAGATTTTACCTATCATCGCTATAACATTTGCTTCGGGAGCATTTTGGGAGCTTCTTTTTGCAGTTATGCGAAAGCATCCAGTGAGNGAAGGNTTTTTAGTGACCTGTGCATTGATTCCGCTAACCATGCCACCCAATATTCCTTTATGGCAGATTTCTATTGCGACAACTTTTGGTATAGTAATTGGAAAGGAAATTTTTGGCGGCGTTGGAATGAATATTTTCAATCCTGCACTATTAGCCAGAGTCTTTANATTTTTTACATATCCAACTAAGATTTCCGGTGATAAAGTATGGGTCCTAGGGCCTGATGGTTATTCTGGTGCAACCGCNCTATCTATACCCGCAAGCGAACTNGGTCAAAATGCTTTATCAATGTTGAATAGTGTATCTCAATTTGATTATTCTTGGTGGAATCTTTTTTGGGGCTGGGTGCCTGGATCAATAGGAGAAACCAATAAGCTACTTATTNTTCTCTCTGGAATCTTCTTGATATATATCAAGATAATAAATTGGCGTGTTGTTTTTGGAGCTATGATAGGGTTGGTTTCGATGGCGCTTATAACAAATCTATTTTCTCCTTTTTCAACTAATTCCATGTTTACAATTCCCCCGCATTACCACTTAGTCATGGGTAGTTTTCTATTTGGAACAGTTTTCATGGCCACAGAACCCGTTACCGGTTGTCATACAAATCAAGGCAGATGGATATATGGAATATTGTTTGGCTCTTTAACTGTGATAATTCGCTCCATTAATCCTGCATATCCGGAGGGTGTTATGCTTTCAATATTATTTGTTAATGCATTTGCTGCTCTAATTGATTGGTTTGTTATTCAGTCAAATATTAATCGAAGAAAAGCACGACATGCATAGTAATNGTTATACATTAATCTTTACCACTCTGGTAACAATGATACTTGCCTTTATATTATCATCAGCATACTCCTCTTTAGAAGATATTACCAATAACAACATTCAAGCAGATATTAAAAAGAATATTTTGAGCTCCTTGGGTTTTGCNCCATCTAATAAAGCTCCATGGACCACAGAAAATGTGGAACAGATATTTAAAGAATCAATAGTCTCATTTGTAGTTGATAAATCAGGTAATGTTATTCCAGGTAAACTACCTCATGATATTGACCCTAAAGTTGACACAGAACTTTACCCTTTGTATAAAAAAATTGTAGATGGAAAGGTAGATGGATTTGCTATTCCTATTTCCGGAAAAGGACTATGGGGAACCATGTATGGATATTTTGCTATTGAATCTGATGGTGCTACGGCCAAGGGAATTACTTTTTATAAACATATTGAAACCCCCGGCCTTGGAGCTGAAGTTGACAAACCTTGGTTTCAGCAAAATTTTGTTGGAAAAAGATTTATTGATAATGATGGTAATCTGATTGGTATTCAAACAATAAAGGGCAAGGTTGATGAGTCATCTGACGAAGCTTACCATCAGGTTGATGGAATAACTGGTGCAACAATGACTTCTAGAGGATTAAATGAATTCTTATTAAAAGATTTAAAATTTTATAACCCTTATTTTGAACAAATAAGAAAGAATATTAATAGAAGCTAATGGCAATACTTAGTAAATCATCAAAAAGAGCTGTTTCTGATCCATTAATGAGCAATAATCCCATTAGCTTACAGGTTTTGGGAATTTGTTCAGCACTTGCAGTTACTACAAGGTTAGATATAGCGCTTGTAATGACGCTAGCGGTTATTGTGGTGCTTTGCGTTTCAAACACTGTCATATCATTATTAAGAAACTTAATTCCATCAAAAGTAAGAATTATCGTCCAACTATCCGTTATTGCATCTATGGTGATATTAACAGATCTTGTTTTAAAAGCCTATCTGTATGATATGAGTAAACAATTAAGCGTATTTGTTTCCTTAATTATTACTAATTGTATAATTATGGGACGAGCAGAGGCTTTTGCAATGCAAAATGGACCTTGGAAATCATTTTTAGATGGACTTGGTAATGGATTAGGGTACGGTATGATTTTGATCGCAGTTGGCTTTTTTAGAGAGCTTTTAGGAAGTGGAACTATTTATGGTTTTAAAGTAATTCCAGAATCAATGTATGCTGCTGGATATGAGAATATGGGACTAATGGTTTTAAGTCCAGGTGCTTTTATAATCCTTGGATTAATTGTTTGGGCACAAAGAATTATTGGAAAAGTTGAGCAGGAATAGAATATGGAACATTATTTAAGTTTAATTACTAAAGCGGTTTTTGTTGAAAATATTCTCTTAGCTTATTTTCTTGGTATGTGTTCGTTTTTGGCGGTTTCTAAGAAAGTTGATGCATCAATAGGCCTTGGATTTGCCGTAATATTTGTTTTGACGATTACCGCACCTGTTAATTGGTTTATTTATAGCTATCTCCTGGGTGATGGAGCCTTAGCTTGGTTAGGTTTCCCTGAGGTTAATTTAGATTTTCTTAAACCAATCGTTTTTATTGCTGTGATCGCAGCAATGGTACAGTTGGTGGAAATGGTAATTGATAAATTCTCTCCTTCGCTATACCAAAGCTTAGGAATCTTTCTGCCGTTAATTGCGGTTAACTGCTCCATATTGGGTGGATCATTATTTCTTGTTGAGCGTAATTATACATTGATGGAATCCATCGTTTTTGGCTTTGGATCTGGGCTAGGATGGTTTTTAGCTATTGTAGCTATGGCATCAATACGTTATAGACTGCGCTATTCTAATGTGCCGACTAACCTTAGGGGTGTTGGAATAACAATGCTATTAACTGGTTTGATATCTATTGCGTTTATGTCATTTGGGGGAATCCAATTATGATAACTGCTTCAACATTATTAGGTGTAGTTATTTTTAGCGGTGTGATTTTAATTCTAGTTTTAATGATAAATCTTGCGGAGTCTAAACTGCTTCCTCAGGGGGATATTTCAGTTAATATAAATGGAGATGACGATAAATCGCTACGGGTTAGACCCGGCTCAACACTTTTATCTGCGCTAGCAACAGAAAATATCTTTTTACCTTCGGCCTGTGGAGGTGGNGGTACATGTGCAATGTGTAAATGTCAGGTAAATGAAGGTGGTGGTGAAATTTTACCTACAGAAAAAGGCCATATCAGTAGAGCCGAAGCAAAGGAAAATTGGCGTTTAGCTTGTCAGGTAAAAATTAAAGAAAATATGAAAGTTCATGTACCTGATGAGATATTCAATATTCAAAAATGGGATTGTACNGTTAGGTCCAACAGTAATGTTGCAACTTTTATAAAAGAATTGATATTGGAGCTTCCTAAGGGTGAAAATTTAAATTTTACAGCAGGTGGATATATTCAAATTGATATTCCTGAATACCATCAATTAAGTTTCAAAAATTTCAATGTAGAAAAAGAATACCATGAGGATTGGGACAAGTTTAAGATTTGGGATGTAGTAGCTAATAATGATGAGGATTGTTTTAGAGCTTATTCAATGGCAAATCATCCCGCTGAAGGTAATATAATTATGCTAAACGTAAGAATAGCTACTCCACCACCTGCGTTGTGGGATCAGGTTCCGCCTGGAATAGCATCCTCTTATATTTTTAATCTAAAAAAAGGTGATAAAGTCACGATATCTGGACCATTTGGTGAATTTTTTGCCAAAGATACTAAGAGGGAGATGCTTTATTTGGGTGGTGGCGCAGGAATGGCTCCAATGAGAAGTCATCTCTTTGACCTTCTTGACACTAAAAAAACCGATCGTAAAATTACTTTCTTCTATGGAGCTCGATCAGCAAGAGAAATGTTTTACCATGACGATTTTCTCAAACTTGAGAAAGAACACCCAAATTTTAAATATATCGTAGGTTTATCTGAGCCTATGCCTGAAGATAATTGGAAAGGCCCTACTGGATTTATCCATAATGTTGCTTTAGAGGAATACCTTAAAGATCATGANGATCCATCTGAAATAGAATATTACATGTGCGGACCCCCAATGATGATTGATGCATGCGATAAAATGCTTTATGATCTTGGAGTTGAGCGAGATATGATAGCATATGATAGTTTCGGTTAATAAANNCCAGCGCATATTCTTTCAAGCTCGAGAAATTCTCTGCTTGCTTATCTTAGCTTNCTTTTTTGGATGTAGCAGTCCCAAAACATATGAAGATATTACTGGACCTGCAATGGGNACATCCTATACAATTCGNCTAGTCCCGCAAAGAGGATTAATTCCTGAAATGAACCAAATTAAGACNCAGGTTGACTCAATTTTGAATTCNATTAATCAACAAATGTCAACNTATGTTATCAACAGTGAAATATCATTATTTAACAAAATACCTACTAACTCAGCAATCGTTATTTCTCATGAATTTAAACTAGTAATTAATCGTGCATTATATTGGTCTGAGCTTTCAAAAGGTGCATTTGATATTTCTTCACTCCCGCTTACTTCAGTATGGAAAAAAGGTAAAGCGGATAGGGAGTATGATGAAGTCTGGCAACCTCCTACTGATTTAGAAATCACACTAGCCAAGGATAAGGTTGGTTATGATAAGATAAAATTAGTGCAAAATTCTCTTATAAAATCTCATAAAGGACTAGAGTTAGATGTAAATGCTATCGCTAAAGGTTGGGGTGTAGATCNATTATTCAATTTTATAAAATCTAAAGGATATAAAAACTTTATGATTGAGATTGGAGGCGAAATTAGAGCGTCAGGAAAAAATAATAGAGGGAAAGCTTGGCGAATTGGTATTGATGTACCTGAACCGAATATTCAGCCTGGTGAAAAAATTATTGCAGTTATTCCAATAGTAAATAAGGCAATGGCCACATCNGGAAATTATAGGAATTTTTATGAATTCAATTCATCTAAATATTCCCACATAATTGATCCAAGATCTGGTTATGCAATAGAATCAAATATTTCTTCAGTAACTGTTTTAACAGCTACTTGCATGGATGCAGATGCCATTGCTACCGCACTAAATGTCATGTCTTTAGAATCGGGTAAAGAGCTAGTTGAGAGCCTTGATGGGGTAGAGGCATATTGGGTTATTAATCAAAATGAACAATTTCAAACAGTTCAGTCTTCTGGAATGAAGGTAGATTCTGGCTTTTGAGAAGGATCATCGCAATTTCCACCATCAAGACAAACGCAATTTTCTGCAACACCACCACATGAACCCTGTAAAGGCTTATTGTTAAAAATAATTCCAATAGACATTCCAGCGATTGCCATACCTATTACAATGATCGTTAATATAAATTCCATACCTTAATTTAATTCAATAAATTGATATAATTCCTGTATCAATAATTAGGAAGAATACCTCTGCAATAATTAAGTTTGATTTATTAATTAACCAAAAAATATCAAAAATATTATGAAACTAATAATTACAATGATTTTATTTATTNCTAGCCTTACCGCTGGTACANCTGGAGCTCCCCATTTAGATGGAGGAGATCTATCAATTCTTTGGGTGATTCCNTTTGCGGGAATTCTTCTCTCAATTGCTNTATTGCCTTTGATTGCTTCTGATTTTTGGCACCATAATTTTGGTAAAATATCGGCNTTTTGGGCCACACTTTTTGTCCTACCATTTATGCTTTCACAGGGACTANCAATAACTATATATGAAGTTTTNCATGTGGGATTGCTTGAGTATATCCCTTTTATTATTCTATTATTAGCACTTTTTACTATTTCAGGTGGTGTTCAATTAACAGGCTCCCTAGTAGGAACACCCATCATGAATACAGCAATTATATTTGTGGGTACTCTTTTGGCAAGNTGGATGGGAACTACGGGTGCAGCTATGCTGCTTATTCGACCGCTCTTGCGAGCAAATAAGGATAGAAAACATAAAGTTCATGTTGTTGTCTTTTTTATTTTCCTGGTTGCNAATATAGGTGGCTCATTAACCCCATTAGGTGACCCGCCTTTATTTTTAGGTTTTCTTAAAGGTGTAGATTTCTTTTGGACTACNAAGGCAATGTTTATACCNATGCTGTTTATGGTAGTTTCCCTTCTCATAATTTTCTACATCTACGATACAGTTCAATATAAAAAAGAAGGCGAATTACCAACTTCTACTAGTAGCGAAAAGATAGGGTTAAAAGGGTCATTTAACTTGTTATTAATTGTTGGTGTTGTATGCTCTGTATTATTAAGCGGTTTTTGGAAACCTCATATTGAATTTACCGTTTATCATGTTCATGTAGAGCTTCAGAATATTATTAGAGATATTTTGTTATTATGCCTTGCTTATGCAAGCTGGAAATACACTGCAAAAGAGATTCGACAAGCAAATGAGTATACCTGGTTTCCTATCCAAGAAGTGGCCAANCTTTTTGCTGGTATTTTTATTACAATTATTCCTGCAATTGCAATTCTTAAGGCAGGTACCTCAGGAGCACTAGCTGGAGTGATTAATTCTGTTTCTAGTGATTCTGGTCCAGTGAATNATATGTATTTCTGGTTAACTGGGATTTTATCCAGTTTCCTTGATAACGCACCTACTTANCTGGTATTTTTTAATACCGCTGGAGGCGATGCGCAGGTTCTTATGGGTGAATTATCACAAACCCTCTTAGCAATTTCAGCTGGAGCAGTCTTTATGGGAGCAAACACTTACATAGGAAATGCCCCTAATTTTATGGTCAAGTCTATTGCAGAATCTTCGGGTATAGAAATGCCTTCTTTTTTTGGGTATTTCCTATATTCATTAGTTATACTATTTCCACTATTTGGTATAGTCAGTTTATTATTTTTTTAGTATGAGAATATCTAAAGTAACTACTAAGTCTGGAGATAAAGGAAAGACAAGCCTGGGNAANGGNGAAAGAGTATCTAAATCTCATCCTTTTATAANCCTTTTAGGCGATATTGATGAGCTTAATTCTCAACTTGGNAATGCTATCACTGTTTGCAAAGCAGAAACTATTGTCAGCGATCTACAATTAATACAGCAGGATTTATTTAACTTAGGAGGAGAAATATCTGTCCAAAGCTCAGATACGATGTTAATCGGTGAAGGAAGAATAGAATTTTTAGAGGAAAGAATAGATGAGTACAATCAAACTCTTAAGCCGTTGAAAGAGTTTATTCTACCTGGCGGTGATGAATTTTGTTCGCGGATACACCTAGCTAGGTCAGTATGCCGTAGAGCAGAACGCTCTTGTGTTGAAATTATGGATACCCTTAAAGAAAACAATATTTGGTTACCTTATTTAAATCGTCTTAGCGATTATTTATTTGTCCTTGCGCGCTATATTTCCTCTGAACAAGGNNCTGANGAAATACTTTGGGATAGGGAAATATAAACCCCTTCATTCCTTAGTATTAATTCATAAAAAATTCATAAATTCTAGGTCTTATAAAATTATGTTAGACTGGAAAAAGTTAAATCAAAAAATTCTTAGCTCAAGCAGAATTGTGCTATCCACTCACCAAAACCCTGATGGAGATGGATTAGGGAGTGCATCTGCTATGTATCACTATATCAAAAGCCTAGAAAAAGATTGTAAGATTATTCATATTTCTGATTTTCCTNATCAATATGACTTTTTAAACCAGAATAATATTATTGAAACGTATNTTGAATCAGATCATGATGANTGGATGCAAACTTCTGACCTTGCATTGATTTTTGATATAGGCGACTATCATAGGCTGGGTATATTGGGCGATATATTGAATAAAAATAATATCTACACCGTTAACATCGACCATCACCCCGATTTAAATGATGGACGTTTTAATGATAATTATATCAATATTGATGCTGCAGCTACCGGTGAGATGGTGTATGATTTTTTGATAGATAATAATATTAATTTGAACCAACTAATGGCCCAAGGTATTTATACTGCTGTTATGACAGATACAGGTTCATTTAGGCATAATAATACGAATCAAAAAAGCCATAAGATTGCTATGGATTGCATTGATTATGGGGTCGATAATTCAAAGATATATCAATCTATTTATGAAAATAGATCAAAAGCACAAGTTTCTTTATTGGCAAAGGTGATTGATAATTTAAGATATGATAGCGATGGCCAGATAGCTTCTTTTATAATTTCNAGAGAAATGATTNAAAGTAGNGGTGCNATTCCTCAAGANATNGATGGGTTTACTGATTTTGTTAGAACCATNAAGGGCGTTGAGATTTCAATCATGATATATGAAAGCGATTCAAACAGATGTAGAATCAATTTTCGTTCCAAGGGAAAGTATAANATCAATGATGTTGCTAAATCATTTGGTGGCGGTGGTCATAAATTTGCAGCTGGAGCAATAGCTGATGGCACATCAGANATTATTTTACAACAAGTAGTAGATCAGACCAAAGATGCTATGATTAANCAGCATGGAGCTAGTAGTTAATGAAAATTCTTTTAGCAAAGAACGCAGGTTACTGTTTTGGNGTCCGTGATGCAGTTAATATGGCCTATGACACAGCAGAAGAATATGGTGACGTTTATATGTTGGGCCATATAGTGCATAATGAAAATGTTGTGGATGACCTGGATAAGGCAGGGGCTAAAGTTGTGGACTCCTTAGATGAGGTNCCCGATGGACGGCCAGTATTGCTACGAGCACATGGTACCCATGTAGATACATGGGAAGAAGCCAAGAAAAAAAATATGAATATTGTAGATGCTACCTGTCCACTTGTAAGAGATATTCATGATGAAATAAAAGAATTAGAATCCGATGGAAGAAAAATTATTATTATTGGTGATCATGGGCATGATGAAGTAGTAGGCATTGCAAGTCAAGTGAAAGACCCTGTAGTTGTAGCAACCACTGAAGAAGCAAGACATTTAAGAAAAACAAAACGGGCTGGAATTGTTAGTCAATCCACGCAAACTATTGAGAATGTTCAGGANATAGTTAATATACTGATGAGTAAAGTTGTTGATTTGCGCTTTATTAATACAATTTGTTTTCCTACAAAAAGAAATCAGGAGCAAATAAAAGAATTATCTGAAAAATGTGATGTTATGATTGTTATTGGTTCTTTTACGAGCGCTAATTCAAAGCGCTTAACTGATTTATCTAATCAGCGCAATAAAAGATCTTATCAGGTAACGTNNGCTTTAGAAATTGATGAAAAATGGTTGAAAGATTGTGATNCTGTGGGAATATCAGCTGGAGCGAGTACCCCAGATAATATAATTAAAGAAGTTATTGATAGAGTTAAAGAAATTGGAAATGTTCAAGAGGAGGAGATTTATGCCTAAAAAAGGATCTTTTGAAGTAAAAGTTGGCCTAGCTGAAATGCTAAAAGGTGGTGTAATTATGGATGTGATGAATGCTGAGCAGGCTAAGCAGGCTGAAGAGGCAGGCGCAGCTGCGGTGATGGCATTAGAAAGAATACCAGCCCTTATCAGAGAAGAAGGTGGAATTGCTAGAGCAAGCGACCCTAAAATGATTAAAGAAATTCAGGCAGCTGTAACAATTCCTGTAATGGCAAAGGTTCGCATAGGACATTTTGCTGAAGCTCAAATTCTAGAAGCCCTTGAAGTTGACTTCATTGATGAAAGTGAAGTTCTTACACCGGCTGATGANCATAATCATATTTGGAAGCACGATTTTAAAGTTCCATTTGTTTGCGGTTGTAGAGATTTAGGTGAAGCGCTAAGGAGGATCGGTGAAGGAGCAGCGATGATCAGAACCAAAGGGGAACCTGGAAGCGGAAATATTGTTGAAGCAGTAAGGCATATGCGTCAAGTTCAAGGTGAAATAAAAAAATTAACTATAATGGATCAGGACCANTTAATGGCCGCTGCAAAAAATTTGGGAGCTCCTTTCTCANTNGTNCAGCAAGTCGCTAAGCTTGGAAGGCTCCCAGTGCCCAATTTTGCAGCAGGCGGTATTGCTACACCAGCTGATGCATCTTTAATGATGCAGCTTGGAGCAGAAACAGTTTTTGTTGGGTCAGGTATATTTATGAGCGATGACCCAGTACCACGAGGTAAGGCTATTGTAGACGCAGTAACCTATTACAATGATGCTCAAAAATTAGTTGAAATATCTACAGGATTGAAATCAGCAATGAAAGGTGTAGATATGTCAGAGATTCCTGAAGGTGAAAGAATGCAGGAGAGAGGTTGGTGAATACCAATATTCTGAATTTATGATAGGAGTATTAGCGCTACAGGGTGACTACGAAAAGCATATAAGAATATTGAAAGAAATCAATATTTCATCCGTTGAAATTAAATATCCAGATCAATTAAANAATATTGATGGGTTGATTATTCCAGGTGGAGAGTCAACAACAATGAGTGATTTAATGACGAGGATTAATTTTCAAGAGTATTTGATAAAATTTTCCCAANAAAAACCAATAATGGGTACTTGTGCAGGGTTGATTATGATGAGTAAANCTATTCAAAATAATAATAAAATAAAACCTCTGGGTATTTTAGATATAGAGGTAAATCGCAATGCTTATGGACGTCAAGTAAATTCATTTATGGATACTATTGATATTGAGCTTGATGAAAAAATTCATCAAGCTGAAGTGCTATTTATTCGGGCTCCAAAAATAAATAAAGTAGGTAAATCGGTTAGTATAATTAGTAAATATCATGATGATATTATTGCGGTAAGATCTGGAATACATTTTGGATTCACCTTCCATCCTGAATTAAATAAAATTACGTTTTTACACCATTACATTTTTTCAAAAAATATGAATTATCATAAAGAGAATAATGCAGCTTAAAATACTACCAACAATAAAATCTCCTGATGATCTACGGAAGCTAAATAAAGATCAACTTCTTAAACTAGCTGATGAACTCAGGCATTTTACAATAGAAACAATCACAGAAATTGGAGGGCATCTCGCCCCAACCTTAGGGGTGATAGAATTAACTATTGCACTGCATAAAGTATTTAATACACCTGAGGATAAAATTATTTGGGACGTTGGTCATCAAGGTTATGCACATAAAATACTAACCGGAAGATTAGATAAGTTCAACTCAATTAGAAGAATGGGTGGCTTAAGTGGATTTTTAAAGATTAGCGAGAGTGAGTATGACGCCTTTGGCGCTGGCCATGCTTCAACTTCTATCTCAGCTGCTACCGGTATCGCTGAAGCCCAAAAACATAATGATAAAGATTTTCGCGTTGTATCTGTAATTGGCGATGGCTCTATGACAGGTGGCTTGGCTTTTGAAGCGATGAACAATGCGGGTCATTTAAAAACTCCTATGCTTGTTATATTGAATGATAATGAAATGTCAATTAGTCCAAATGTTGGCGCATTAAATACTTACTTAACAAAGATTGTAACGAATCCGTTATACAATCAAATTCGTACTGAGATTTGGGAAGTGGCTGGTAAAATAACCTTTGGGAAAAAAACAATTCAAAAAATCTTACGAAAAATTGAGGAGAGTTTAAAAAATTTCTTAGTGCCAGGAATGCTTTTTGAGGAACTTGGCTTTAGATATTTTGGACCTATCGATGGTCATGATTTACCTGAACTTATAAAAACCTTAGACCGAATAAAGGATTTAAAAACCCCTGCGATATTGCATATTTTAACAAAAAAAGGGAAAGGTATGGTCACTTCTAGTAATAATAATCATGATTATTATTTAGATGCTGTCAAATTTCATGCTGTAAAACCTAACGGCAAGGTAAAAGAAAAAGTTGAAGAAAATAATTCCTTACCTCAAAAAGCACCTGTATTTCAAGATGTATTTGGCTCAATCGTTTGTGAAATTGCACGTAATAGAAAAGATACGGTTTGTATTACTGCGGCAATGCGAGAAGGAACAGGNCTAGTTCCGTATGCCAATGAATTCCAAAGTAGATATTATGATGTTGGAATAGCAGAGGGTCACGGCGTTACCTTTGCTGCGGGCCTTGCAACTCAAAATGTTCGTCCCATTGTTGCTATTTATTCTACTTTTTTACAAAGAGCCTATGATCATATTGTTCATGATGCTGCTATACAGCATCTACCTGTTATTTTTTGCATGGATCGCGCTGGAATCGCTGGAGAGGATGGGCCAACTCATCATGGTGCACTTGACATAGCATACTTAAAATGCGTTCAAGGTATTATCGTTTCTGCCCCAAAGGATGGTAATGAGCTTAGACATTTGCTTTATACTGCTTTGGACTATACCAAAGGACCATTCTCAATTCGTTATCCAAAGGCTTGTTCGCAAAACTTTGATGAAAAAGGTCAGGCT
Source organism: Fidelibacterota bacterium (assembly GCA_002717765.1). The sequence continues at coordinate 25,055 of PBCB01000023.1, read as the reverse complement.
GAGTTATTGCCAATTGGTAGCTGGGAAGTGTGCAGAAAATCGAAAGGCAATACTGTGATATTAGCAGTTGGAGCTCAAGTGTTTGATGGAATTAATGCTGCAAAAAATCTATCAGAACAAGGAATAGAGTGCGAAGTCGTTAATTGCAGATTTATTAAACCAATGGATGAGGATTATTTGCAATCAACCCTTGAAAGATTTGATAATGTAATTACGATCGAAGAAGGCGTTAAAACGGGTGGTTTTGGAGAAGGCGTAGCTGCTTGGCTTGCTACTAATGGATATAAAGGTAGTGTAAAAATAATTTCACTGCCAGATGAATTTGTTGAACACGGCCCAAGAGATTTATTGCTTGAAAAATGGGGAGTAAATCAAAAAGGAATTGAAGATATTGTTCTCAAACAGAGCGAATCTATAAAGCTTCAATACTAATCTAATGAGTTCAATTTTTCTTGTAATTATAGGTTTTTTAGCTTTTTTTACCGGNTACAAAATCTATTCAAGATATATTGCCTATAATCTTTTTGATATAAATGATGAATCAGTACAGCCTCCTTCAAAAAGCATGAAGGATGGCGTTGACTACTATCCAACAAAAAAACATATTTTATTTGGCCACCATTTTACTTCAATNGCAGGCGCAGCTCCAATAATTGGTCCNTGTGTTGCAGCATATTGGGGATGGCTACCTGCNCTNGTNTGGATTTTATTTGGAACTGTATTTATGGGAGCCGTTCATGATTTTGGCTCACTGGTGACAAGCGTAAAGGAAAAGGGTCGCAGTATTGCAGATATAGCTTCATTTACAATAAGCAAACGTGCACGATTGATGTTTTTGATTTTTGTATTGTTATTAGTTTGGTTAGTGCTAGCTGTTTTTGCCATGGCCATTGCTGATCTTTTTGTTTCTGTTCCTAGTTCAATTATTCCTATTAATGTCCAAATAATAATTGCTCTTGCAATGGGAGTTCTTTTAAATAAAAAAAATGCGAATGGTTTGATACTATCAATCATATCAGTAGCTCTTCTNTATTTTTTTGTCTGGGTAGGATCAAACAACCCAATCATANTAAGCAAGACGCTTTCAACNGTAGAATTAAAAAATGTATGGATAATTCTGTTATTTATCTATTCAGCTATAGCTAGNCTTCTTCCCGTTTGGGTACTTCTTCAACCGAGAGACTATATAAATAGCCATCAATTATTTATAGGATTGGGTCTGCTTTTTTTGGGTGTTTTTGTTGCACAGCCCATNGTTACAGCCCCAGCTATTAGGTCTTTATCAGAGCCAAATACACCAAGCTTATTTCCACTTTTATTTGTAACCATTGCNTGTGGTGCAATAAGTGGATTTCACGGCTTAGTTGCTTCTGGGACATCTTCTAAACAGCTAGAGTATTTATCCGATTCTAGAATGGTGGGCTATGGTGGAATGATTGGAGAAGGTACACTNGCTCTTGTNTCTACGATAGCTGCTGTAGCAGGAATTTCTCTTGTTGGCCAATGCAATTTACCTTCTGTTGGTTACGTAGCAGACCTTGACTGGTCTCAATATTATGATACATGGGAGCATGCTAGCGGAAACAAAGCGGCAGCTTTTGTGTTGGGCGGAGGTGCNCTACTAACGTCTTTGGGGATTTCCGAATCTTTTGCAAATACCCTAATGGCAGTATTAGTGATTTCTTTTGCAGCTACAACTTTAGANACNGCAACAAGGATTCAGCGCTTTATATTAGATGAATTTGGCAANGCAACCAAATTGCATTTTCTTTCAAATAGATTTCTTGCGACTCTAGTAGCAGTNATACCTGCTATGNTGATGGCTTTTTGGAATATAACAGATCCATCATCAGGCGCTTCAAGGCAGGCAGGTTGGGTTTTATGGCCTATTTTTGGTGCGAGTAATCAAATGTTAGCTGCGCTCACATTAATGGTTCTAACTTTATATTATTGGCAAAAAAGAAAGCCCATTCTTCCGCTTGTAATACCAATGATAATTATTATGATTATTACGTTCTCTGCACTTATAGTTAACGCTCTCACTTTTTTTGGTAATAATAATATTCTATTTTCACTTACAATAATGCTTATTGCATTGATTATTTGGATGTTATATGAAGGGATTAATAAAATGCTTCAGTTAAAGAATAATAAATTTGAGCACTGATTCAAGTGGCAAAGAATAAAACAAAATTTGAAAAAGCAAAACAAGACTGGGAAGAAAGTTTCAATAATTCACTTTCTAGAAACTATAATTTTGATACTCTTAGTGGAAAAAAATTAGATCCACTTTACTATCCTGATAAGCCCGATGAAGACTATTTAGATCAACTTGGTTTTCCAGGGCAGTTTCCATATACGCGTGGAGTCCATTCAAATATGTATCGTGGAAAATTATGGACAAAAAGACAGTTTTCTGGTTTTGGCACTGCTAAAGAAACGAATAAGCGCTACCATTCATTATTAAGTAAAGGACAAACCGGTCTTTCTGTGGCTTACGATATGCCAACATTAATGGGTTACGATCCTGATCACCCATGGTCTGAAGGGGAAGTTGGAAAATGTGGTGTTTCTATTGCTTCAATAAATGACATGGAAGATTTATTTAAAGGAATAGATTTAGGTGAAATTTCTGTTTCTCAAACAATCAATGGTCCAGCTATAATATTGCTAGCTTTTTATATTGCCACTGCAGAAAAGCAAGGGGTAGATATCAAAAATCTTAGAGGTACACTCCAAAATGATATCTTAAAGGAATTTATTGCGCAAAAAGAGTGGATTTTTCCACCCGAGCCATCAATGAGGCTTGTTACGGATATGATGGAATTTTGTACTACAAATATGCCAAAATATAATACAATTTCTATTTCAGGCTACCACATAAGAGAGGCAGGTTCAACTGCTGCTCAAGAATTAGCATTTACATTGGCTGATGGCTTTACCTATGTTGAATATGCATTAGATGCTGGAATAAATATTGATTCTTTTGCTCCAAGGTTATCTTTTTTCTTTAACTCGCACTTAGATTTTTTTGAAGAAATTGCCAAATTTCGAGCAGCTAGAAGAATCTGGGCCAAGCGTATGAAAAATCATTATGGGGCAAAAAATCCCCAATCTTGGAAATTACGATTTCACGCACAGACCACAGGTTGTTCATTGACTGCTCAGCAACCAGAAAATAATATCTCTCGAACCGCATTTCAAGGGCTAGCTGCAGTTTTAGGGGGAACCCAATCCCTTCATACTAATTCCATGGATGAGACCCTAGCGTTGCCATCAGAAAAAGCTGCAGAAATTGCATTAAGAACACAGCAGTTGATTGCATTTGAAACAGGCGTTGCAAATGTTGCAGACCCATTAGGAGGTTCTTGGTTTATTGAAAATCTAACAGACCAAATTGAAGAAGAAGCTGAAAAATATTTTAAAGAGATCGATGATATAGGTGGAGTTATTCCAGCAATTGAAAAAGGATATTTTCAATATGAGATTTCCCGTTCAGCCTCAGCGCATCAGAAAAAAATTGACAATAAAGAACTTATTCATGTTGGTGTTAATCAATTTGAAAAATCTAACGAGGAGATTGATATACCAATATTAGAAATTGGCAAAGAAGCAGAAGGACATCAAAAAGACAAAATAAGAAAATTGAGAGATAATAGAGATAATGCTATTACTCAAAAAGCTCTAGATAAAATTCAAAAAGGATGCAAGACTGGAGAAAATTTACTACCACCTATTATTGAGGCTGCAAAAGCGCATGCAACCATGGGTGAGATTGTGATTAAAATAAAAGATGAATTTGGTGAGTGGAATGAAACATCAGTGTTTTAAATTCACTGGCATATAAATCATTAATAATGAATAATAAAATTTACAGTTTAGTTATCGGTGTCATTTCTGTTACCCTGTTTTGGATAGGATGGGTTTCACTTAACCCTTCTGATAAGAAAGCCATGGCTCAGTTTATTTCTGTTCAAAATTTAATTGATGAAAATATTTCTAAGCGGACCAAGCTTGGAGGCCTCGTCAAAAATGGCTCTATAGAGATTTCCGAGATAAACCAATTAGAATGCGTTTTTATTTTAAAAGAAGGCGATACAGAGCTCGCAGTTAATTATAATAAAACTCGTCCTGATTTATTTAAAGATGGCGCTGAGGTGATTGTAACCGGTGAATATCTTAATGGTATTTTTTACGCTGATGAATTGCAAACCAAATGCGCATCTCGCTATGAAGGAGATCTTCGAAATGAGTCTAATTATAATCTTGAAGAAATAGATATATGACCCCTATTGCTGGTAGCGTTGCACTCAATCTAGCTTTTGGCTGTAGCATTTTATCCATAATTACATTATTAATCTATAATCGCACATCCGATCAACGGTTATTTTTAACTGGTCAGCGTTTAGGGCTGGCTATCTCCTTTTTTGTATTCATCGCTACATTCACTTTAAGCTATCAACTATTGATAAGTAATTTTGATATTGACTATGTAGCACGCTACACAAGTTTTGAGACTCCAACGGTATACAAAGTTTCAGCGCTTTGGGCAGGACAATCTGGTTCATTGCTTTTTTGGCTATTTATTTTATCAATATTCAATACTATTACAATTATTCAAAACCAAACTAGACATCGCAGTTTAATGCCTTGGGTAATAATTACCATGTCAGCTACTCAAGCATTTTTTTTGATACTAACTAATTTTATTACAAATCCATTTGAACCAACACAGGCTGAATTTGTAGTGATAAACGGAAATGGGTTAAACCCATTGTTGCAAAATATCACCATGGCTATTCACCCTCCTGTGCTCTATTTAGGCTATGTGGGGTTTACCGTTCCCTTTGCTTTCGCATTTTCAGCTTTAGTTAATAAAGACACAGGAGTTTTATGGGTTCGAAGCATACGTAGATGGACGTTAGTTACTTGGCTATTTCTTAGTATAGGTATTATCCTTGGAGGATGGTGGGCCTATCAAGAGCTTGGTTGGGGTGGATATTGGGCGTGGGATCCAGTTGAAAATGCAAGTTTCATGCCTTGGTTGACTGCTACTGCATTCTTGCATTCAATTATTATTCAAGAAAAGAAAGATATGCTCAGAATCTGGAATATGGTCTTAATTATACTAACCTTCAGTTTATGTATTTTTGGAACTTTTTTAACTAGGTCAGGTGTTATGAGCTCTGTTCATTCTTTTACTGAGTCTTCATTAGGTCCTGTCTTTTTATCATTTGTATTTATTATCCTATTTTGTTCATTTGGATTGATGTATACACGAATTGATGATTTACGTTCTCCAAGGAAAATTGAATCAATTACTTCTAGAGAAGGCGGGTTTCTATTTAACAATTTAATTTTTGTTGTGATCTGTTTTGCTGTTTTTTGGGGCACGCTTTTTCCTGTGATTACAGAAGCAATTACGGGTGATCAAATTTCTGTAGGACCACCATTTTTTAATCAAATAAATATACCAATCGGTCTTGCATTATTAGCGCTTACAGGAATAGGACCTCTTTTGGCTTGGAAAGGAACGTCAAATCACAAGCTAATTCAAAAATTTACATTCCCAACCTTACTTGCCTTGTTTAGTGCGTTGCTATTTATTTTAGCAAAAATGACTGGATATGTAGTGATTTCATTTAGCCTATGTGTTTTTGTAACCACAGCAATTCTTAGTGAATTTGTAAAGGGAGTGCGCATTAGGATGGGTAAATTCAATGAATCTTCGATAGTTGCTTTATATAAAATGATTCATAAGAATCGCTCACGCTATGGAGGCTATATTGTACATCTTGGAATTGTATTGATGTTTATAGGATTTACAGGTCATGCATTTGATAAAGAAAAAGAATTTGGCATAAAAGTTGGTGAAACCGAACAAGTAGCAAATTATAATTTTCAATTGACTAGAATGTATGAACAAGAACGATCAAACCATTATGCATGGATCTCTGACTTACGCGTGACAAATCTTAGCGGTGATTATATAACAAGCCTTAAGCCTGAAAAAAGAGTTTATTTTCATAAGAATCCAGATATAAATAAACGGCAACCGCATAGCGAATTAGATATATTTTCAACATTGAATCAAGATATTTATTCAATCTTTTCTTCAGTAAGCAATAATAATGATACTGCATTTATTAAAATCATGATAAACCCTTTAGTCAAATGGGTGTGGATAGGGGGGTATCTATTAGCCTTTGGTACCGTTATTGCTCTATGGCCAAGGAAGGACTAATTAGTGGATTTTATTAAAGATTATTTTTTTACATTGGTTGTTTTTATAGTTCCTATTATTTATTCTATTCAACCGCTTTTTTTACCAGCGATTACTATGAGAAATACCTCTGATAATAGAAGCGCTCTAAGTAGAAAAAAAAATATACTTTATCGTCAAATAAAAGAGCTTGAAATGGAATATGATATTGGAAATTTAGATAAGCAAGACTTCCTCCTTCGTAGATCAGAATTAAAAGCAGAAGTATCAAGTGTTCTTTATAAGCTTAAGAAAAAATAAATGCTATCTGTTAATCAAGTTTATAAATCCTTTAATAGATACAATGTTTTAAAAGGCATCTCTTTTACTCAAAAACAAGGCGAAATTATTGCCTTAATGGGTAATAATGGATCTGGCAAAACAACCCTGCTTCGAATCATTGCTAGAATTATGAAATCTGATTCTGGCGCTATTTCTTTTCAAGAAAATGATCTACTATCAAATAATAGCTTATATAGAAAGGATATTCTCTACCTTGGTCATGACCCTGGAATGTATTCATATTTAACTGCGAAAGAAAATTTGCACTTTTCACTTACGCTTAGAAGAGAAGTTGTTTCTAAGATAATGATTGAAGAATCATTAGATCGTTATGAATTATCACATTTTGCGAATGAACCAATTGCTGTTTTCTCAAAAGGTATGCTTCAAAAATTGAAACTTGTCCACGCTGATCTTGTTAGCTGGAAATTATTATTGTTTGATGAACCATTTACTGGACTTGACCAAAGTGGAATTGATTTGGTTGATCGTTTAATAAATAAGTGGAAAAATAATAATAAGTCTGTGATAATGGTTCTTCATAATAAGAAACGAGCAGAGGAATATGCACATACGAGGCTTATTATTAATTCTGGAAGAATTGATTTAGCTTGATGTTGTTCTCTTTAATAAAAAAAGAGCTACTTATGGAGCTTCGGTCCAAACAGATTGTTTTATCTATGCTTTTTTTTGGATTAGCAATCATTCTTATTTTTGCATTCTCATCAAATGTTTCTAAAGTAGTATTATCTAATTATGCACCAGGAATGTTTTGGTTGATGAATTTATTTATTGTTGTTCTAGGTGTACATAGATCATTTGCTTATGAAAAAGATTATGATGCTTTTTCAATATTAATTTCCAGTCCAGTTGACCGAGGCATAATATTCATCGCTAAATGGATCAGCGGTTTTTTATTTATTACTATCACCCAATTGGTTATTCTTATTCCTTTTTTCAAATTATTATTACTTGATATTCCTATAGAAACCTTTCTTTTTATAAGTACGGCTTTGCTAATTAATCTTGCGATTATGGCAGTTGCTAATCTTGTTTCTGGTATTGTTATACGATCAAATTTTAGTGAAATTCTTTTGCCTTTACTTTTATTTCCTTTGCTCTCGCCTCTAACCATTGCAGCTACTAAAATATCAAAAAGCATTATTGATCTAGAATCTTTTGCTATGTGGAATGTTTGGGTTCTAATTGTTGCTTCAGTTGTTGTAATTTTTGGGCTAGCTGGTTATGCATTGTTTGACCATATCATTGAAGAATAATGGAATTATTTTATAATAATAAAAAAAATCTAATGCTTCTCATCATCGCATCAATCCTCTTTGTGGTGAATTTAATGAATATCATTTTTTTTACTCCGATGATAGCAGATCAGCATTGGGCGCAAAAAATCTTTTATGTTCATGTGCCATCCGCCTGGGTGGGTTTTGTCGGATATTTGATAGTTATGATTTCTGGATTTATGTTATTTATAAAAAATGATAATCGATGGGATGATGTTGCTTTAGCATCAGCTGAGATAGGGACTTTTTTTATGGCATTAGTGTTAATTACTGGACCAGTATGGGCGAAGCCTATTTGGGGTACTCCTTGGATATGGGAGCCACGACTAACAACTACTCTTATCCTTTTTTTATATTATATGGGCTATTTTATGTTTAGATCTTTTGGAGGGAATATAGAGCGAGTGCGACGCCAGGCTGCTGCTTTAGGTATTATTGCATTTATTAATGTTCCAATTATTTTTCTATCTGTTCAATTTTGGGAACCTGAAATTCAATCTCATCCACAAGTAGAAATGGCTAGCCAGCCACCAGAAATTCTATATTCATTCTTATTTTCATTGGCGATATTTTCGCTACTCTTTGCTGTTATGTTGCAATATAGAGTTCATCTGATCCGTACAAAAAATTTATTGAAATCTAATGTATAATTTTTTTTATTATTTTTTATTTGTGTATATTATTGTTATGGGCGCTATCCTTTCTTGGTTTATTTTCCATTTATATAAAGAAAAACACTTAATCATGATTTATAAAAAAGTTAACCTAAATAAGGATGATCTTTAATAATGTCTAAAAAAATAGTACATATTGTAGGTACAGGCACTATTGGCGAGCCATTGATTGGACTCCTTTGTGACTATAAAGAACAATTAGGTATTGATCAGGTAACTTTCCATAAGAATTCACCACTCAAAGATGATCGCTCAAAAGTTATTAGTCTATTAAAACGCGGTGCGCGTATTGCCGTTAATGAAGATAGAATTGATGGCTTTAAAGATTTAGGTATTGAATCAGATTTAATTAGCGATGAGGCAATTAGAAGAGCCTCTGTTGTTATAGACTGTACACCATCTGGGATTGGAAGAAAAAATAAAGAAAAATATTATTCAAAAAATATTGAATCAGTAAAAGGTTTTATTGCTCAGGGAAGCGAAGATGGATTTGGTATGAAATATGCAAGGGGAATTAATGATTCCATTATGAAAGAAAATGCTGAAAATAAATTTATCCAAGTTGTTTCATGCAATACGCATAATATATCATGCATTGCCAATACTATAGCTATAAATGATAATGGTCCTGATAATCTTAAAGAGGGCCGATTCATGTGTATTAGAAGAGCAAACGATACCAGTCAACCAGGTAATTTTATTGCTGCACCCTCAGTTGGAGTTCATGATGATGATAGCTTTGGTTCACATCACGCAAAAGACTCTTATGAACTTTTTTCAACACTGGGATATGATTTGAATTTATTTTCATCTGCAATGAAGGTAAATAGCCAATACATGCATGTTTTATGGTTTTATTTAAAAACAAAAGAATCCATTACCCTTAATGATGTTATGGATCGATTACAACAAAATGATTTAGTTGCAACTACTACAAAAAATATGACATCTACTGTATTTTCATTTGGAAGAGATCACGGACATTATGGTAGAATTTTAAACCAAACTGTTGTTGTTGAACAATCCTTGCATGTTAAAAATGATCATGAGATATATGGCTATTGTTTTACCCCACAAGATGGAAATTCGATACTAAGCAGTATTTCAGCTACCGAGCATTTTCTTTATCCTCATTCATTTGAAGATAAGGTTCAATGTTTAAGCGAACTTTTCTTTGAAGAAATTTGAATTTAATTGTTGATAAAATAGTAACTGGCCCTTTTCAGGAAAATAGCTTTATAGTTTGGAATGAGAATCAAAATGAGGCAATATTAATTGACCCTGGAGATGATCATCAATTAATTATTGATCAAATAGAAGAAAAGAATCTTAAGCCAATAGCTATTTTAAATACACATGCACATCTTGATCATATTGGTGCCGTATCTAAATTAAAAAAAACCTACGATATTCCATTCTATCTTCACAAGGAAGAGAGAGTTATTCTAGATTCTTACGAATCAAGTTGTGAAATGTTTGNCCTTCCTATNAAAGAAAAACCAANAGTTGATAAATGGNTAGANANNGAAATGAAATTAAGNCTTGGAGATTTTTCTNTAATTATAATCAANACACCAGGTCANACACCGGGAGGTGTTTGCTATGAAATTGAAAATCATATATTTGTAGGCGATACTTTGTTTTTGGGAAGCGTAGGTAGAACCGATCTTCCTGGGGGGAATTGGGATACATTGCAACAATCATTAATTCATCTAATCAGTATTGCAGATCATAATAAAACTATACATTCAGGTCACGGAAATGATACCAAATTAAACCATGAATTAATTTCAAATCCGTTTTTAATTTCTCTTAATAAAAAAGCATAGAATTTTTATGAAAATTATAGATTATTTGAACAATGCAGATAAAACACTTTTTAGTTATGAAATTATTCCTCCCTATCGAGGAGGGTCTATTNNTAAGGTATTTGAACTAGTTGAACAGTTGATGCCATTCAATCCGCCATTTATAGACCTAACCAGCAGGTCTGCTGAATCTTATCATCAAGATGATGGTGATGGAAAATTAGTGCAGCGCATTAGAAGAAAACGTCCAGGAACAATAGGAATAAGCGCTGCAATAAAAAATAAATTTAATGTTGAGACCGTACCTCATATACTCTGTAATGGCTTTACTAAAGAAGAAACTGAAGATGCATTGATTGAACTTAATTATTTAGGAATAAATAATATCCTAGCTGTTCGTGGTGATAAATTGAGAAAAGCTCCACTTTCTGAAAAAAACAATCACTATGCTAGTGATTTGGTAAAACAGATAAAGGATATGAATTCAGGACAATACCTTGAGCCATTAGNTGACNCTTTCAAGACAGACTTTTGCATTGGCGTTGGNGGATATCCTGAAAAACATTTTGAAGCTATCAATATGAAAACAGATCTTAAGCAGCTAAAGAAAAAAGTAGAAAATGGGGCTGATTACATTGTTACGCAGATGTTTTACGATAATAAGGCGTACTTCAACTTTGTTAAAAGATGTAGAGACGAAGGTATCGATGTACCTATTATTCCTGGAATAAAAATTTTATCNATGGAATCTCATTTGGAGGTATTACCAAAATTTTTTCATATAGACTTACCAGCNGAGCTTATAAATGCTGTTCAAGGTAAGTCAAAAAGCGAAATAAAAAATGCTGGAATTGATTGGACAGTNAATCAGGTAAATGAACTCATTNAAGCTAAAGTNCCATGCNTTCATTTTTATATAATGACATCCGCAAAANCAGCNNCTCANGTAGTTTCTCAATTTATTTAACTAGAAATATGAACATTGCAATAGAGCCTTTCTCAAAAAACCTATTCTGTTTGATAGATAATAAAAAGAAGCTATTAATGGGACTTTCTGGTGGTATGGATTCTCTTGTGATGTTTGATCTATGTTTAAAAATTGTTCCAAAAAACCAACTATATGCTATTCATATAAATCATGGCCTAACAAATAAGTCAAAAAACTACGAACAGTTTGTTCAGGGAGTTTGTGCAGCGAACAAAATACCGTTGATTATTAGATCTGAAAAAAGAACAAACAAAAACAATGAAAGCATTGAAATGTGGGCAAGAAGAATCAGATATCATCATTTTCATCAAACATTAAATGATATTAATTATGATTACATACTTACGGCACATCATGCGAATGATAATTGTGAAACTATGTTGATGAATTTAGATAGAGGATGCTCTATTAATGGATTGAAAGGAATACCAGAAAAAAACGGCAATATTATTAGGCCTTTAATTAAATATAAAAAAACCGATATTGAAAATTATGCTAATTTAAATAATATTAAATATGTCAACGATATTTCAAATAACGATCTAACAATAAAAAGGAATTATGTTAGAAAAATTATAGTTAATAAGCTTGAAAAAATTGATAGGGATGTGATTGGTAAATTTTCCCTTATATCAAATAAAGCTAAGACATCTGTTGTGCGCCTTAATTGCGCGATTAAGATATTAGCAAAAAGTATTGAAAAAAATTCACTTGGTCATTTCATACTTGAGGATGAAAAACTTAAACTTTTTAGTGATTTTCATAAACTCACCTTGATTAAAGAATTGATAGGTGAAGCAAATAAACCATGGAGAAGTCATAAATATCAATCTATTATAAACTTCTTTCATAATTCGGATACTGGTTCAATATTGAGATTAAGTGATAACTGGACTATTTTAAGAGATAGAAAAAAATGGATTTTGAGGCAGAATAAATCAAGACAAGTAAATATCAACATTAAAAATCATGGAAAATACAATATTAATGATTTTATTTTTTCTTTAAAGAAAACAGAAAAGCATAATTTTAATAATAACCTCAATATAGAAGTGATTGATTACGATAAAATAAAAAATAAAAATTTAAGAATTAGATCATGGTTGAATGGAGATTGGTTTCAACCCCTAGGAATGAATGGAAAGAAAAAAGTATCAGATTATTTAATTGATAATAAAATTGATTGCTTTAAAAAAGAGAACCAACTTGTTTTTACTGCCGATGATGATATTATTTGGCTTTGCGGACAAAGAATAAGCGATAAGGTTAAAGTAACAAATAACACATCTAATATGATGGAACTTTCATATAGTAAATATGCACTATGATGACTGATTCAACAAATTTAAAAGAACTAATATCTAAGGAAGAATTAGCTTCAAGGGTATTACAAATAGCATCTGAAATCTCAGAAAATTACAAAACTGAACCAGTACTTTTTATTATAGTACTGAATGGTAGTTTTATATTTGCTTCAGATTTGATTAGGGCGATGGAAATTGACTGTGAAGTAGATTTTATCAAAGTTGCAAGCTATACTGGAGATCAATCAACGGGTAAAATAAAATTTGAAAAAGATTTATCATCTGATATAAGTGGTAAAAATGTTATCATTATTGAAGATATAATTGATTCTGGAATTACTATTAATTTTCTTAAACAATTAATAGAGAACAAAAATCCAAAATCATTAAAGATAGCAACCTTGCTTTTAAAACCTGAAGTTGCAAAATTAAATTTTGAGATAGATTGGGTAGGATTTGAGATTTCTCCAGAATTTGTTGTAGGATATGGCTTGGATTATAATCAAAAATTAAGGAATTTAAATGCAGTATATAGACTTGGGGGAGTTAATTAAGTAATGAATTCTAATTCAAACAATACAGATAAAAAGAAAACCAGCAATCAGAATAATAAACCTAAATCTGATTTAGACAACAATAATCCAGATAATTTCCAATGGAAAAAAGCTAGTAAAACTAGTTTTGTTTGGGTGTTTATTTTAATATCTGCTGTTTTTCTATCAAACTTTTTCACAAATCCTAATGGTGAAGAAGTAGAGGTTCAATATTCACAATATCGATCTTTTTTAAATAAAGGATTAATAATAAAAGCTCAAATAATTGATGAGGTCTTTCATGGTGAACTTGCGCAGACACAAACAATTATTAATAGGCGAGGCTCCTCACTTGAATTAAAAAGATTTAGATTGAAGCTACCATTTATAGATAGAGATGTAATGAATGAATGGGATAAAAATGGTGTTGATTATAGCTTTAAACAGCAAACAGTAGATTGGACAGGTTATTTCCTTAATCTATTACCTTGGGTAGTAATTCTAGGTTTTTGGATTTTTCTTATGAGGCGGATGCAGGGTGGTGGAGGCGGAATGAAGTCCATATTCAATTTTGGAAAAAGTAAAGCCAAGATTTGGACTTCTGATATGCCCAAAGTGACTTTCGATGATGTGGCAGGATGTGTTGAAGGCAAGGAAGAGCTTAGCGAAGTTGTGGAGTTCTTAAAAAAACCTAAGCAATTTCAGAAGCTAGGAGCTAAAATTCCAAGAGGTGTTCTTCTTGTAGGTCCTCCAGGAACTGGGAAAACTTTGCTAGCGCGAGCAGTAGCTGGAGAAGCAAATGTAGCTTTTTTTAGTCTTAGTGGTGCAGATTTTGTAGAAATGTTTGTTGGTGTTGGTGCATCAAGAGTTAGAGATCTTTTTGAACAAGGAAAGCGCAATCAACCATGTATCATTTTTATTGATGAATTAGATGCTGTAGGTAGGCAGAGAGGCGCAGGCTTAGGTGGTGGCCATGATGAAAGAGAACAGACTCTAAATGCCTTACTAGTTGAGATGGATGGTTTTGAGTCCAATGAAGATATAATTTTAATGGCTGCAACTAATCGCCCTGATGTCCTTGACGCCGCCCTATTACGACCAGGTCGATTTGATAGACAAATTGTGGTTGATGTTCCAGACTTAAAGGGAAGACTGGGTATTCTCGAGGTGCACTCAAAGAAGATTGTTATTAATCGAAAGAAGGTAGATCTTAAAGCAATAGCGCAAGGAACACCAGGGATGGTTGGAGCTGATCTTGAAAATATTGTAAATGAAGCTGCATTATTAGCAGCTAGAAAAAAGAAGAAATCAGTTGAAATGTCTGACTTTGAAGAAGCGAAAGATAAAGTAATGATGGGTGTTCAAAGGACCAGTGTTGTCTTATCTGATGAAGAAAAAAAGATTACGGCTTATCATGAAGGCGGTCATACTCTTGTCGCGGCGAGAACAAAAGGCGCAGACCCTGTTCATAAAGTTACAATCATTCCTAGAGGTCAAGCATTAGGTGTTACCATGCAACTTCCAATGGATGAAAAGCATGGATACTCTAGAGAATATATTAATGGTAGATTAGCAATTTTAATGGGTGGAAGAGCTGCTGAAGAGTTAATTTTTAAAGAAATGACTACTGGAGCTGGAAATGATATTGAGCAGGCTACAAGTATTGCAAGAAAAATGGTCTGCGAATGGGGAATGAGCGATGTTGTTGGTCCTATGACATACGGTAAAAAGAATGAGGAGATTTTCCTTGGCAGGGAAATTCAAAGCCAGCGAGATTATTCTGAAGAAATGGCTAGAATTATAGATAAAGAAGTAGTAAAAATTGTTCGCAAAGCCCAGTTAACTGCAAAGAAAATATTAAAGAAAGATATATCAAAATTACATGATTTAGCTGAAGCGTTATTAAAGTATGAAACGATTAATGGCGATGATGTACAATCTATTGTTAATGGAAAAAAAATGAGACCATCTAAAAATGGCTCAACTCGTAAGGTTTCTAATAAGAAGACTACAAGAAAAAGTTAATCTTAACTTTAAAATTAATCTATTAGACGCCTTGTAATGAGGCGTTTTTTATATATATACGATGAATAAAGAAAAATTCAATAACTGGCTGGATAAGCCAGAAAAATGCCTGATAATGGGAATAATTAACATGACCCCTGATTCATTCAGTGATGGGGGAAACTTACATTCAACCAATCAAGCTATTGATTTTGCGTATAAGCTAATAGATAATGGTGCTGATATTGTTGATATTGGTGGTGAATCCTCACGTCCAGGGGCAAATCCCATATCTGACATTGAAGAAATCAATCGCATATCGCCTTTGATTGAAGAGCTAGGCAAAAACACTAATTGTTTAATATCTATTGATACTTATAAGCCAACAACAGCTAAGTTTGCCCTTGATAATGGCGTGGACATTATTAATGATATATCTGGATTAACTTATGATTCTGAAATGGTGGATATTATTTCTAATTTTAATGCGACTGTAGTCATTATGCATATGAAAGGCAACCCTAAAACGATGCAAGAAAATCCTAAATACGTTGATTTGATTAATGATATTAAAGATTTTTTTACTAATCAGATTGAAATTGCTACCAATCATGGCATAGATAAAAAAAATATAATTCTAGATCCTGGAATAGGCTTTGGAAAGGTATTAGATGATAATTTTGAAATCATAGCTAAATTGAAGCAAATTTGCGATATGGGATATCCTGTTTTAGTTGGACCATCAAGGAAGTCGTTTATTGGAGAAACGCTTAACTCACCTGTAAATGATAGGCTTGAGGGAAGCTTGGCAGCTGCAAGCGCTTGTTATATGAATGGGGCAAAGATTGTACGAGTTCATGATGTCAAAGAGACTAAGCAAAATTTATTAATTATTGAAAAAATTATTGAAAGTTCATAAATGGTTCTTTTTGAAATAGGTTTTTTAACCATTACTCTTATTGATGTCATTGATCTAATCCTTGTGAGTTGGCTTTTTCATAAAATATATGACTATTTCAGAGGAACTAGAGCCGGTCAAATGCTGATAGGCTTAATTATCTTAATGATCGGTTCATTTGTTTTTAATGCATTTGGATTTAGCGCATCATCTTGGCTAGTAAATCAATTTCAAACTGTTTTAGTTGTTGCATTTGTAATTCTATTTCAACCTGAACTTAGAAGGCTTCTTATATATGTTGGTCAAACACGTTTTTTTCAGCAAATTTTTAGAGTTGGAACCCCTAGAACAATAACTTCTATCGTGGAAGCTACTACGCAATTGAAAGATAAAGGTTGGGGCGGGTTAATTGTTATCCAAAGAGAGACAGGATTAAGGTCTTACAAAGATCAAGGAACTCAGCTAAGGGCAGAAGTTACTTCTTCATTGTTACTTTCAATTTTTAGCCCTTCTTCGCCTTTGCATGATGGCGCAGTTATAATTCAGAATGATTTAATTGATGCCGCTGCATGCATTTTACCTCTTACTGAAAATAAAATGATTGATCCTGGGATGGGCACTAGACATAGAGCAGCATTGGGAATTTCTGAAGAAACTGATGCTATTGTAGTTTTGGTCTCAGAAGAAAGGTCTCAAATAGCAGTTGCTGAAAATTCAAAATTTATTGATACTGATCTAGATGAGGCTGGGCTAACAAAATATCTTAATGACAAAATGTTTATTTCAACGGGAGATTAGAGTATTAATTTCAAATATGGATTTTAATGATTTAAAAGAACTTTTTGCCAGAACAGAAAAGAAGTATTCTGAATTGCGGAGGCATCTTTGACCTTACATCAAAAGAAGATGATTTAAATAAAATGCGTGAGCGTACCTCTGGCCAAAATTTTTGGAATGATAATCAATCTGCGTCTCTTCATTTAAAAAAAATTTCTATCCTAGAAAAAGAAATCAGCCTTTGGAAAAAAATTGATCGTTCATTAAATGATGTTAATGTGCTAATTGAATTTTATGAATCTGGAGATGTTTCAATTGAAGAAATAAAAACTGAATTGAAAAATTTTGTTGATTCAGTTCATGATATCGAGTTAAAAACTATATTAGGGGAACCTCAAGATATTCAAAATGCTATTATGACTATACATCCCGGAGCCGGGGGTACAGAAAGCCAAGATTGGGCTGAAATGTTATATAGAATGTATAGTAGATGGCTTGAGGCCAAAGGATTTAAAAAAAGCGTAATAGACTACCAGCCAGGAGATGAAGCTGGCATAAAAGATATTACTGTCGAAATTGAAGGAGAATATGCCTATGGTTTTTTAAAGGCTGAAGTTGGAGTGCATAGGCTAGTTAGGATATCGCCTTTTGATTCAAATAGTCGCAGACATACCTCATTTGCATCAGTTTTTATATACCCTTCATCTGATGATGAAATTGAAATTGAAATTGATCAAAACGATCTTAGAGTTGATACTTATAGAGCAAGTGGAGCTGGTGGTCAACATGTTAATAAAACGGATTCTGCAATTCGCATTACCCATCTACCAACTGGTTTGGTAGTTCAGTGTCAAAATCAAAGGAGTCAGCATAAAAATAAGGCATCAGCTTTAAAGGTATTAAAAGCGAGGCTATATCAACTTGAGCTTGACAAAGAAAAGGAAGCTATAAAAAATCTGGAAAATAAAAAAATGGATATAGCTTGGGGAAGTCAAATTCGATCATACGTTTTTCATCCATATAATCTTGTTAAGGATCATAGAACTAATCAAGAAACTGGCAATATTTCCGCAGTAATGGATGGTAAAATTGATGATTTTATACGATCATTTTTAATTTACAGTATTGATAGTAATTAATTATAACTTGAAAGAAAAATTTTATGTCAGAAGAACAAAAAAGTCTTAATCAAATTATAAAAATTCGCAAAGAAAAATTAGAAAAAATTATTTCTAAAGGGATTAATCCCTTCCCACCATCATTTAAACCATCGCACGTAAGCAATGAAATTTTACTAAACTTTAAAAAATATGAAAATAAGTCAGTTATCCTTGCAGGTAGAATAGTATCAATACGAAAAATGGGAAAAGCTTCTTTTTTTCATATTCAGGATACTGCTGGAAAAATTCAGATTTTTATCAAGAAAGATCAAATTGGTGAATCTGAATATGAGAATTTTCAACTAATGGATATTGGTGATATTGTAGGTGTAAAAGGAGACGTTTTTAAAACAAAGGTTGGTGAAGTTTCGGTCAATATTGAATCCATGACGATTCTTTGTAAATCTATTCGACCGCTTCCAATTGTGAAAGAAAAAGATGATGAAATTTATGATGCATTTGCGAGCAAGGAACAGAGATATAGAAACAGACATCTAGATTTGATTGTTAATCCACACGTTAGAGAAACTTTTATAAAAAGGACAAAAATTATTAGAGGTGTTAGATCATTTTTAGATGATCTTGGATTTCTTGAAGTGGAAACACCTGTTCTTCAGCCGATTTATGGAGGAGCAAATGCAAAGCCTTTTACGACACACCACAATGCCCTAGATCAGAAATTCTTTCTTAGAATAGCTGATGAACTCTACTTAAAACGACTAGTTATAGGTGGAATAGATAGGGTTTATGAGATTGCTAAAGATTTTCGCAATGAAGGAATGGATCGCAATCATAATCCTGAATTTACAATGCTAGAGTTCTATTGGGCTTACGCAGATTATGAAGATAATATGAATTTAGTAGAAGAAATGATCCATGCTGTTGCAAAGCAAGTAGATTCAGAAAAAATTAATTGGNATGGCGTTAAGATNGATTTATCAAAANATTTCAAAAGAATTCCTTTTTTCAAGCTACTTAATGAAAATTTAGGAGAAGATATATCTCAATTAAATACNAAAGAATTAAAAAAACTATGCATCNATAAAGGNGTTACTATTGATAAGAAAGATAATTATGGACAGTTATTGGATCACTTGATGAGTGATTTTGTTGAGCCAAAATTATTNCAACCAACATTTGTAACTGATTATCCTACAGTAATATCCCCTTTAGCGAAAAAGCATAGAAATGGAAATTCTGATTTAGTAGAAAGATTTGAGCTTTTTATAGCAGGCGCAGAGTTTGCAAATGCGTTTACTGAGCTTAATGACCCAATTGATCAAA
Source organism: Fidelibacterota bacterium (assembly GCA_002717765.1). Next base: position 5,783 of record PBCB01000023.1, on the reverse strand, counting down.
GAGAAAGGTTTGAGTCTCAGCAAAAATTAGCTTTAGAGGGAGATGACGAAGCTCATCCTATTGATGAAAATTTTCTTCAAGCAATGGAAAGTGGAATGCCACCTACAGGAGGCGTTGGTATTGGNATAGATCGNCTAGTAATGCTTTTAACAGAGANCAGATCTATCAAAGACGTAATACTGTTTCCCGCAATGAAAAATGAATAGTTANTAAAAAATTGAATATCAGCCTTTACCTATCTTTAAGACACTTAAATTCAACCNATAAAAGTGGATTTGTCAAAACAGCAAGTATCTTATCTATAGTAGGCCTTTCTATAGGCATAGCTTCGCTACTAACCACCCTGTTTATATTAAATGGTTTTGAACGAGTCATTTCTGAAAAAATCACTGAAATTGATGGGCATATTCGAATTAAGCACTTCATGAATGAGCCAATTACACCCTCCGATTATGAATTAAATAATAAGCTATTTAACAAAAGTAATAATTTTACACATGGTTTTTTTATTCAAAATCCAGCTTTATTAAGAAAAGGCCAGTTAGCTGAAGGTGTTATTGTTGAAGGAGTGGATATTAGAGACCTTNGTTTTATTAATAAAATGATAGTAAGCGGNTCATCAAGCTTAGCTAATAATGAGGTGGTTATTGGTCAGCGCTTAGCAGAAATGTATGATATAAAAATCCATGATAAGATTACCCTGTTTGATTTATCAACAGTGTANACATATAACAAGCGATTTAGNCAATTTTCTGTTGAGGGAATTTTTCATTCAGGAATGACAGAGTATGATAAGTCATCAGTATTTATAAATATTGANGACGCAAAAGAACTATTTAAAATGGATGAGCAAATATCAGGTTACGTCCTTCGTTTAAAAAATATACAAGATTTAGATAATNTTAATAAATTAATTAATTCTAATACTTCCTATCCATTGATGTCGATGACCTGGAAAGAAAAAAATAGNGCACTTTATAAATGGTTAAATGTCCAGCGCTGGCCAATTCTATTTATATTTGGACTCATTTCCCTTGTGGCTATAGTAAACATTATTTCCTCATTAACAATGATTGTAATAGATAAAACAAGGCAAATAGGATTACTTTCAGCGATTGGGATGCCTCAACGAAAGATTAAAGAAATTTTTTTAATTAAAGGATTGATTATTGGTTTTTTGGGTGCGTTTTTTGGTTCTTTTTTTGCAGCTGCATTAGCTTTTATTCAAAATAATTATAAAATTATTAGNGTACCAGAAGATATATATTTTATGNATTTTATTCCAATTGATATTGATTTAAACCAAATTATATTGATTTCTATTATTTCTCTAATTATTTCTACGCTAGTATCTTTTTGGCCATCAACTAGCTCATCAAAAATATTACCTTCTGAGGCGCTAAAGTACGAATGAGTTTTTCTTCATTAATTGCTCGCAAATTTATGTTTAGCCGCAAAGAAGTTGGGCCAAGCAGGTTCACGGGATCTATTGCTATTATTGGTATTGCTGTGGGAACAATGGCTATGATTTTATCTGTATCAGTTTTGAATGGATTTGAATCTCGAATAATTGAAAAAATTATTGGATTTGAAGGNGATGTCAAAGTTAGCGGAGATATAGATTATGAAAAAAATATCAANAATCTTTATTCTATAGATAATGTTGAAGATTTATTATTATACAAAGAAAGGAAAGGATTGATTCTTGGTAAAGATAGTATCGCTAGAATGATTACTATGAAATCTGTTGATATTGATAAAATAAAGAATTTCTATGATATTAANCTTGAGGATATAATCGTTTCTGATTTACCANTGATAGTACTGGGCAAGACTACTGCAAGTCGATTGAATTTAAATATTGGAGATGAGGTTAAAATAATGAGCCCATTAGATCAAAATGCCATTTGGGGTTTTCCTAGGCAAGTTAAATCTATAGTAGGNGGGNTATTTGATGTTCAGGTCCTTGATTNTAATGATAGAGTAGCATTTATACCCTCTGAAATTGGAAAAAAACTTTTTATTAGAAAAAATAATTATGATGGAATTGATATCAAAATAAAAGAAGATTCTAATCCAAATATAGTGAAAAAAAGCATAAAAGAAATCATCCCCAACTCAAAAACTGAAACATGGAAAGAATTACACAGTAAGCTTTTTAGCGCAATGAAGCTTGAAAGAATTGGATCNTTAATTGTNCTGAGCCTCATTGTGCTAGTTGGCTGTTTCAATCTTTCTACAACTCTTATGTTAATTACAATACAAAAGATAAAGCAATTTGGTATCCTATCTGCATTAGGAGCGACAAAAAAAATCATTAGAGACATTATCATTAGNCAAGGAATATTTACGGGTTCTATAGGANTTATTTTAGGGCTCACTATCGGTCTTTCTNCTGTTCTGATTCAAAATATTTTTGGAATAATAAAATTACCGGGTGATATTTATTTTACCTCAAAATTACCAATGATCATTTATTTTTCAGACTTTATACTTATTGCCTTGATTGNCTTGANAATGGTTTCNCTTTCATCTGTAATTGCCGCAAGGCGAACCAGTTCAATTTCNGCAAAAAATACTATTGTACTTGAAAAATGATTTTATCTGCTAAGAATTTGTCAAAATCATTTATGAATAATGANGGAAAGTTTTATGTATTTANAAATCTTNCTATAGAAATTGATAAATCAGATTTAATTACGATTATGGGNCCAAGTGGCTCTGGAAAGTCTACGCTATTAAATATTTTAGGAACTCTTGATACCTACGATGAGGGTTTAATCAAATTAAACGGTGAGGACATCAATGATCTAAGCAAAGATCATATATCTAAAATTAGAAATAAACAAATAGGGTTTGTATTTCAGTTTCATCATTTGATTCCCGAATTTAATGCTATTGAAAACATTATGATTCCACAGCAAATTTATGGAAATAAAGTAAATAGTTCTGATGCGGNAGAGCTNCTAGNCTACATGGGANTATCTAANCGCATGAGCCACTATCCTTCCCAATTATCTGGAGGAGAAAAGTCAAGAATCGCAATTGCTAGAGCTTTGATTAATAAACCTACTGTTGTGCTTGCNGATGAACCTACTGGGAATTTAGATATTGAAAATGCTGAAAAACTAATTCAGCTATTTAAGAAAATAAATAATGACTTTGACCAGTCATTTGTTATTGCTACGCATGACCCTAAAGTTGCACTGATTGGTAATAAAAAATATTATTTAAATAAAGGTATTCTTTCAAACTCAGATCCTGTTTGAAGTTGTTNATACGATTCTTAAATTTAATCTATAATGAAAGAAAATTTTTCACAACGAGTTCAGCATATTATAAAATTTGCCAAAGAAGAAGCTATTCGACTTGGTCATAGCTANGTAGGNTCTGAGCATTTACTTCTTGGTTTATTAAGAGAGAATTCTGGCCTTAGCGCAAAGATTTTTGATATTTATGATTGCGATATTGATGATGTCCAATCAATGATTGAAGATATGATTAAAACTCTAGGNAATACTATGACCCTTGGNCATCTTCCANTGACTCGTNGAGCTGAAAGAATACTAAGNAATGCATTTAATGAGGCNGCAGCACTNGGAACNACTATAGCAGATGATGAACATTTACTATTAGCTATCTTAAAAGAAAGNGANGGNATAGCTAGAGAAGTATTGAATTCTCATAATCTAGACTACGAAAGNGTTCTAGATCTGATNAATAGTGANACCGATGAGCATNTTAATGAACNACAAGATTCTAAANCANCTAAACCTTCAAAATCGAAAACTCCGGCNCTTGATCATTTTTCTAGGGATATAACAGAATTAGCACGNCAAGGAGAATTAGATCCCGTAATTGGTAGAGAAGAAGAGATTCAGNGAGTTGCTCAAATATTATCTAGGAGGAAGAAAAATAATCCTGTACTAATTGGTGAGCCAGGAGTAGGCAAAACCGCAATTATTGAAGGGCTTGGGCAGAAAATTATTCATAAAGATGTTCCAAGGACTCTTCATAATAAACGAATTTTATCATTGGACTTAGCTGGGTTAGTAGCAGGTACAAAGTATAGAGGTCAATTTGAAGAGCGAATGAAAACTATAATGGTTGAATTAGAAAAAACCGATAATTTAATTTTATTTATTGATGAGCTTCATACTATAGTTGGAGCCGGAGGCGCATCTGGTTCTTTAGATGCATCAAATATGTTTAAACCTGCTCTTGCTAGAGGCGATATCCACTGTATTGGCGCTACAACTCTAGATGAATTTAGAAAACATATAGAAAAAGATGGTGCTCTTGAAAGGCGTTTTCAAAAAATAAATATTTCACCACCCTCTGCTGATGAATCCTTTAAAATTTTAAAAGGTCTTCAGTCAAGCTATGAAAAACATCATAATGTATCTTACACAGATGATGCCCTCAAAGCGTGCGTATATTTTTCAGATAGATATATCACAGATAAGTTTTTACCTGATAAAGCCATTGATGTTATGGATGAAGCCGGTTCAAGGGCACACATTCTTAATATTAAAGTTCCTCAAAATATAATAGATCTTGAAATTGATATTGATAACATACGAAACAAGAAAAATTCCGTAGTTATGGAGCAAAAATTTGAAGATGCCGCTAACCTAAGAGACAAAGAGCAGAAGTTGTTTAGTAAGCTTGAAAAAATTCAAAAAAAATGGAAATCAAATGAAGAATTAAATCCTGCATTAATATCTGAGGATAATGTTGCAGACGTCGTTTCTACGATGACTAGAATACCTGTAAGGAGAGTTGCGGAAACTGAAGGTCAAAAGCTATTAAAAATGAATGAAGAGCTATCTGAAAAAATTATTGGCCAAGAGCATGCAATTAAAACTCTTAGTAAGGCAATACAAAGATCAAGAGCTGGCCTGAAAAGAGAAGGGCGACCAATTGGGGTTTATTTATTTCTAGGGCCAACAGGTGTTGGAAAAACTGAAACAGTAAAGGTATTAGCAAATTATTTATTTAGCCGAAACGATTCATTAATTAAGCTTGATATGAGTGAATATGGTGAGAGATTTGCTATGTCTAGATTAATTGGAGCACCTCCAGGATATGTGGGATATGAAGAAGGTGGTGAATTAACTGAAAAAGTACGTAGAAACCCTTACTCAGTTGTCTTATTTGATGAAATTGAGAAAGCTCACCCCGATATTTTTAATCTTCTTTTACAGCTTTTTGATGAAGGCGTAATAACTGATAGTTATGGCAGAAAAATTGATTTTCAAAATACAATTATTATTTTGACATCAAATATAGGAACAAAGGAAATTCAAAATGCATCAAGCTTTGGGTTTAATGAAGCGTCTGCTGAATTAAATAATGAAAAGATAAAAAATAAAATTCTAGACAAAGTAAAAAATATTTTTAACCCTGAATTCATCAATAGGCTTGATGAAACAGTCATTTTTAATACATTAAGTAAAGAAAATGTCATAAAAATAATTGATCTACAATTAGCTGACCTTCATAAAAATCTTAATAAAATAGAATTATCAATTTCAATTACAAAAAAAGCCAAACTATTTTTGGTCAAAGAAGGATATAGCTCAGAATATGGTGCACGCCACTTAAGAAGGCATATTCAGAGCTCAATTGAGGACCCTCTATCAGAACTTCTTCTATCAAAAGCTTTTGATAAATGCAATAGAATCAAACTTGATGTAAAATCTGGAAAGCTTGAATTTTTACCATTTCCACAAAAAAAACGAAAAAAGCCTGAAAAATCCCCTCGCTAGTAATAAAGTCTG
>PBCB01000022.1 GCA_002717765.1 Fidelibacterota bacterium | reverse complement strand
CAAAGATTGTCGTAAACAAATACAATGGAATTATTCCTAATAATTATAATAGAATAGTTAGCTTACCAGGAGTAGGTAATTACGTTGCGAATGCAATACTATCCATAGCATTTAATCATCAATTACCTGCGCTTGACACAAATTTAATACGGGTTATCTCACGCATTTTAGGTATCAAAACCCTTACAAAACGGAACAATAATCGAATTCTAAAATTTGCACAAAATTTAGTTCAATGTGATCGTCCCGGAGATATTAATCAAGCATTGATGGATATAGGGAGTCAAATATGCACAACCAAAAAAGCATTGTGTTCTGGATGTCCTAATCAAAGTTATTGTAAGGTTAATGAGTCAGGTAAACAATTGCAATATCCTGAATCGATTTCTAAGCGGACCATTCCAATTAAAAAAATGGTGGCAGCTTTTATAACATTAAATGGAAATTTTATCATTAACCAAAGACCGGAAAGTGGCATGCTTGGTGGTTTGTGGGAATTCCCTACCTTTGAGTATGATAATTCAATTACTGATAGCGAATTCAAGATGATATTTAATAAAAATATTGGAAATGATATAAATATTGAATTTAAAATAGGATCTGTGAAGCATAGTTATTCACACTTTAAAACGGAAGTTGACCTTTATTTATGTTCAAAAAAATATAAAAATATTATATTAAAAAATGCGAAGTGGATAAATCCCAATGAATTTGAACAGCATACATTTTCAAATGTAAACCATAAGTTATTTCATTTAATTAAAAAGAATAAAAATGGTTAAATCTATTATATCATTAATTATATGGCCTATATGGGCTATAGTATTTTTATTGGGTGCATTTATTTATTATATATTAATGATATTTTTTTCATCGAAAAGACTGCATTCAATCGCTCGATTATTATCATGGTTATTTATGTTTTTTGGTTGTCAATGGTTTAAGATTGAAGGTAAAGCTCCAAAGACCGATAAAGGTCCTTATTTATATTTAATGAACCATGGATCATTATTTGATGCATTTATGTCAATTGCCGCAGTTNCTCATTATGTTACAGGCATAGGATCTATNGAGCAGTTTTCNTGGCCAATATGGGGCACACTAGCAAAGCGCTATGGCTTAATTCCAATAGAAAGAACAAAAATTAATTCAGCATTAAGTAGCTTGCATAAATTGGAAGAAGCAATACACATGGGGACGTCTGCAATTATAGCACCAGAAGGNACAAGGACAACAACCGGCCAACTAAACGAATTTAAAAAAGGAGCTTTTCATGTAGCAAAAAATACCGGGGTAACAATTGTGCCATTAGCTTTAAAGGGCGCATACAACGCAAAGAATAAGAATGATTGGAGAATAAACCCTGGGAAAATATCTGCTGTATTTGGTAAGCCAATTGAGCAAAAAGATTACGAAAATATTGATATTGANGAGCTAAAAAATAAAGTAAAATTTGAAATACAAAAAATGTTAAAACATTAAGATAAATGGAATCTTATTACATAATTATTAAAATTCTACACTTCATAGGGATGGCATCATGGTTTGGTGTAGCGCTAGCTATATCGATAATTCTATCAAAAAANGATAGCATNGAGCACAAGCTAATTCNTGATCTTTCTACGAAAGTAGAAATGCCAGCTTCGTTTTTTATACCATTAACTGGCGTTCTAATGATGATAGAGCAAACACATTTTTTGCAGAATGGATGGATGCATTTGAAAATTATCATTGGTCTTTTGGCAATTGCATTTACCCATCTTTCAAGAGCACAATTAATTCATAGTGACTTGAAANATCCAAANAATCTTCAAAAATTTATTTTTTACAGAAATATTGCACTTTTATCTCTGACAATCGTGTTAATTATTGTAGGATACAAATAAATGGTTAAAGACCATGAATATTCATCAGTCGAAAAAATAACTGATAAGAAATGCATTCAGTCTATGAAATTAATACCCCACATTGATAAAATTATAAACTCTTCAAATCAACCTCAATTTATTTCCTTTTTTGCTGCATGGTGCCCTAATTGTGATTATGAAGCTATACAATTAAAAAAATATTATGATAGATATCATACCAAGGTGGATTTCTCAATCATTATGCAATTTTCATCAATAAAAGAGTCAGATATATTTATAAATAAATATCTACTGGATATGAAAAAAATTAATGGTGAAATAGAATCAAAAAGTGAGAGCTTGAATAATAATACATTATTTTACAAATTTAGAAAAAAATTAGCTGATGATAGAAAATGGGGAGTGCCTCTGCACTTGATTATTANACCAAATAAACTATTAAATGAAATATTTGTTATTAAAGGTGAAAGTATAAATAGTGAGGTAGAAAGATTATTGGCTAACTAATCAGAAACTTCTGTATCGTAGATTTCTTCAAATTCCTCAGTTTTTATCATCCTAATAGCATCCCAGGTTAAAGCAGTACAAGCTTTAGCGCAAATTTGACAACCAATGCATTCATCNTGACGCACCTGAACCGGGGGAATAGGAATTTCATATTTTTCGNTTGGNACAGGNTCAATGCAGTCAACCGGGCAAAATGGAACACAGACTTGGCAGCCCGTACAATTATCTTCATCCACAACTGCAATTAGTTTAGGCTTCTTCTTTTTAAAATTTACATTACTNGCTGGATCAGGCACGGNTTTGTAATGGTCGTATTTATATTCTTCGCTCATTTTATCATTAGNTAATTAGANTCGGAAGTTAATATTAATTATTTTTTGATAGCAAAAGTCTTTTAAGAAAATAAAAAACCATCATAATTTGTATAGCTTCGAAAACTTTAAAAAAAAAGGAGATAGTCATGACTTATGTCATAGCGGAGCCATGTGTGAGTACATGTGATACGGCTTGCGTGGAAGTCTGTCCTGTAGANTGCATTCATGGCCCTGANGATAAGACAGGAGCTGGTGAGGAGGCAAAAGCTGATGGGTTTGACCCCGAAGGAAAGCAANTATATATTGATCCTGATGAATGCATAGACTGTGGAGCCTGTGAGCCAGAATGCCCTGTTGAGGCAATATTTGAAGAAAGCGAACTTCCAGAGGAATGGAGTAAATATACTGAAATTAATGCAAAATGGTTTTCATAATAAAATTATAAGCCATTATTAAGGTAATTTAGTAGACGGCTGTTTTTTAACAGCCGTTTTTTTTACAATGAAAAAAGAAGTAATAATTAATTTATTAAAACAAATCACCTACCCGGGATTTAGTAGAGATATAGTCTCTTTTGGTATGATNAATGAAGTAAATATTAATGANGACANTCTGTCTATCAAGTTGAATATTAAAAGCCAAAACGAAGAAAAGAAAAATAAGGTAATTGATGATATTAANACCTTATTAAATGCAGAAACTAANTTCAAACAGATTGCTATCACTATTAATNAAGATGCGTCAGAANCTCAAAAGACTCATCAAGCAGCACCCGCACAAGGCCCNTCAACCTTATCGGGCATTAAACATATCGTAGCGGTATCAAGCGGAAAAGGTGGAGTGGGAAAATCAACTGTTGCAGTTAATTTGGCCTTATCNTTAAGAGATATGGGATTAAAAGTAGGCTTACTTGATTTAGATATTTATGGTCCTTCATTACCAATGATTTTAGGATTAGATGATCANCCCGAATTAAATAAAGATAGAAAATTATTACCTCTNGATCATCTAAAAATGAAAGTTATGAGTTTTGGTTTTATAAGCGGTAACCAATCCCCTACTATTTGGAGAGGTCCTCTTGTTGCAAGAATGACAGAGCAATTTTTTTATGATGTAATATGGGGAGAGTTAGACTATTTGATATTAGACCTTCCCCCTGGTACAGGCGATATACAGTTAACTCTAACTCAAAAATTAAAAATGGATGGAGCACTTATTATTACAACTCCCCAAGATATNGCATTGGCAGATGTGACAAAAGGCGCAGATATGTTTCGCAAAGTTAAAACGCCAGTATTGGGCGTAATTGAAAATATGTCAGGTTTGTTTCTAGATGGTAAGGTTGAGAGTGGCACCAATTTATTTATTGAAGGTCAACCGGTTAATATTAATAAAGATGGTAGTTTTACAATCAGAATGGATTTGTTTAAAAAAGGAGGAGGTAAAACGGAAAGCGACAGACTGGGCGTCCCGCTTCTTGGTCAAATTCCCATTTCTCAAGATATTATGGAAACTACAGATTCAGGCAAGCCCATTGTAGATAGGCATCCTAATTCACATATCAGTATTTTATATAAGGAAATAGCTAAGAAAATAATCGANATAATTGATGTTTAATTATTTTACGCATTCAATTGTTATAATATTCATTGGCTATGCTTCAATCTATCCCATCTATTTTTGGATAGTGCCATTACAAAAAATTGACCAAGGTTTTTATAGATTTAATTTAGGAAAATGCTGTATTGTTGGATCATTAGGAGCTATTGCATATCATTTTATTGCTGTTGATTTCTTTTCAGAGATTATGCTGATTGTTTGGTTGATATTNTTAGGAACCATTACGGCTTATTATTGGAATAGAAATCAAATNCATAATATTGTTATTACAACAGTATCATTATTAGGCTGTTTTGCATTACTNAATATTATCAAATATCTTGTTCAGCCTGATATATANCTTCAAGCAACCGCATCAATTTTCATTGGATCAATGATTACTGCCGGAGTTTTTTTTGCAATGATATTAGGACATTGGTATTTAAATGTTATTGCTTTGCCTATATCATTATTAAAAAAATCAACGATGCTACTTTGGATTATATTAATTATTAGAATTTTTTGGGATGTCTATTATTTAAGCTTTAATCAATATGTAGACCCATATGGAATATCAAAAAATACATGGTCATTTATATTTGAATTTGATGGATTATTAATATTAGTGGCATTATTTATGGGAAATATTTTCCCCATCCTTATCAACTACTTTATATGGCNAACATTGAAGCTACAAGCAACACAAAGCGCAACGGGCTTGCTATATGTTTCAATAATTTCTATTCTATTTGGAGATATAATATTCAAATATTATTTACTACAATATGGATTTCCACTTTGAAAAAAGTAGAAAAAAATTATTTTATTGATAGTAAAAACCCTTTATGCCCAGAATGCGGATGTAAGCATTTATATAAGAAAAAAAATTTTAACCAAGCTATTGGATGTATCATTATCTTAATTGGCGCATTGCTGGTTCCAATAACTTATGGACTTAGTTTGCTAGTCCTCTTTATTGTTGATTTATATCTCTATAGAAAAGTGGAAGATTCAATAGAGTGCTATAAGTGCAAATCAGAGTTTACGAATGTTTCAATTCCAGAAGATTTACTGGACTTTGATCACCATATCGCTGAAATCTATGAAAAAGATTAATTATTCATTAGAAACGCAATAAGCACTAATTTTACGAATACAATAATCAGTAAAATATTTATTTAACGTGAATAATAGATTAAGAGATAAAGTTTTTAGTAATGGCGATTTACCTAGGCATATTGCAATCATTATGGATGGTAATGGGCGCTGGGCAAGANTGAAAAATAAACCTCGCGCACATGGTCATCGCGAGGGAATAAANTCTGTACGGGAAATTGTGCAAGTCTGTGGTGAAATTGGTATTTCACATCTTACTCTTTATACATTTTCCAGTGAAAANTGGTCAAGGCCAAAATCAGAAGTTTCTGCAATAATGAAACTGCTTTTATCAACAATAAAAAAAGAAATAAATAATTTGCACAAAAATAACGTAAAACTTTCAACNATTGGTAATATTAACGACNTNCCCAATGACACCAGAAAAAATATAATGGATGGTATAGCTAAAACCCAAAACAACTCTGGTCTTAATTTAATATTGGCATTAAGCTATGGAAGTAGGCAGGAACTGATTAGGGCCTTTAANCGTATAGGTAAAAAGATACAATCATCAGAAATAGCACCTGATGATATTAATGAAAATTTAATTGGCAAAGAGCTTTATTCTAAAGACATTCCAGATCCAGATCTTTTAATAAGGACCGGGGGAGAATTTCGTTTAAGCAATTTTTTGCTTTGGCAGGCAGCATACTCTGAACTACTAATTACAGATACGCATTGGCCTGATTTTAGAGAAGAAGCACTATTGAATGGAATTTATGAATATCAAAACAGGCAAAGAAGATTTGGTCAAACCGCTGAACAGATAACCGCATGAAAAAACTAATCATTTTTATATTAACCTCATTTCTTATTGCACAAGCACCCCCATCTTTTCAGTTAGATAATATTAAGATTGAAGGAAACAAATCCACCAGTAACAACATGGTGCTCTATACAGCCGGATTACAGAAAGACCAAAATGTAACTGCTGAGGATTTTCGTCGAGCTGTTAAAAGACTATGGGATTTAGGAGTTTTTAATGATGTTCAAATTGAATTTAATGGGGAATCAGCTGATGGAATTTCCATTACAATTATTGTTAAAGAATCACCGGTTTTATCAAAGATAGAATTTGATGGAAATAAAAAAATTAGAGATAAAAAAATCAAAGAAGTTCTTTCGTATCGTGTTGGAATGAGGATAAAGCCTAACTTTATAAATAGTTCAATAAATAAAATTAAAAAACTATATAAAGAGGAAGGGTATTTTCTTGCGAAAGTAAATGGATCGATGAAGCCTGTTGGTGATAAAAACTCACAAAGAAATAATATTATTTTTACTATAGAAGAAGGTAAAAAAATGAAAATAAAAGATATTATTATTTCAGGAAGCGGTAAAAATAATTTTGGTTGGCTCGCAACAAAACAATGGATTCCTATTCCTAGTATTGTCAGAAATAAATTGACCTTATATAAGCTAAGAAGGCAATTAAAAGATACAAAAATTCGTACATGGTGGAGATTTTGGGCTTCATCATTTGACAAAAAGAAATTTGATGAAGATCTTGAAGCGCTAAATACCTTTTATAAAGATGAAGGGCATCGGGATTTTATGATATCCTCTGATAGTGTTTATTATAATAAGAAAAAGCGAGGTCTCATTGTACAAATAAATGTTCAAGAAGGTGAAAAATATAAATTTAGAAATTTCTCGTGGGAGGGTAACTCTCTTTATGATGAAGGCATGCTACAAGGTGCATTGAATTTGAAAAAAGGAGATATTTTTAATAAGTCAGCTTTTGAAAATGCAGTTTATCAAGACGTCCAAAGCTTATACATGGATAGAGGATATCTCTATAGCAACATAGAGCCTTTTTTCACACCTGCCGGCAATGATTCAATGGATGTTCATTTTTCTGTAACCGAAAACAACAAAGTGTACGTGCGTAATATTAATATTTATGGAAACTCAAAAACTCGAGAAAATGTTATTCGCAGAGAGCTTGATGTTTTTCCTGGCGACTTATTTAGAAGGACTTTGCTTCAAACAAGTATGCGGAAATTACATGTTTTGAATTATTTTGACCCAACTTCATTAGCTCCAAATGTTGTTCCTGTAGATGAAGATGAGATTGATCTAGATATTACCCTTCAAGAAAAATCCTCTGATCGTGCCAGTGCAAATATTGGTGTATCTGGTATGTATGGAATGACAGGGGGAGGAAATCTTGAGTTTAATAATTTTAGAGGCAAAGGTCAGATACTATCATTTGGTTTTAATGTTGGTACGCAAGTTTCAATGGGTAATTATTATGGAAGACCAGGTAAATACGAAAGCTTTCAAGTTAGGTTTGTAGACCCTATGTTCCGGGATACTCCCAATAGAATTGGTTTTTCTCTTTTTTACACTTTCCGAGGCGCTGGAAATTCATACTATTTTTACCCATTTAATCAATTATCTAGAGGAGGATCAATCCAGTGGGGTAGAAGATTAAAATGGCCAGATGATTATTTTAGAGCATTTTGGGACTTAAGAATTAGACAAGCAGAATACTTTAGCGATGATGATGAGCTGTTAAGTGAATATGTAGGAGATTTTCGTAAATCTACAGGTATTAGTCTGACGCAGAATATTAGCAGAGATAGTCGTGATCGTGCAGAATTTCCAACTGAAGGTTCAAGCGCAATTCTTACCTCAACCTTTTCAGGTGGTGTTTTTAAAGGAGATGAGCATTACCATAAACATGTTTTGAATTTAGATTGGTATACACCTACATTCTGGAAATTTGTACTTAATAGTTCTTTAAAAATAGGCACTATAAAGATGTTGCGGGTAAACAATAAGGGATATACCTATATTCCGCCCTATGAAAGATTCATAATGGGAGGAAATGGTATCCCATATGGAACTATGCTTCGTGGGTATCCAGATAATTCCATTGGACCACTAACTACCCAAGGTCGAGGAATTGGAGGGAATACCATGATTAAGTATACAACAGAATTCAGGTTCCCTTTTTCAGAGAACCCTGTTGTTTACGCAATGCTTTTTGCTGAAGCAGGAAATGTATGGCATGATACTCGCTTAATGAGTACTTTGAGATATGTGCGGACAGACCCATTAGAACTGAAAAGATCAGCAGGAATTGGCATCAGGTTTTTTATGCCTATGATTGGAAAGCTTGGATTTGATGTTGGTTATGGATTTGATGATATTACAGGTAATGGCCAACCCCAAGGGTGGGAGTACACAATAATTTTTGGAAATTAAATATTAATTTAAGGAGGTAGATGTGATACCTAGAAAAATCACAATGGCTGTTTTTATTTTACAAATAATATCCTCACTATTATTTGCTCAAAAAATAGGATTTGTGCAATCAGATAGAATTCGCACTGAATTAGAAGAATTCAAAGATGCTGAAGCTCAGCTTCAATTAGTGCTTAGACAGGCTAATATGCAGTATCAATCAATGGCTGTTGAGCTCGATAGTATTAAACAGGCTTTTGAAACCCAAAGACTAATGAGCAGTCCTGAATGGAGAAAAGAGAAAGAATCTGAAATTGCATCTAAAGAAACTCAGTTACAAAAATTTCAAGTAGACGTAGCTGGACCTGATGGCAGTATGTATAGAATGCAAATGCAATTAGAGATGGAAATTTTGCAAAAGGTTAAGCGTGCTGTTGATAAAGTTGCTGCTGCTAAAAAAATGGATTTTATTATTGATGGCTCAACTTCACTTTTATATGGCAACCCAACGCATGACCTTACTGATGATGTATTGCTAGAATTAAGGAAATACAGCGTATCTGATAAGAAAGCATCTGATACAAAAAATTAATAATAAAAATGGCTTCACTTAAAGAATTGAGCGACCTTGTCAATGGGAAGGTAGTTGGCGATCCTAAGCTATCAATAAATGGCGTATCCTCTTTAGATAATGGGAAAAAAGGAACCATAACATACCTTTATAATAAAAAATACAATAAATACCTTAACATGACCCCTGCTTCTGCGATTTTGGTATCAGATGAATCATTGATAAAAAATACCAATGGAATTATTGTTGAAGACCCAAGATTGGCTTTTGTCAAAATATTAAATTATTATAATGAAGATTTTCATGAATATAAAGGNATTCATGATTCTGCAATAATATCATCATCTGCAAAAATTGGATTAAATACAAATATTGGTCCAAATGTTGTTATTGGAGAAAAGGTAGTTATTGAGGACAATGTATCTATTGGGGCTAACAATGTTATAGATAGCAATTCAATAATCAGAAATAACTCCAGACTATATAGCAATATTCATATCTATCCTAATTCAATCATAGGCGAGAATTGTATTATACATTCTGGGGNGGTCATTGGAGCTGATGGGTTTGGCTTTATTTCTGCTAATGATAACCACNTTAAGATTCCTCAAATTGGTAAGGTAGTTATTGGGAATAACGTNGAAATAGGTGCAAATTCTACCATTGACCGCGGAACTATTGCAGATACAATAATAGGTGAAATGTGCAAATTTGATAATGGCGTGCAAATTGGGCACAATGTTATAGTTGGTAAAGGATGTTTATTAACCGCACATGTAACTATTGCTGGGAGTACAAAAATAGGCGAATATTGTGCTTTTGGAGGTCAAGCAGGAGCTATTGATAATATTACAATTGGTGACAGAGCAATTTTTGCTTGTTATACAGCTGTAACAAAAGATTTGCCAGGTGGGAAAATGTATTCTGGATCACCTGCCAGAGAGATTAAAGAAAGAAATAAAAGAGATGCAATCTATTTTGATGTTGAAAGACTGAAAAAGAGGATAGCAAAAATTGAAGAAAAAATTAATAATTAATTTATGAGTTTTATAAAAAATCAAAGAACAATAGCAAAAGAAACATCATGTGTTGGCACCGGCCTACACACAGGCGTTGAATCAAAAATAACATTTAAACCTGCCGCTGAAGATTTTGGAATTAGATTTAAAAGAATGGATGTTGATGGCTGCCCTGAGATCAAAGCAGATATTGACCATGTGGTTGATATTTCTAGAGGAACCACAATCGAAGAAAATGGTGTGAGAATACATACTGTTGAACATGCACTTGCTGCATGCGTAGGTATTGGCTTAGATAATGTATTAATTGAGTTAAGTGAAAAAGAACCACCAGTAATGGATGGCAGTGCGATTGATTTTGTTGAAGCTTTATTGAAAGCTGGTGTAGTTAAACAAAATGTTCCAAAAAATTACCTTCATATTGATGAAGCGGTTGGTTATTCTGATCCAGAAAGAGGTGTCGATATACACATAATGCCTTCTGATCAATTCCGAGTAACATTTATGCTAGATTATGAATCCAAAACTCTAGGTACTCAGTTTACAACTATGGATGAGCTCGAAAAAAACTTTGCTACTGAAATTGCTCCAGCTAGAACATTCTGCTTTTTAAGTGAAGTAGAACATCTTAAAGAACAGGGCTTGGTTAAAGGTGGGAATATTGATAATGCGGTTGTCATTGTAGATAAGACTATAGATGAAAATGAAGCTGAAACACTTAGCAAACTTTTTGGTATTGATAAGAAAATAAGCCTTGGTTCAAATGGTACACTTGGGGGAACTGAATTTAGATTTGATAATGAACCTGTAAGACATAAAGCATTGGATCTTATTGGTGATCTTGCCCTGCTTGGAATGCCTCTTCAAGGCCATGTGATTGCTTCTAAAAGCGGCCATGCTGCTAATGTTGAGCTCGTAAAAGAAATCAAAAAGGTCTATAAGAAAAAAATAAATAAACAAACATACTCAACACAGCCTAGCACCAAGACTATGTTTGATATTAATTCAATCATACGACTGCTTCCTCATCGCTATCCATTTGTATTAGTAGATAGAATTGTAAATATTGTACCAGGTGAAAAACTAACTGCATACAAAAATGTCTCAATCAATGAGCCTTTTTTTCAAGGCCATTTTCCTAACCAGCCAGTTATGCCTGGCGTTCTTGTATTAGAGGCAATGTGTCAAGCGGGCTGTTTTTTGGTTTTAAATAGTGTTGATAATCCTATGGAAAAAAATATGTTTTTCTCATCTTTATCTGATTCAAGATTTAGACACCCAATCATTCCAGGTGATCAGCTCAGGCTTGAGATGATTCTGGAAAAATTTAGATTAGGTACAGCTTTACTTGTAGGTAAAGCATATGTAGAAGATAAGCTTGTAGCGGAAGGAAAGCTTAAAGCTACAGTCGTAGATCGTCAAGTGGTTTAAATCAAATTTCCATTCATCCTACAGCTTTAGTTTCCCCTAAGGCCAATATTGGTCAGAATGTTTCAATAGGCGCCTATTCAATTATAGAAGATAATGTAGATATAGGTGACAATTCATCAATTGGTAACCATAATACAATTTGCTATGGAACAAAGCTAGGGTCAAACTGCAAGATTTATCATAACAATTCAATAGGTGAAGTGCCACAAGATCTCAAATATGATGGTGAAGATACTAGAACATTAATAGGTGATAATGTTGTAATTAGAGAATTTGTAACAGTTAACCGAGGAACTGCAGCTTACGGAAAAACAGTTATCGGAGATAATGTTTTATTGATGGCTTGTACGCATATAGCTCATGATTGTATTGTAGGTAATAATGTAATTATGGCAAATATTGCTACATTGGGAGGACATGTAGAAATTGGTGATTGGTGTAATATTGGCGGCGGGGCCATGATTCACCAATTTGTAAAGATTGGGCAACAAACTCTTATTGGCGGCGGTTTTTCAGCTAAGCAAGATGTTCCCCCTTTTATAATTGGCGCAGGTATTCCCTTGCGGTTTGTTGGAATAAATAAAATTGGACTTGAAAGAAGAGGGTTTTCTGAAGAAAACAGAGCACTTATAAAAAAAGCATATCGTACTTACTTCAAATCAAAATTGAATAGAAGAGATGCTATTCAAAAGATCAAGAATGAACTGCCACAAACAAAAGAAATTATTGAAATCATTGATTTTATAGAATCCAGCAATCGGGGAATTATTTAATTTAATTTCAGCGATGCGGTTTATTCTATACGCTTTACTTTGTACTTCTATTTTTTCACAATCAGTTCAATCTTCTTTCAGTAGCAATAAGAAAAGAACTGTGTTTATAGAATATGCTGGTTCCATATCAACAGTTTTTTCTCCTATCGAAATAAATCAAAATAATAATGTATTGTTAATTAGCCATATAATAGCTGGAAATGATGATTTACCTATCTCACCTGTTCTTATCGGAAAAATTAAAATTTCATGGAATCTAAGTTTAACGGGAAGAACCACAGCATTTTCCAGCAGTAAAAGAGCTTTTCATTCTTATGGGTGGGGCCTATCATTTAAACCTGGTCAACCTGAAGAAAATTCCCCATGGAGCTTTCATTATAATTCCGGTAATTTTCGTTCATATGATATGCTTTCAGCCTCTTCTGCTAGCTCAAGCATTGTGCGCAAAATATCATTAAATAAATTAAGTTTATTTATTGGATACACAGCGAATACAACAAAAGGAATTGATTATACTTCAAGCAAATTAATTAACTCAAAAACTTTTAATGAAAAACATAGCTATTTTACTTTGGGAACAATCATTACAATTAAGGGTATAAAACTATTTCCAAGTTTTGCCTATGGCACTAATCATAAGATATTGTCTATTGGATTTCAGAATCAATTTTAAATGAAAAAAGTATCTATACTAGGATCGACAGGATCAATAGGAATTAATGCCTTAAGTGTTATAGATAATCATTTAGGCGAATTTGATGTTATTGCTTTGTCAGCAAATAAAAATGGCCAGCTATTGATTGAGCAAGCACTAAAATATCAGCCCGAGTTTGTTGCGATAGTTGATACTGAAACTGCTATCATTGTTGAGGATCAATTAAGCTCAACAAATATAAAAGTTTTAAAAGGCAGAGATGGGCTATTAGAGCTATCATCGTACGAAGCAGCTGATTTGATGTTAAATGCCCTAGTTGGATCTTCAGGAATGGAGCCAACAATTAATGCTTTGAAATCAAAAGTNGATGTNGCATTAAGCAATAAAGAAAGCTTAGTAATGGCTGGAAACATAATTAATGATATAAAAAATAATTCAGGCGCTAAAATATTTNCAGTAGATAGTGAGCATTCCGCAATTTGGCAATGCTTAACTGGGGAATCAATGGAGGATGTAAATAAAATAATATTGACGGGAAGTGGCGGACCTTTTCGNANGTTAGATAGAAGTAAATTTTCTTCAATTACCCCTGAACAAGCACTTAAGCATCCAAACTGGGATATGGGTAATAAAATAACAATTGATTCTGCTACAATGATGAATAAGGGNCTTGAAGTTATTGAAGCATTTTGGCTTTTTAATATTTCTAAGGAAATGATAGAAATAATTATTCANCCTGAATCAATCATCCATTCAATGGTTGAATTCAAAGATAAGTCTATTAAGGCTCAATTAGGATTGCCAGATATGAAAATACCCATTCAATATGCACTAACTTTTCCTAACCATCCTCAATCTAGCTGGAAAGAGCTAAGTTTAACAGAAATAAAATCACTTACTTTTGAAAAGCCAGATTATAAAAAATTTCCATGTATGAGNTTGGCATTTGATGTTCTAGAAAAAGAAGGATCAGCCCCAGCTGTGTTGAATGTTGCAAATGAGCAGGCTGTTTATCGTTTTCTAAAAAATGAAATAAGCTTTAACGAAATTTNTCATATAATTGAGATGGCATGTGACCAGCATAATTATATTAGTCAACCAACATTGGATGATCTACTTAAACTTGAGATATGGTCTACAGATTTCGTAAAATCATATAGAAGTAAAAATTAATTATTTAAGGTTTAACTAATGATATATTTTATAGCATTTGCATTTTTAATTAGCATTTTNGTATTTGTACATGAGCTTGGGCATTATTTAGCTGCGCGNTCAATTGGGGTGAAGGTTGAGCGCTTCTCCGTAGGATTTCCACCTAGACTGGGAACATTTACTTCTGTTCCTGGAGGATGGAAGGTTAATTTATTTTTCTTTAAAAAAAATAAAGAAGGCAAGCTTCAATGGTTGCCAATCTTTAATTCAACATTGAAACAAAAAGGCAAAAAAGGCTCAGGGACTGAATATTGCCTATCCATAATACCATTNGGTGGATATGTTAAGGTGGCTGGAATGATTGATGAGAGNATGGATTCCTCTTTTGACCATAAACCTTATGAGCTAATGAGTAAACCGCGATGGAAGCAGATTTGGTTTATGAGTGCAGGGGTATTAATGAATACCTTAATGGCATTTATTATTTATACTGGACTCGCAATTAATAATGGCGCTGTTCCTGTTTCAAATCTTCCAATCATTGGTGAGGTGGTAGCTGGAGCACCAGCAGAAAATAATGATTTGAGACCAGGGGATATTATTAAATCAATTAATGGGAAAAATATTTCATCATGGGAAAATTTAGTTTCTGAAGTATATCCACGCCCGAATCAAAATATTAAATTAGAGTATATAAGAGATAGTAGAGTTAAGTCCATTAATTTGAAAACATCATATCAAATGAACTTTAAAGGAGATACANTAGGAGTAATTGGNATTCGTCAAGAATACAGACCCTCGACATTTTCTGAAAGTATTTCTATAGGAAGCTATAGAACGATGCAAGGGTTTGGAATGATAATATATAGTATTCAAATGCTCACATCAGGGAAAGCAAAATTCGATCAGCTTGGTGGACCAATAATGATTGGGCAATTGGCTGGAGAAGCTTTTGAGATGGGTTTCAGTTATTACTTTGGGTTAATGGCTTTAATCAGTTGTAATCTTGCATTTTTAAATATTCTTCCAATACCCGGATTAGATGGGGGGCATATTTTTATCACCCTTATCGAAGGAACAATCAGACGTCCACTTTCACTAAAGACCCGAATGCTTATTCAACAGATAGGAACTGTATTGTTGCTTATGTTAATGATTTCCGTTATGATAAATGATATAGGAAGATTATTTGGCTAATTAATTTCTTTTAATAATAAGGTCATAGAACCATATTTTATTTTTATTTGTATTTTAATGGGCAGCTTTTTTTCAGATTCACTAATCCATATTCTCATATCACCCTGATTTTTAAAAAGCTCTTTACCCTTTTTAAACGGCTTGATAACCTTGCATGAAAAAATACCTAAAGCTGAATCCACCGTTTCAGTTCCTGCTAATTTTAAATTATAATTAATAACTTTTTTGCCTTCATAAGAATAAAATGACATTATTTTTTGTGGAATTAATTCAAAAGTTCTTAAGTAGTAGAACATTGAATATGGTCCACGTGCTTTAAAATCTATATCTATTTTTTTATTTTTGGTTTTAGCAACATTTTCAGCATAATCAAATAATACATCAATTTTTTCTGTATAGTTAGGTTGATTAATATTTTTCTTTAATCTATGCGTATAAAATTCATTTTTATCTATCCAAACATCTATCCTATCTTTAATGGGAAATAATCTTTTAGCAAACCCTTTAGTTGTGGTTGTAAAAGTTATCTGATAGGTTTCAAAACCATTCACCACTTCTACCCCAGAGACAAAAAGTTCAGCTTCACCAACCCTTATGCCATTCCATTCAGCGGAATATTTTAACAATTCACCAACCTTAAATGGTGGCTCATTTGCATAGATAAAAAGGTGAAATAATATAATAGGTATAATTTTTTTCATGATCGAATTATTTCAAATTTTGAATTGTCAAATTTATAGATTGTGGATCCTGATGACGTAGGAAGCGCTCCTGCATCAATAATTAAATCAATTTCATTACTAAATTGATCTATAATCAATTTGGGATCATTTAATGGGGGATCTCCAGATTTATTTACCGAGGTCGTTGTAATTGGAAATCCTAGATTATTACAAAGCTCTATTGGAAATCGATATTTTGGCATTCTGATTCCCAAGGTTTGATTATCTCCCATTATTAATGGATGCACAATGCTATCTTTGACTGGTAGTATTACTGTATTTGATTCAGTTAAAATCTTATTTACCATTAATAAATCATGCGATGAAATATTAACCCAATTTGTGATTATATCAATTGACCAACCAATAACACTTATAGGGGTTTTACGATTTTTTATTTGATTTACTCTGTTTATTGCTGATTCATTTCTAGAATCAACGCCAAGTCCATATAAAGTATCAGTAGGATATACAATAAGCCCACCCGATTTAATTATTTCTGATGCAGTCTGAATAGCATTCTTATCATCTATTGAAATGATCTCCATAAAATCTAATTAATTGTTGATTTCCATTTTCTATGAAACCAAAAGTAATGATCTGGAAATTCTATAATTTTATCTTCCAACATTTTTGTATAAGCTTGAGTTATAGATTCAATAGAACGTTCATTTTCTAAAGTTAATTCACTAAATGATATAGACATTGAACCATCCATATTTTTTGTTGCAACAGAAAATATAAGAGCTGCCCCGGTTTTCAAATGGAATATAGCCGCACCCTTAGGGACTGATGTTTTATGATTGAAAAAATCAACGATAACACCTCGGTGTTTTGCATCTTGATCACTTGCTAGGATTAAAATTTTATTTTCCTTTAATATTTTATATGCTTGATCTAGAGATGACTTTCTATAAATATGCCGCATACCATATGATTCTCTTGTATCTTTAAAAAATAAATCAGAGCCTTTATTGGATTGTCTTTGAATTATTCCCCATAGTGGATATTTATTTTTTCCAAACCAAGCTGCCCATTTTTCCCATAATCCGAAATGGCCCGTAATTAAAATAATACCCCTATTTTTATTGAGAGCATCATCAATAATGTTTTTATTTTCTATTTTGAAGTTAGTTGTTTCAACCGTTGTTGAAATTGACAAGAAATCTATGAAATTTTCCACAACAGTTTTATAGGATCCTTTTAAAACTTTCTCTATCCATTGATGGCTCTGATTGGGGAATGCTAGTTTAATATTCTTATATGCCTCATTTTTTCTTATAGGTATATATTTATAAGCGAACCCTGATAGCCAACCTATATACCTTTCCCTCCTTTTATTGGATACCTGTTTTAAATATCTTGATAGATAATGAAGAAAATAATATGTGAATTTCTCTCTAATATTCATTTGGCTTATTTGTTCCAATAAATTGATAGATGGAANTATAATTCAATAAATCACAATATTAAGCTAAGGTATTAAATAGCTCATCGATTTGATTTTTTAANTCAATCTCNCTCCCGTCATTATGAACTACATAATCAGCAATATTTGTTTTGTCNTCTTCTGACCATTGAAATTCAATACGCTTCAATATTTCTTCTCTTGAAAGCGTTTGCCTACTGAGTGCTCTTTCCATCCTATGCTTTAATTGTGCAGTAACAACAATAACGTAATCAAGATGTGCATCGTAACCTGATTCATATATTAATGCCGCATCAACAATAAAAAGACCGTGTTTTCCATCTTCAAGCACCTCTTGAAAACTTTTGTCAATCTCATTATGTATATAAGGATGAACGACATAATTCAAGCGCTGCTGATGGTCTTTATCTTGAAATGCAACTCGTGCCAACTTTTTTTTATCTATTTTACCTGAGCCATCCATTATATCNGTCCCAAACTCTTTTATCAGCTCATCTTTAACATCTTTATTATTATCGATTAGGCTCTTTGCGGTTATATCTGCATCCAATACATAAGCACCCATTGACTTAAAAAATTGACTTGCTGTGCTCTTTCCACTCCCAATTCCTCCAGTAAGGCCAACTTTAAGCATGGTTATTTAATACCGTTAGTATTCGTTTTTTTATTTCAACAATACTACCAATCCCATCTACTTCAATCAGTACATTATTATTAGAATAATAATGTACTAGGGGAGCTGTTTGTTCCCAATACACCTCTTGCCTTTGCTTGATAACTTCTGGCGTATCATCGGTTCGACCTGAATCCTGTCCCCGTTTAATTAATCTTTGGACTAATTCATTTTCATCTGCAGTTAGGCTNATAACAGCATCANGATTATGAGACNTATTGTTCATTATATCATTGAGGCCTTCCGCCTGAGGTATTGTTCTTGGAAATCCATCCAAAAGATATCCGCTTTGCGCATCTTCTTTGCCAAGCCTAGCGTTTATAATATCTAATAAGACATCGTCCGGAACCAGTGCGCCTTGGTCAATATATGATTTTGCAGTTTTTCCAATCTCGCTTGATATTTTTATTTCTGATCTTAGGATATCACCAGTTGATAAATGGATGATTCCATAGTGGTCACAGATATGACTTGCCTGTGTGCCTTTTCCTACTCCCGGTGGTCCTAAAAAAATTAAATTCATTTCATATCAATATTGCTATTAAATCAATATTCCAGCTAGAGTTGCTGTCAACCATGAAGCTAGTGCTCCTCCAATCATTGCTTTAAATATCAACTGTGCGATGTCTTTTCTTCGATTAGGAGCAATTCCTCCAATNCCACCTAGCTGAATACCAATTGAACCAAAATTAGCAAAACCACAAAGTGCATAGCTAGTAATAATTGCAGCTCTATCAGAAATTTCGTTGTTGGCAATTAATGTTCTTAGNTCCGCAAAGGCAACAAATTCAGTAAAAACAATTTTCTTTCCCATTAATGAACCCACCATGGTTGATTCGTTCCAAGGAATACCCATTGTCCATGCTAAGGGTTTAAAAATAGTTCCTAAAACGGATTCAATTGATACTCCTACCATTCCTAAAAAATAATTCAACAACGCAATGATTGAAATAAATGATATTAGCATTGCGCCAACATTAACAGCTAGTTTAAGACCTATTATTGTTCCATTTCCCAATGCATCCATAGCATTNACGCTTGGATTTTCAGAATCAAGCTCAACCTCATTCGAACTTANTTTATTAGTTTCGGGATAAATTATTTTTGCGATGACCAATGCNGCTGGAGCTGACATTACAGATGCAGACATTAGATGGCCAGCTATTCCAGGAATAGTATCAAGCCATTTTGCATAAATCGCTAAAACACCACCCGCTGCTGTTGCGAACCCGCCAACCATAACAGCTACTAATTCTGATTTTGTCATTTTATTGACGTAGGGCCTAATCATTAAAGGCGCCTCAGTTTGACCAACAAATATATTTGCACTAACGCTTAAGGTCTCAGGCCCNCTNGTGTGCATCGTTTTTTGCATTAAACGCGATANATGCTTTATAACAAATTGAATAATTTTATAATGATAAAGGATAGATATAAGAGCGGAAAAGAATATGATTGTTGGNAGCAATCTAAATGCTACGCTCTCAAACGCTGGATGAAATCCCATATTATCTACTTGTGAACTAAAAACAAATTCACTCCCTTTATCAGCGAAACTAATTAATTTTGAAATAATTTTATCAACATAGGAAAAAATGGGTCGNCCAATCGGTGTTTTTAATATCAAGATTGCAAAAATAAACTGCAGCCCCAATCCCCAGAGAACAGTTCTATAATTTATTTCTTTTCTATTTTCAGATATAGCGTATGCTATGGACAATAAAACGACTATACCCATAATGCCTATCAGTTGATTCATAAACTAAATTTAATTTAAAATTTTATTAATTTCATTTTTGATTAATAGAAATGACCTATGATCATTTTGTGTGCTGTCTACTATTATATCTGCGCTATTTTTTGATGGGTAAATAAATTGATCATACATAGGACGAACAGTATTTGCATATTGTTTAATTATTGATTCAACGGTTCTTCCACGTTCTTTTGTNTCTCTTTTAATTCGATAAGCTAATCGCTGATCATCAGGTAAATCCAAAAAAATTTTTATATCCATAACTTCATTTAATTTAGATTGAGTGAATAAAAGCGTACCATCAATTATAATAACTAATTTNGGTTTGATTGTTAGTATATCTTTAGAGCGCAAATGTCTAGAAAAATCATAAATCGGTATATCTATCTTATTTCCAAGAATAAGACCTTTAATGTGTAATAACAATAGATCAAAATCAATTGCGTCGGGGTGATCAAAATTTTGTTTACATCGTTNATTAAATGACATATGACTAAGGTCTTTATAGTATGAATCTTGATTAATTATTGTTATCCGTTTTTCTCCNAATTCTTTTTTTAATTTTTCTGCGAACATTGTTTTCCCAGATCCGCTACCGCCTGATATTCCCACTATTTTAGGGGATTGATTCATCAAGATTAGTCTACTGCCTTGAATGCGCTAAACCAATCTAGGGCTTGGGCATATGATGTAAAAACTGAACCAGAATGACTACCNCCTTCAATTGTAATCAGTTNAATATCAGCTCCATTACTTTTGAGATTATTATATGCAATAACAGAATTATTATAATTGACTTCGTCGTCATCAGTACCGTGAAATAACCTTATAGGCGCTTTGGGGTTCCAACTTACAAGGCTATTATTTTTAAAACTGTTTTTTAATTCTAACTCACCTTCACCAAGAAATTCAGTTAAGAATTTTTCTGTAAATANACTTTTAATGGTTTTCGTTAAATAGTTGTTTGCTTCNCCAATGCTTTTTGACCCATCCATTAATCCAGGAATAAGGTCAGCGTAAGGATTTTGAAAAAGATCATTAGCGGGTCGATTAAGCTTTTCTATTGTATTATATGACATATACGTAAATGAGATATATCCTGGTTGAGGATAAGTATCAATAGATAGAATCCTTTTACTTGAATAAGACATATCATAAGGACCTGCCATGGGNGCTGATGCCGTTACCTGGAATTCATCTGNATATTTCTCTTCGATTAATTTATGTGTCGCCATTGCCACATATCCACCTTCAGAATATCCAGCNATAAATAATTGACCATTATCATTTATACCTTCATTGCATATGAAACTCTTCACTGCACGTATTTTATCTACGACACCTTCGGCAACAAATTTATGAACATAAGGATGGACGACATCAACCGATACACCAAGCCCTAACAAATCCGGAGAAGAACCAATATAGCCAACCGATGCCATAAATAATGCATCGAAACCTCTTAAGGGAGTTATGGATGCGACATTACTCCTTTTTGATTCTGTGCCGTGCTGCCCCGAATAAATAGGAAAATCAAACTTCTCTTCAATATCAGGAATATATATGGCGCCNGAAGCTTGACGCACAATTCCATCCCAGTCTACTGTTTCATATACTATACTATAAACCTTTACATCATTTTGGGGATCTAGACCAATATCAATATTATTTTCAATTAAAAAATTAGAAAGAAATGCTGAATCAATAATCCCTAATGGCAGAACGGATAGTACTTTTCCTCTGCCGCTTGGATTGATTTGACAGTTTTCATTTGCTTGTTCCTCGCAAGCAACCAAAAGCAAGGCAAGGGTNATGAATAATAAATTTTTTTTCATTTCAACCTTTTTTACTACTCAAATCGGATATGTTTAAATGCTTGATTAAGCATAATTCCAGTAATAAAACCCCCTATATGTGCAAACCANGCCACACCTCCTGTTGTGTCAAATCCTAAGCTACCTAGTCCATTAGTTAATTGGTTGAAAAACCAAAACCCCAATACAAACATTGCAGGAACCCTAAAAGTTGTAAAGAATATAATAATGAAAGCAAAAACATGTACGCGGGCATGAGGGAATCTAATCATATACATTCCGAGTACTCCAGCAATCGCTCCAGAGGCTCCAACCATAGGAATTGTTGAATTTGGATTTATTAATAATTGTGATATTGTTGCAGCTAATCCGCATAAAATATAAAAAACAGCATACTTAACATGGCCAAGCACGCCTTCTACNTTGTCACCNAATACCCATAAAAACCACATATTACCCATGATATGAGATAGACCGCCATGAAGAAACATTGATGTAAAAATTGTGATCAGTGAAAAATCTGCTGGAATAAAACCAAAGTTATAAATAAATGATTTTTCTGCTAAGGGGTCATTGAGGCCAAGATTTAATTGTATAAGAAANACTAAAACGTTGATGCCAATAATGCAGTACGTCACATAGGGAACCAAAATTCTGGGATTATCATCTTTATAAGGGAATAACATTAATAGACTTCAAATTGTATATTTTTTTCAAGCAAATTTCCTGCCTGATCAGATGCTCTAAATGATATGGTATGTTTTCCAATTGATAACGGTNCGTTCAGATCATAAGAAATAATTTTTAGTTTAGGTTGGAATGCATAATATANTTCTTTACCATCTAAGAGCACNTCAAATGAATTAGGGTTGGGGTCAAAACCGGAGAGCTTATCTTCAATATTTATCTTGAATTGATTTAATTCAAGTGATGCATATTTTCCCCCATTTCCCGGATGAGACCTGATCATTTTTGGAGGAGTTTTATCTTCAATAACTGCAATTGCNTCCAGATGTTTTACTTCNCCAATCAANACTCTGCGTTCCGCATTATTTTGTGTTTTGATAAATGTCCAACCTTCTTTTTTGTCATAATAATATAGATGCTTTTTTCTACTATCTAATTTTCTCGGGTAGCGCATTGCGATATTAATAGGTTCAGCCAATGGGCGTTGAAATGGTTGTAATTGATAGACCCTGGTTAACAGCTTTCCACCATTTATTTTTGGATATTTATGTACTGGCTCAACCCAGCTTAAAGTTTGATCTGTGAATGATCCTTTCCTTGTTCTTATGGAGCAGGAACCATCTTTAGATATTATGGTCATAGACGAATCTGGATAAATGACCGTGAATGGAAATTTAAATTGTATTTGCCTTTCAATTGATCCTCCTATTACTGCTTCAACCTGGTCAATTTGTTCAAATTCTTTTGGCAATAAAGGNTCGCTAAGATACACTGAAGGCTGTATTTGATTAACGGGTATTGTTATATATTGAAATTCCCCCTTTAATCGTATAGATAGTTTTTCATTGATTACTTTTTCTGGTTGAATCTGAATATATACGCCAGCATCTGAATGTGATATATCTAGATCAATATTTAAGCTAAGATGATCGCCAGCAATATTTTTATCTGACCAATGCGCAGGAAGGGACACAGTCCCAATATCATTTTGAGCGATAAATTGCAAAGCTTTGCGTGCAATTTTCTTTTTCGGAACGGTGATAATTAATCCNNCTTCTACCCTTTCTTTTGAAATAATACCAACTTGTTCTTCGGCATATCCAAATGGAGTAAACGAGTATATAATTGCAGATTTTATTGGTATTGCTATGCTCTTTGGTTGTAACAAAAATGTTGCTATATCATTTGTTTCACCAAGTTTTGTAGCGGCAATTTCAAAAGGGTTCATAAAAAAAAGTGTGCCGTTAACTATACGTATGTTCTCTTGAGCATCGTAGATAAACAATTTTATTTCATGATAGCCTTTGTTTAATTCAAAGGTACCATCTCCATCAGAAGAATGAACTGGTATTAGCGGATCATTATAGTTTTGATATAATTTTATAAAATCACCCATGTTCAATCGGCTATTTCTATAATCATTNATATAATTTGCAGTGGATTGCCAATTATAGTTTAGTTTTTCAAACTGCATTGAATGAAAAAGCTTATTATTCAAATAAATCTCTATCTTATGCGGTTGGTATTTATTTTTTGCACCCTCTCTTTTATCATATGCTTTGACTGATAATCCAATTTTACCATATACATTGATGGTATCAGCAAAATGATATTCTCCTTTTTTATCTCTAAATACCGGGAAATTTTGAGGNAATTGATTGCCATTTATCCAGCTATCTTTATTTAATGGAGTTAGACCTATNTCCTCAACGATTGGGGCTAATCTATCTGGTTGATCAAGTCCGTTAGTTAATGGATTTAATACCATTCCTTTTTCGTCGCGCAGTTCAAAATGTAGATGCGGGCCAAAAGAAAACCCTGTATTGCCAGAATAGGCTATAATATCATTTTTTAAGAATGAAAACTCATTGGGATTAAGATACACATTAGTTAAGTACGATTGTGATTTTTCCTGCTCTTCAATCAACCTTTCCTCTAGATTAGGTGCAAACTTGCTTAGATGAGCATATACTGCTGTTTTACCATCATCCAATGTGAGGTATAGCGCCCTACCAAATCCTGAATAATTAGTAACAATTCTTGAAATATATCCATTTGAAACAGCATAGACCGGATGGCCTTCTGTCCCCTTGGTTTTCATATCAAGTCCTAGATGATAGCCAGTTGTTCTAAATTCTCCAAAATTTGAAGATAGATGCTTGCCTGTATTTGTTGGCCAAATGTATTCTTGACTAAACAATGGGAAAAACAAAAGTAATAAGGTAACTTTTTTCATAATTGCTGCGTTCTGAAGAACTATTAAATTTATTTCAAATAANCGGTTTAAAGATAGCGGATTGATAAAAAATAAATTCTAATTTTTTGTGATATGTTTCATATAATTTTATTTGAGCCCGAGATACCACCTAACGCTGGAAATATTATCCGTTTATCGGTAAATACAGGGTGCCANCTCCATTTTATTGANCCCCTAGGATTTTCCTTAGATGAAAAAGGTTTTAAACGTGCGGGCATGGACTATATGAAACGAACTAATGTAAATATTTGGAACTCCCTTGATTCCTGCATAGATAATATAGAAGTAAATAATTATTATTCTATCAGCACGAAGGGTAGAACAAAATATACCAAAGTTAATTTTATGAAAAATGATGCTTTTATTTTTGGCCCTGAGAGTAGAGGNTTACCAAAAAAGATCAGAGAATCATTTAATTCAATCTATATACCTATGAAAAGTGAAGGGAGAAGTCTAAATCTTGCAAATGCTGTTTCAATTATTATTTACGAAGCCTGGAAAGGCCTTAATTTTAAATAGATTAATTATTTTTATTCGGAAAGTTCCTTTAGTAGCTCAATAGTAAATATTCCGGTATTATGACTATCACTCCAAAATGGCCTGATTCCATAATAACCAACTGGTTGTAAACCACTTAAAATATAGCTTTGCTCAGTTAATTGTTGAGGTTGGCTTTTATAAATATTTCCTAATGCATCTGTTTCACCTGCACAGGAAGCACAGGGACACCTATCTCTTAATAGTTTTAACGATACTACAGATTCAGAACCATCGGAAAATGATACGAGCAACATATCATTAATTACCTCATGTTCTTTTATAGATAAATTGTTTGACATTGTAAGCTGAAATTTGAAAACTTTAAGCGATATGAGTAAATCTTTTTATCCATTTAAAATCAATCGATACATTATTATTGCAATCTTTATTGCAATCTGTTTATTTGAGACTACAAATGCGCAAAGAAAACGAGCTAGAGATGTAGGTGTAGAGATAGGGTTGTTTAAGACTGGGAAGTGGAATGCAATTACAGATATTAAAGGTGTTGAAGTTGGTCATGAGACTATTATAAGAGGTGATAATATTCGTACTGGCGTTACAATAATCAAGCCGCATACTAGAGATTTATTTAGCGAAAAAGTAATGGCTGCTGTCCATGTAATTAACGGATTTGGAAAAGCAATTGGATTTACACAAGTTAATGAGCTTGGCACAATTGAAACTCCTATCGCGCTTACCAATACCCTAAATGTTTTTTTGGTGGGAGATGCGATTGTTGAATATATGATTTCAAATAACTCTAATATTAGATCTGTTAATCCAGTAGTGGGGGAAACTAATGATAGCGGTCTTAATGATATACAAGGTCGCCATGTGCAAAAAAGACATGTTTATGCTGCAATTAATAAAGCAAAAAGCGGTCCTGTGGAAGAAGGTTCAGTTGGAGCAGGAACAGGAACACGCGCATTAGGGTTTAAAGGCGGAATTGGTACATCATCACGCATATTACCTCAAGATTTAGGAGGATACAGCGTGGGTGTCCTCGTACAGTCAAACTTTGGAAGCTCATTGGTAATAAATGGTGCACCAGTAGGTAGAGAATTACATAAATCTGCTTTTTCATCAAAAATTCCATATGATAATGATGAAGGGTCATGCATGATCGTTATTGCTACCGATGCCCCACTTTCTAATCGCAATTTAAAACGTCTAGCTAAACGCGCAGTAATTGGCATGGGAAACGTGGGAGGATTTATTTCAAATGGTAGCGGAGATTATGTTATCGCATTTTCAACATTTAGCGCAGTTTCTAGACAAAATATGACTACTACAAGACGAGAAGTCAATAATAATGCAATGAATAGCCTGTTTATGGCCACAGTAGAAGCTACAGAAGAAGCAATTCTAAACTCTCTGTTTATGGCAGAAACTGTATCTAGTAAATATGGAACAGCCAACGAATTACCTCTAGATAAAACATTAGAAATTCTAAACAAATACAATAGCCTTAATTGGAATAATAAATTATACCCATGGAAAAAGTAGCAGTTAACGATTTTGTAAGACGACAGATAAAGGGATCAGGTAAAACATATTCTGAATCACTATCATTTGATGAAATTGCAATGGATGCTGAACATCAAATGTCAAAAGATGAGTTTGAGGAAGGATATAGGGATGGTGTTCGTATAGTTACTGCCAGCAAAGAAAATATAAATAAATTTTACTGCCCCTATGTAAAAATTGATAGCAACACGCAATTAATTTCTAGAGTAGTTAAGCGCCAGGATAATGAAGAATCCTACATTCAAACTAGAGCAAAATCAGGTGAGCCCTTAGCAGCTGGAAAAGTAGAATACATAGTTTATCGCTATGATGTCTTAGCTGAAAACAATGAAAATACAACAGATTCAGATTGGGAGTTAATTAGTATACATGCTATACCTAATGGGATTGATAAAATGCCGATGGGTCCAGTAACAATGATGCGTAATCAATTAAACTTAGAGGGTGGAACTAAAGCACAGTACACCAGTGAAGAGTGGGCGGAGTCTATCAAATTTTGGAGTAAATACGCAGCATTAGATGAATAATTACTAATATTATTGCATATTTATCACCTTATATATATATTATATATATAATATATGGTGATATTAATTGAATAACAAAAAAAACCAAGGAAGACCTAAAATTAATTGGGATTTACTTACTTATGATGACTTTGATTTAGACCGATTAGATAAAGTAAAAAAGAAGCAATTAAATAAAATAGAAACGCTACAAAAGAAATTAGATAAAATTGATGGGCTGATCAATACACTACAGAATCAGCAACAAAAATATCAATTATCAAAATCACCAATCGAAAACACCTTAGAAAAGCATTCCATTGAATTAAATAAAATATTAATGGTT
This sequence comes from Fidelibacterota bacterium, assembly GCA_002717765.1. The sequence goes on along the minus strand of PBCB01000022.1, from coordinate 487 downwards.
ATCGACCAGAAATCTAAGATATTTAGTAAGAATGATGACCGAATTACACTAATCAGATCTGAAAAATCCGTTAGAGGTAAAATATCCTATTTTGGTAAAACTATTTGGTGCCACATAGGTAGCAATCATAAAAATGGATTAGTTCATAAAGGAAAAAAAATAGGCAGCATGACAAGGGCTCAATTATGTGACGAGTTCAGACATAAGGTACAGATTAAAATTCAAACATCATGGGTAAATAGTTAATATTTGAGGTATAAATTAAAATATATTATATAATAATTGTATTATTTAGCCAATTAAATATTATCCTCTATAAATCCTTAATATATTAGGAGCTAAATACCTATATATACCCTTAAATATAGACCAAAAATTATGTAATAATATCACCAATATAATCTAATAACTATTAAATATATGGTGATAAAATATCCTATATTATTGCATTATTTAGCTAAAAACCCATAAATACCATATTTCTATG
>PBCB01000021.1 GCA_002717765.1 Fidelibacterota bacterium | reverse complement strand
AAAGGAGAAAAAATGTATAATAATACACTAGTTAAAAAGTTTATTATGTCATTTGTATTGGTATTTTCATTCTTTATTAGTTCGTGTGAGCAAGCTGAAGAGGGAAACTACATTCAATGGGGAAGTGAAAATGAAATGGCTAATGATTTAATCTTAAAAGGTATGTTTCATTACTATAATATAGAGCTAGAAATGGCTCTTTCTTATTATAAAGCTGCAGTGAGTTATGATTCAACAAGCTTTGGATCATACGTAATGCTAGCCTGGATGACACCTGCTGGTGACCTTAGAGATGAATATGTTGCAAAAGCTAAGAAATATGTGAAAGGAAAGAATGAAACATCAAATTTATTTGTTTCTTTATTTGATGTACCTAGTGGTGATGGTTTACGAGAAAGAAGGCATGTTGTCTGGTCAAAAATGCATGAATTAGAACCCAGAGGTCACTTCATTCACTATTACTATGCATTAACTAAACCTACGCTAGACGAAAGAATGGCTGAGCTTGAGGTACTAATGGAAAAGTCAAAATCAGAGAATAGATGGTATGCTCATATTTTAAATAGGTTAGCTTATATGCACTATGGTAAAGGTGAAAAATCTAAAGCTAAAGAATATTTTGATGAATATTTGAAAGTATATCCTGGAAATAATTCAAATGACTCTATGGGTGAGTACTATTATAATGAGAAGGATTACGACACAGCGTTAAAGTACTATCAAAAATCATTAGAGCACTTTTCTCAGAGTAGATCCGGTATAGATAAAGTCAATGAAATTAACGCATTGTTAAAAAAGTAAATCCTGTTCTATTAGATAGTATTTAAACAAATAAAAAAGCCCCATAATTCATGGGGCTTTTTTATTAAATAATAATTGACCTACTGTCTTTTTGTAGATCGTACAGAATAAATATTGTCTTTATGATCCATGACCATTTTAAAATATTTATCCCTTTCTCTTTTAGGAGAATCTTTTTGATATTTAGCGGTTGCTGTAGACCAGGCTTTCTGGAATGTTTCAAAGTCTTTTGCTTCATAATGAACGACAACACTCCATTCGTCACCCCAAGAGTGATTTAATACTTTGTAGCCAGTAATGCCACCATTTTTAACTTGCTCATCCCAAATTGGATATAAATATTTTTTCATATGATCATTGTAGTCACTTAAATCTGCAAAATGAACTTTTCCATACCAAGCAATCAATGATCCTCCATCGGTACCAGAGTGCTTTGAGTGCATAACTTGATAAATATTATCTTTATGATCTAATACGTTGCTAAAGTGTTCTTCTGTTACATCTGCTGGTGTATTTTTTCCATATTGAGAAGTGATATTATCCCATGCTTTCTGAAATGAAGCATAATTTTTTGCTTCATATACATCNAGATTATTATACCCATCACCCATATTGTGACCTAAGTTTGAATAACTTAACAAATTTCCTTTTTCAACTTCTTTNTCAGCAAGTGGAATCCAATACTTTTTTACTGTATTTTGAAAACCGCTGCCATATTTCATTTTTGCATAACCCACCACAAGTGTTTGTGAATAGGAATATTGTACAAACAATAATAATAGAAATGACATTAAATATTTTTTCATTTTTTCCCTTCCTTATTGGTTTATTCTAATTTCTCTATTCAAGTTAATAACGAATACTTTTATTTGGTATTATTTTAAATCAAAATCATCTAAATAGAAAAAANTATCTATTAACTAANAAAATAANGATAGAGATAACTATTAATAATTCAAGGGAGCCTTTAATTAGATTGCGTGGCGGCTCATTGCTTTCATCGAAGTAATTATAAATCATTACTAGAAAACTAGCGCTAAATAGTGCAATAATAAATTCCATTGAATATCANTATCATGATAAACGCTTATCATGAAGAATTAAAGCGTAGGTTATTTTTTTGTTTTTGTCCGCGAATTACTNTTCGTAGCAGTGTTATTAGAGGTAGCGTTGGCTAGGGCCCTAATATATTGACCCAACTCTTCATCGTTATCAAACTTACCTGTTATCGGCTTAAGNATTTTTAACGAATCATCATCTGAATCCTCCCCATCTCTTTTTCCACCAAAAATAACAAAGATAAATAGCGCCACGACACCAAGAAAAAGAACTTCAGTTGGTGTGAATGATAAATTGATGAAATTCTCATTCATCTGAAGATAATCATCAGATGATAGATAGGTAGAAAAAGGGGTAACTAAAACCATGCATGTTAAAAAGAACAGCAAGAAAATCTTTTCAAACAGGCTTCTGTTTCGCATAAAGAATAGTCTATTCATGGATAATAATCTAAAAGGAAAATATATCAGATAAAAACAAGTAAATTCAGATTATTNATTTTTTTTCATTTAAAAACGTTTTAATGATTCTAAGGAAAAATAANTAAAAGCTATTTATATTCAATGTNTTATGAGAGCACTATTTACACTTTTTATTTTTAGTCAATTCATATCAGCGCAAAATTCTGATATATATAAAAGACCTTTTCAGTCTCAGCCTGACTTTGACTTAGATGTTTTGCATTATGAAATTAATCTNAAGATCAATGATCACGAGAAAACATTCTACGGAAAAACATCTATCGATTTTAAAGTATTAAAGTCTAAAGTAGATACGGTACGATTTGATACCGAAACATTTCGCGTAACGCGCGTAGAGCANGATACCTCATCGCTTTCTTTTGTTCAAATTGATGGATCTGTTATGATTATGCCAGACAACCCTNTCTATCGAGATGAAAAGCGTAGGTATACGATTCATTATCAATCTGATGGAAAGATTGCGGATCCAGCTGAATANAATATGGGNGGNGTAAGGGTTCTTGGATTAGGCTTTTTTGATCAATCTGAGGATAATCCTGCCCTAGTGCAAACCCATTCTTTTCCNGAGGGGGCTAGGCATTGGTTTCCATCAAATGACCATCCCGCAGATAAGGCTACCAGTTCAATTATTACCACCGTTAGATCGGATTGGAAGGTTCTATCTAATGGNNTATTAAATGATAANACAACGAATTGGAAAAGATTGGCAAATGGTATGCGTATTAGAGCCGAAGGCTCNGGNGATTCTACTACATATCGCTGGGATCTTGACCTNCCCAATTCTACCTACCTGTATGTGATGGTAGCAGGTCCTTTTGAAGTTATTCAGGATTATCATGGCGATATCCCAATGAGCTATTGGGTTTATCCGCAAGATAAAGAAAATGCGCACAGATCATTTCATCGAACCCCAGAAATTATGAGGTTTTTTGAAAAAGAATATGGAACGCCATACCCTTGGCCCAAGATGGATCAAATCACAATCCCGGGTATTGGTGGAGGCGCTGAAAGCACAACGGCTACTATATTAGGTGAGAAAACAATTCATGANGNAAAAGCTGAAAAAGACTATCCAAGTCATTGGCTTGTCGCTCACGAAGCAGCTCATCAATGGTGGGGCGATTTCATTACTATGGGCAATTGGCATCATGCTTGGCTCAATGAGTCCTTTGCTACTTACGGCGAATACTTATATAGCTCTTATTTATATGGTAAAGATGAAAGCAAAATTAATCTTTGGAAAAAGAAGCAAAGCTATTTCAATGAGTACAAGAATCGCTATTCACGTCCAATGGTCCATCCGTATTGGCAATATCCAAACCAAAACTTTGATAGCCATATCTATCCACGAGGAGCAGCTGTTTTGCATATGTTAAGGCAGATNGTAGGTGACAAAACATTCAAGGAATTTCAAGAGGTATTNCTCAATAAATACGCCTATGGNAATCCTGTTACAGATGACCTTATTAAAGTAGTTAACGANGTNTCAGAANNAGATTTAACCTGGTTTTTTAAACAATGGGTATTGAGCGCAGGNCATCCACANTTAGATATTAAAACCGAATGGAAGAANGATGAATTAACTGTANATATTAATCAAACCCAGATCGGTAGAAAGACNCCAACTAAATATTATNTTCCAACAACAATCGCTTTTTACTATAAAAACGAAATNGTAACAAAAGAGATAATTATTGATAGAAAACGATCCATTCATCGNTTTAAGATGAAGAAAGAACCCTTGTTCGTCCGATTTGATCCCGAAAATGATTTGCTTATTCAGGTAAATCAAAACTACTCTTACAATGGACTGCTAAGTCAATTAAAACGTGACAATGTGATTGGAAGGATGGAAGCTTCAAAGGCATTGAAAGCATACTTAGATGATCCAAAAACAATCAGAACATTGAANCGTAGCGCTGTACATGACCGCTCNTGGTTTGTTNGNAAAGCGGCGATAGGATCTGTGGCGCGCGAGATGTCNTCCAAGGACTTTTTGATCGCCTATATAAGGGAAAAACACTCTCAACCTCGAAGAGTTATTATCGCTGAGATGTCAAAATATTATCCAGATGATGCCGTAAAATTAATTCGAAAATACTTAGATACAGATGATAGTTATATAGTTCAAGCTGAAATGATTCGTCAACTTGGCAGTNTTGGTGATCAATCNGATATTGAAAAGATTGAATTTTATAAAACCCAACGGTCACCAAGAAAAATTTTACGCAATGCNTCAGTTAAAGCGTTGACCACACTTAAAGGCAATTAACATCAAAAAATCAATCGCTGCTTTTCTAGTAGTTTTATTTGTCTCATTCTCTCTATTTGCGCAGTCAAGAATAGATGGACGTATTGTTGATAAATCCACATCAGAACCCCTGGTAGGTGTAAATGTTTTCTTTTCTAAAACTACCTGGGGAGCAACTACAGATGAGAATGGATTTTATACCTTATCAAATATTCCTTCTGGTCAATACGAGCTTGTTGTATCAATGATCGGTTATGAAGTTGAAAGGGAAGAAATGATCATAGAAACCGATGAGCGATTCACCATGAATTTTAGACTACTTTCCCGCGCAATTTTAATGAATGAAATCAATGTCACAGCTAAAACTGATAAGGTATGGAAAAAAGATTATGGTGTATTTAAGCGGTCCTTTTTAGGCACAAGTAAGAATGGTGAATCATGTATAATTCTAAATGAATTTGTACTCTCTTTTGAAAACAGTGGTGAATACTTTAGCGCTAAAGCCAGCCAACCCCTTCAAATAGAAAACCCTGAATTAGGATACCGCATCACTTATCTTTTAGATGATTTTGAAATTGATGGTACTGAAGTGCGCTTTGCTGGTGATCATTATTTTGAGGCAATGAACTCAAAATCAAAGCGTCAAATAAAAAAATGGAATAAAAATAGACAAAAAGCCTATAATGGCTCTTTGCGCCATTTTTTAAAGACTCTATCAGAGCGCTTTGACCTTCGTTTTGCTATTAAAGATGGACAATTAAAACAAAGCGAAAATTGGCGTTCAATAGTAGGCAGAAAAAAAGATCCGTTAGTTAGNGAAGGGTTTTCTATCTATATCAATAAAAAAGACCTGTTTGGAACCTCTTTAATCATTCCAAGTGAATACAAACCGCTTAAGAATGAAATATTAGTATTTAAAGGAAATTCTCCACAAGAACCCATTATTTCATTCGAAGGCAGGCTGATGGTGGTTTATGCTAAAGAGTCACCAGAAATTGCCTATATGATGGAAAATGATTCCCCAACCAGCTATCAGCAAACATCCTATCTATTACTCCGCGCAGATTCAGTATATTTTGATAAAGAAGGGCGCTATTTCGAACCTTATATGATTGAGCAGCAGGGATATGCTTCATGGGAGAGAATTGGTGATCAACTTCCATTTAATTATTCTAATGAATAAAAAAAAATAATTCATTGTTCCAATTTGATGCTGTAAAAACTAAATTGAAATAATTCAAAAACAATTATAAGGCCCTTTATGAAGATACATAAAACACTTTACCTATCTCTTTTTTCCTTATTTATGATTAGTTGTGGAGCAAATAAAATCGTATATCCTACGCAAATTGAATACACCGCTAATCCACAGCTCATATTAGATGAGTTTATTCCCTATATCGAATCCATGGGCTATGTGATATTAAATAAAAACGATACCCGCATGACGCTACGCAATCAAAATGGTTTTTTTACAGCNGAATATCTTGAAACGGANTGGTATAGNACTGGAGTATACGATGAACCTACCGGTAAAGAGTTTGTAGTGAAACAAAAAGTATGGATCATTCTGGATAGTAATCAGATTTCTGTGAAATCGGTATTTGGCTATATGGATGGNGANGAGNTAGTAGTTTTTGAAAGNGCACCNGATGANCTNTATAGAGTGGTNAATGCACTTCCAGAAGGACTCAAGCAAATGGTAGCATCAAGAGCGCTTTAATGGCTTATAAAATAAAAACCACNAATTTATCTGACGTTTCCAAAAAAATTAAAGAACTATCCTTAAAAAATGTTGAAAGAAAATTTATGGGTAACTCTTTTAGGGCCCTTGAAAAACTAATCGATCCAAAAGGTAAGAATAAATCGATAAAAAAATAGAAAAGATAGACTAATATTTTCCTCGATGTGATTTAGGTCACAACAGAAAAATATGCACTTGAACTATCGTTTGTAATTAACTAATTTGACGTAGACTTTAAATAGTCATAGTTAAAGAAATTAAGGAGATCAATTATGATTCGCAATTTACAAGTACTTGCTATTGCTCTTTTAGTATCATCTGTTTCACTTGCTTTTGGGCAAGCTAAAGAAGCTGATAATGCTGTTGTTGGTAAATCTGTTGTAGGTGATGACGGTTCAAAAAAAGCCGCTTCTTCTGCAGCTACTCCAAAAAAGAAGCCTGGTAAAGATGCTAAAGTATATGTTGGAAAAAGCCACGAAACTGGTAAAGCAGGAGCTGTTGCTCCAAAGCCAGAAGGTAAGAGAAGAACTCTTTGGCAACGTATCACAGGTAGAAATTCTGCCGGTGAAGACAATCCAACTACTAAGAAAAAGAAGTAAATCTTCTTTTTCTATTCTAATCTAAAAAATAGGGTGAATTTTCACCCTATTTTTTTTGCCCTAAATTATTTAAAATTGTATTACTTAAATGAGGAGTTTTAGGTAATGAGCCTACGATCTATTAGTACATTCGTTGTTTTTTCTGTTTCATTAGTGTTTAGCCAGTTTAGTTATCAAGTGAGTGGTGGATATTATGACCAAGCAGGTAATACCGATTATAAATACTATAATGCAGGATTTTCTGTCACATCTTACGGTGATATTGTCTTGGGTGGTTTGACAGTAAAAGATTCTGAATTTCTTTTATCTGTAGATAGGAATTTTTCTACATACGCTGGTGAAGACTATGAAGACGATCAAAATATCTTATTTTTATTTGATCTGTGGGCTAACGGTAAGTTTTCACCTTTTATTATTGCAGAAAAGTCTTACGATACTTTCCGTGGTATCAAGGATCGTAGCAATTTTGGTATCGGTGCTAAATATCGAGTGATTGGTGACATGTTATCCGTGAGCGCTGCTTTTCTTTCAGAGAGCGAAGAGGTAATCGGTAAGAATAGAGTCTATGAATATGCTGATTATGGTGATTCATTAGGTCTTTATACTTTTTCAGATCATCCCAGTATTAAACCTTCTCAGTATAGCAGAATCTCTATTCGCCCTAAATTAAAATTACCGATTGGTGAAAATTTTTATTTTCAGAGTGAATATTTTTATAAACCAGCTGGTGATGATGTCTTGACTGATTGGAAAAATAAATTTACGATTAAAACTGCTGCAGAATGGCTAAGCATTGANATTAGTTATAACCTCAAAGAGGACTCGAGACCAGCCCCTAAATANTTTATGAAATATTCAGATCAATTTGCTCATACCGCAACCTTTGAGAACCCTGGAAGTAAGGTAAAACCTGAAAATAGACCGGTTATCGATAGGACTCCAGCTCAGTCTAAAGAAGATGGTTTTGGCGAATATTACGTCACTAATTATAAAAAAGCCGATACAACCTTAAGAGTGGGATTCAGTATTTCATTTTGATTTAAGTAGATGAAGAAATCACTACTTGCTTTTTCATTACTTATTCTATCAAACTGTAATCAGTTAAAAGTAGCCACNGGNACATCTCTTCCTGAATTAACTGAACGTAACCGCTTACTTGGAGAGCTACTTCCAGAGCGTATTTGTTATGATGTTCAGCGATACGATCTTAATATCAATATTGATGTGAAGAAAAGAGCTCTGTCGGGCTATGTTGATTTCAAGGCAATTGCAGTTAATGATTTTACTAAGCTTCAAATTGACCTAGCGAGCAATATGAATTTGGATAGTGTCGTTTATAACAATAGACAGCTTACTACAAATCGGACAGAGGATGCTGTTTTAGTTGATTTTCCTCAAATAGATCAAAATAATTTATTTNCATTTAGAGTTTATTATCATGGTGTACCTCAAGAAGCTAAGAACCCACCTTGGGATGGTGGATTTGTTTGGAGAAAGGATGAGATGGGTCGGGATTATATTTCTGTAGCTTGTGAAGGTGATGGGTGTGGTCTTTGGTGGCCTTTAAAGGATCATATTAGCGATGAGCCTGACAATGGCGCCAGTATGACCTTTACTGTTCCAGAGGANCTGTATTGCGTTAGCAATGGAAGGCTGATATCTACTTATCAAAACCCAGAGAGCAAGACAAAAACATATACCTGGGAAGTCTTAAGTCCGATCAATAATTATAATATATCTGTACAACTTGGTAATTATGTTTTGCTTCAAGATACCGTTTATAGAGATAATGGCAACNTTGAAACCATGAATCATTATGTTTTGGATTATCATAAAGATGTTGCGAGCACAGTATTCCCGCAAGCACGCCAGGTCATCCGTTTTTTTGAAAAGTATTATGGAGATTATCAATTTTGGAATGACGGCTATAAACTAGTTGAGGTTTCTTACCTAGGCATGGANCATCAATCTGCGGTAACCTATGGAAATGTTTGGAATAATTGGGGCGGGGATCATCGATCATGGACAAAAGACTATTATGGCATTATTGATGGATTNCTATTTCATGAAACAGCGCATGAATGGTGGGGAAATAGCATAACAGCAACCGATCCTGCGCATGTGTGGATTCATGAGGGTATGGCTACCTATAGTGAGTCAGTGTTTATCGAAGATCAGTTGGGTTATAACGTTATGATAGATTTTATGTTGCGAAAAAGAAATGGGATACGAAATAAACTACCAATTGTTGGTCCTGAAAATCAAAATTATTGGGCNTTTGGTGATTCATATAACAAAGGAGCATGGGCTTTACATACACTACGACATATTATTGATAATGATAGATTATGGTGGGATATTTTAAAATCCTTTGCTGTTAATAATGCCAAATCAAATGTTAATACCAAAGACTTTCAACGTCATGTTGAAGAAAAATATGGGTCTAATATGTCTTATTTTTTCAAACAATATTTTTATGAAAACGATATCCCTCTTCTTGAGTATTATCAAGATAAAGGAAAATTATACTTTACTTGGAAAAATGTTCATGAGAATTTTGTAATGCCCTTGGATATTGAGATCAATGGTATTGAAACAAGAATAAAGCCAAAAGCTTCCGCGGTTAATTCTATTTCTATTAAAGATTTTTCTGTGATTCATATAAGAGACTGGGAATTTTTAATAGAAAAAAGAAAAAATAAATCTTTAGCNGGATANCTGCCTAAGTCTCTCAAAAAGAATTACACTTACTGCAGCAGATACGTTAAGTGAGTTTGTTTTTCCTTGCATAGGGATGGTTGTTTGAAAGTCGCAATTATTTAAAACAATCTTTTTAATTCCACGACCTTCGCTACCTGCAACAATTNCTATTTTACCTTTNTAGTCTATTTTATGCCAATCTTTTGCATCNACACTATTTTCCANCGCAACAATCCAGAACCCATCTTTTTTTAGCTGTTCTAATGATTGATGTATGTTATTNACTANATAAATGGGAATTTCCGTAAAAGCTCCTTGGCTTACCTGGATAACAGAATCAGTAATTTTNCAACTATCATGTTTTGGAATAATTATTCCATCTACTCCAGCGCAAACTGCTGTCCGAATAATCTGACCAAGATTTTGAGGATCTTCTATCCGGTCAAGGGCAAGAATACATTTATTTCCACTATCATCATTAAAAGAAGGAAGATCCTCTTCGATTTGAGCTATGAAGTGAACAACAATACCTTGAGTTCTATGTTGCCCATAGGTTTGTGTAAATTCGGAGCGCGACAAAAATTTTACATGACCACCGTAATGACCCAACAGGTGAGTAATTTGACCATTGCTTTCTGCCTTACTTCCATTTTGAATAATGATATCAGAAATTTTATATTTTCTAGTTGAAAGAATGGCAATACAGCCATTAATACCAAATATAGTATGTTTATCTTTTGACATAAATTGAACTATAATTTAAATAATAATTAGATTGATAGTTAAAAATGCTTTAATATAAAGTTTCATAAGGAATATAATATAAATGTCACCAAAAGAATTTAATAAAGTTTCTAGTGAACATAGTGGCGCTAGTAAAGGAATGAAGTATAAAACCATTAAGCCGCATCATGAGGTATTAGGCGATCTTGAAGAAGGGGTGGTCTTGGAGTTGGATAGTATAGCGCACTATCCAACAAAATACCGCCTTAAAGATAAGGAAGGAAGGCTGTGGACCATACCAACGCATTCGGTTGAAAGGATTGAAGAATGACTAAATTAATAAAACAGTCTTATAAATTATCTATCATAACCCTGATAATAAATTTAGCAATTTTTACAAGTGCTAGAACTCAAAGTCTTAACTCTAAAGAATCCCAAATTCAACAATANATCGAAGAGCATACAGATGAAGCTGTTGAANTGTTAAAAAGAATAGTCAATATTAATAGTGGAACATTAAATATTAAAGGGAATCGTAAAGTTGGAGCGGTACTAAAGAAAGAATTAGATAAACTAAACTTTAAAACATATTGGGTCACATATNGGGATGAGGTTGAGCGCGCTGGTCATCTTTTTGCAGAAATGCGTGGGGGTAAGGGTAAGAAAATTGTATTAATTGGTCATTTAGATACAGTATTTGAGAAGGACCACCCATTTCAAAGATTTAAACAAGAAGGTCATAAAGCCTATGGCCCAGGCGTTGCAGATATGAAAGGCGGTGACGTTTCAATCATATATGTTATGAAAGCTTTAGATCATATTGGCGTGCTGCAACAAATGAATTTAACTATTGTTTTTACTGGAGATGAAGAGAAGCTTGGAGCTAGTCCATCGATAGTAAGAAAAGAGCTAGTAGATGCTGGAAAATGGGCGGATATAGGTCTTGGGTTTGAAGGCACATATGGTATGGATACAGGAACCATCGCTCGAAGGAGTTCATCTTCATGGATATTAACAACAACTGGNATTCAAGGACACTCTTCNCAAGTATTTAGTGAAACACTTGGCTATGGAGCTATTTTTGAATCTTCACGTATATTAGATGCATTTCGCACTGAGCTATCTGAGGAAAAATATTTGACATTTAATCCTGGCGTAATTGTGGGCGGAACCTCGACGCAGTTTGATCCNGTCTTAGCGAGAGGAAATGCTTTTGGTAAGACGAATGTTGTATCTCAAACCGTTACAGNTCACGGAGGAATTAGAGCCATTTCATCNAACCAATTAGAATCTGCTATNAAATCCATGAAAAAGATAGNNTCAAACAATCTACCTGGAACTACTGCAAANATAGAATTTAAAACGAGNTATCCTCCAATGGAGCCAAAAAGANCTAACTACGAATTACTAGAAAAGTTAGAAACAGTAAACAAGGCGCTAGGTTATGGCTCACTTACACCTTTAGATCCAAGNAGAAGGGGTGCTGCAGATATATCTTTCGTAGCGCCGCATGTAAATGCTGCACTTGCAGGCATGGGTCCCGATGGTCATGGCTCCCACTCATCGGAAGAATGGTTAGATTTATCCAGCTTTCCTAAAACTTCTACTCGTGCTGCAATTTTTATTTATCGACTAACACGCTAAAATGATACCCTTAGCACTATTTCTTTATAATCAAGGAAGTCAGTTTGACCAAACCCATCTATTAACAATAGCCATTTGTTTAATATGTTTTATCCTTATNCCTTTCTTTGGTCAAAAATTATCAAAANAACATCAGTACATNGCGATGGTTGGTATANTTACGATAGGTNTCTTACAGGAAATTATCGATTACAGTAATCGTATCGTTATGCGAGACCTCAATTGGGTTGAAGATTTACCTTTCCATATATGTAATTATGTTTTCTATATAGGCTTGGTCTCTATATGGACTAAAAAACAATTCTTGTTTGAGGTTACATACCTATTAGGAATGGGAGCAGCATTCATTACAATACTAACTCCAGAGTTTAAAATGCTTAACGTAATTGATTATATCGCATTTTTTGTTTCCCATGCTCTAATAGTAGTATTTGCTCTGTGGGGTATTTTNATTGATGGAATGCGACCCAGAAAATATTCTGTTTTAAAGGTATATAGCTTTTTATGGATCATGGTTTTGCCCGTTGGATTAATTTGCTGGATTACTGGTGGAAATTATATGTTTTTGATGGAACCTCCAGAAGTATCAAATCCATTGGTATTTGGTGAATGGCCATGGTATATAATTAATATTAGCATTATTGGTCTTNTNCTNATGTGNTTAGCCTATACACCCTTTTTAATTCTTAAAACAGATTCAAAATGAAAGATTATTCTTTTAGCACTTTTGGTTCTGAGCACAATATCTACCTTTTTGCATTAATTGCTATATGGATATTATTACCGTTATTAGGNAAAAAATTATTAACNAGANACCAGCAATGGAATATCGTATTAATTTTAATTTCAGTCACNTTGCTTCAGGAATTACTACATTATTTTTACAAAATACAATTAGNNAGTTTTGATATAGCNCAAGACTTATCANTACATATGTGTGGATTTAGCCTATTTATATCATGTTATGCATTATATACTAAAAATCAGACAGCTTTTGAACTTTCTTTCTTTTGGGGNTTAGCTGGAGCCTTGCAGGCTATCTTGACTCCGGATCCAACGAGGTTTCATTTTGGCTATATTTCAACCTTCTGGAGTTTTCTTTCTCATGGTATTATTATTTTGAATGTATTTTGGTTGATATNTGTAGATAATATGCGCTGCCGAAAGAATTCGCTATTCAATACCATTTTGGTTACTAATGGTGCTATTTTTATTGTTGGAATCATTAATAAGNTTATTGGTAATGGAGCGAATTATTGGTTTATTTGTGAAAAACCAAGCGGTGATAGCCCTTTTCTNATTGGTGAATGGCCATTTTATTTATTCACTTTTCAATTAGCGGGTATAATGTTTATGTTGCTAATTTACTTTCCCATGTGGCTAGTAGTTAATCGCAATCAACCTCAAGAGGCCTTAAACGATTAGAATCGTTATTTATTGATGTCACTATTGATTGCTTACTTCTTTCTTGCCCTTGGTATTTCTTTTATCTGCTCGTTATTGGAATCTGTTATTTTATCAGTAACACATTCTCATATTGGTATCTTAGTAAAAAATAATCCAAAAAAAGGCAAACTTGTTCAACANCTTAAAGATGACATTAATAGACCGCTAGCTGCTATTCTNACTTTGAATACTATAGCAAATACCGTTGGTGCAGCAGGTATGGGCGCTCAAGCNTTAAAGGTTTATGGATCTGAAGCGGTTGCTATTGCTTCTGCAATTTTAACATTTAGTATATTAATNTTCTCTGAAATTCTTCCTAAAACTCTTGGGGCTTATTTTTGTCGTTCGTTAGCCATTCCATCTGCTTATGCGATTCGTGTTTTAATGATAATAGCTTTNCCTTTTGTTTGGNTGAGCAATACGTTATCAAATATAATTAATTCAAATGAGGATAAAGTTAGCAGGGAAGAGATTACAGCTATGGCTGAAATGGGGGAAGACGAAGGATCAATTGATGAGCAAGAATCAGATATTATTGAAAATCTATTTCGTTTGAAAGAAATACACATTGAAGATATTTTAACTCCTCGATCGGTGATATATGCATTTGAGGATGTACAAACCATAGGTAAAATTATGGACTCAAATGAGGATATTATTTTTTCACGTATCCCAGTATTTCATGAGAATATTGATAATATTATTGGGATGGTCTATAAAGATACAGTTTTAGAAACTATGGCAGATGATTATTTTGAAAAAACAATGGCTGAATTAGTTGAGCCTGTCGAAATAGTATATGAAAAAGAGTCTGTAGAATCAGTGTTAAATAAATTTATAAAAAATCGCTCACACATGTTTATAGTTAAAGATGAATTTGGCGGTACTACTGGTATTGTTACTCTAGAAGATTGTATTGAAACTCTACTTGGTGTAGAAATAATGGACGAGTCTGATGAGGTGGCGGATATGAGAAAACTTGCAAAAGATCAACAACGTCAAAAAAGGCGCACAGAGAAAAATGGAAATTCATAATCTAAATAGAAAATTTGAGTACAAATGAAAATAAGTAATCTCAAATCATTAATAGTCCTATTAGGATTTACAGTATCCCTGATCTTTGGTCAGCCATTTAGAAATGTTAAGCCAGAATCTGTTGGCCTATCATCAAATAGACTTAAAAGACTCACTGATGAATTAGATGCTTATGTTGCTGATCAAAAATTACCGGGAGGGGTTGCGCTAGTTCTCCGTAAAGGGAAATCAGCTTATTTTTATTCATTTGGCTATAGAGATAAAGAATTGATGGATCCAATGGAAAAAGATGACATTTTTAGGATTGCATCACAGACAAAAGCAATAATCAGTGTAGGTATAATGATTTTGCAAGAAAAAGGTTTATTGCTTATTCAAGACCCAGTTAGTAAATATATTGAAGAATTCGAAAATACCAAGGTTGCTGAATCAGATGGGGATGGTTCTTATGAAATTGTTAAGGCAAAAAGGGGTATTACTATACGAGATTTATTAACCCATACCGCAGGTGTAGGTTGGGGATTTGGCCCAGCAAAGGATCTTTGGGAAAGAGAAGAAATTATGGGTTGGTATTTTGCCCATAGGGATGAAACAATTCAGACAACTGTAAAACGATTGGCTAAACTTCCAATGGATTCACATCCTGGGGAAAAATTCGTATATGGATTAAGCACTGATATATTAGGCGCTGTGATTGAAGTAGTTTCAGGACAATCTTTAGACCAATTTCTTAAAAATGAAATTTTTGATCCCTTACAGATGAATGATACCCATTTTTATTTACCCTTATCAAAGATAGACAGATTAACTAAGGTATACTCATCAACTGATAGCAATATAAAACTTGCAGCCAATCCTGGCAAAAGAGAGGGTGTAGGTATGATTGGTCAAGGGCATTATGTCAATGGCCCAAGGATGAGCTTTTCGGGAGGCGCTGGACTTTTATCTACTGCTGAAGACTACGCTGTCTTCCTTCAAATGATGCTTAATAAAGGTCAATTTGGAAAAAAAAGAATTCTTTCGAGAAAATCTGTAGAATTGATGGTAACTAACCACATTGCAGATATTCCTTTTTGGTGGGAAGGAATAAGATTCGGTCTAGGCTTTGCTACAGTAGAAGAATTAGGTGGTAGGGGAATGTTGGGATCAGTAGGTGAATTTTCATGGGGCGGCGCTTATCATTCAACCTATTGGGTAGATCCAAATGAAGACATGGTTGTGGTATATTTTACGCAATTGCTCCCAGCGATCAATATAGATGATCACAGTAAACTTCGAACTCTGATTTATCAATCTATTATTGATTAGTATCCACAATTGATATTTGCTTATGGAATCGAAATTATACTCATATCTATCTGATCTTGTTGCAATTAATTCTGTAAATCCTGACCTTTCAAAAGACGGTCAAGGTGAGCGAGAAATATCTCAATATATCAGTTCGCATTTTAATAAACTTGGGATTGAGTCTAATATTGATACCATTATCAATGACCGATGCAATACTACCGCGTTATTAACTGGTGAAAACTCTAGTCAGATTTTGTTAATGAACGGACACATTGATACGGCTGGTATTGAGGGAATGGACCACCCTTTTTCTTTAAGAAAAGATGGAGATCGCTTATATGGAAGAGGTACTTACGACATGCTGGCTGGTTGCGCTATTCAAATGTGCTTAGCGGAATATTTTTCTGATAAATCTTGTCCTATATCACTAGCGTTTACTTTTGTTTGTGATGAAGAAAACAAAAGTATTGGCATGGAGTATTTAGTTAGTAATTTTTTACCTTCCCTTCAATCCAAGCCATTTTTGGGTATATTCATGGAACCCACTGAAGGAAAGATCGGTATTTGCCATAAGGGATATAGCTGGTATAAGCTACAAATAAAAGGATTAGCTGCTCATGGAAGTCGACCAGAACAAGGAGTAAATGCTATCTTCCCTTTGCAATATGCACTAGCTGAACTTGCTAGTATTAATAAAAAGTTATCTCAAGAAGACCCGCACCCATATCTTGGTAATGCAACGCTTCATCCTGGGAAGATTAATGGTGGCACCGCTCAAAGTGTTATTGCCGCTGAAGCGACGCTCCATTGGGAGCGCAGAACCCTTCCTGGCGAAGATCAAGGGAAAATAGATCAAGAAATAAAACAGGTAGTGGAAGCCGTAGAAAGCGCACCTGGAGATCATCAAGTCACTGCAAAAGAAATTTTCAAGCGCCCCCCTAATCAATCTGATGAAGATAATTATATTAAAATGCTAAAAGAACTGGTAGATGATAAAGGCTATAGTGGCATGTCATATTGGGCTGATTCTGCCTTAGCAGCGGAAGCAGGGATTCCTTCGATCCTCTATGGACCTGCTGGTCATGGTGCGCATGCAATTGATGAATGGGTAAGTGAGTCCAGTATGAATAGTTGCTATCAATCTTTAAAGAATTTTATTTCAGGATTAAAATAATAATTAAATATTTTTTTCAGTAATCCTATTACCTCGTTTCCTTTACTAATATTTCCCTCATAAATTATAGCGCTATGAAAAGCTTTAAACTAATCTTTCTTGCGGTTCTATTTCTCTTTCTTTTGGGGGGACAAAATCAGGTAAAATATTTTTTATCTGAACTTGATTTTTTAGCTAATCGTAATGTTCCTAAATCTGAAGTTGTTCGAAAATCCCATATTCGTGCCGAATACGATGCTCTGGATAGATTGGTTCGCAAATCCTTTATTGATCGTACAGGTAAACCTATTGGCATAGAAGAATATTCGTATCTTGATACAAATACCGTTGCACGTCAAAAAGATCTAATCAATACTGATGGTGAATTATTTCATCAGACTATTTTTGGAAGAGAACCCCAGTCTGTTTCATACATAGAATGGGTTTTTGGTGTTGACTCCGTAAAAAAATGGGATGATAGATTTACCACAACAAATTTAAATGACGACATCAAACCTAAGGATCATCGTTTTTTTGATGTGGACGCATTTGAATATGGAGGAAAAGAATTTGACTATGACTCTCTTGGTCGCGTAGTTAGAGATGAGTGGTTTAGGCGTCCTGATGGAAAATCAATGCATAAGTTTTTATTTAAATATTATGATGATTTAGAAATAACCCACATGTTCGAATACGATTCAAATGGAGTGTTAATTATGGATGTAAAATTGAGCCCTGATGGCACAGAAGCCGTTTTTTGGTTTACAGGACCCCCAGATTCAACCTTTGTTAATTCTAGTGAAGTATCCTATAATTTAGATGGCGATCTTAAGTGGGGTGAAATTAAATGGACAATTCCAGGTAGCGTTGATAGCGTAGGNACTNNTTTNNGTNNANTNAANCGNGGNGATCANAAANTGTCACTNNNCAATGAAGANGCTCTNNTNGATAGNTTNNNNTATNATGTTCATTTNNATGGNGANGGNGTAAANGGNTATATGGCGACNAAACGNAAGATNTCCANTTTAATCTANGATATTAGNCCNCCNNTTATGACNTTNGANATGGACAAATATATGAAAGANGTTGCTNTNTCNTNNACNNCNTCTGAACCGCTTGATTCAGGGTTTATTTTATGGGTACCTGATTCAAATTTTATAGATACACCCACAGATACCATATTACTTACCACAAATGAATTAGAAATAGAAGGTCGCTTTACCCCAGTCAATCAAACTGGTCTGGTTGATGGCGTAATGTATAATCCTGAAGTATACGGATACGATCGTGCTGGAAATTTGTCATTCCCCGGCGTTTATGAAGGCGTCATTTATGATATTACGCCTCCAATTTTATCCTTTATTAGTCCTGATCCTGGTGCTTGGATTAATCATCAGAGAATGGAAATGAATACAAATGAACCTATTCAGCAATGGTCAGTTCAATTGAAATGGCAAGGTGATTTNCTNGATAAAAATTCACCTTATTATCATGAATTTTCTGATACTATTCAGACCGCTGATAGTCAAAACTTGATGGATTATTTTCAATTACAGGATGGAACTATGTACTCATTTGAAATAATAGGCACTGATCTTGCGGGCAATATTTCCGATACCGTCAAATTAGATTCCATTCATTATGATATTACGCCTCCGGTAATTACCATGATCTACCCATTTGACAATGAAGCGATAAATAGCCCAGCTATCAGTTATGCAATTAGCGAACAACTGTCGTTTGGTGAAATATTGTGGACTCAAACTGANGGCATGATAGATACGCTTTCACCGCACATTGTTCAAATGACTGAAAATGAACTTGGACCTGACGAAAAAATTAAAATTAATATGATTAATGAACCTGTTTTAATGGATGGTTCTACCTATAGCATTACTGCTAATGGCATAGATTTGGCTCGCAATGAAAGCAAATCTGTAACAGTTTCAAATATACTTTATGATATTACCCCTCCAAGCTTTACAGATGTAGGTCCATATTCAGGTAATGCTTTAAATCATCAAAAAATATCATACACTGTTTCTGAAAACCTGTTTCAAGGTGAGGTAATATGGATACAAACCGGTGGAATTGATGATCCAGATGCACCACATAATGTCAAAATGAATGGGGAAGAGTTATTGTATGGTCAACATAATGATATTTCATTGAACAATATGCCACGCCTTCAGGATGGTGGTATTTATACAATCCTATTTACTGGATCTGACCGTGCAGGCAATATTGCAGATACAATTAGCATTAAAGACATCCTATATGATTTTACAAATCCACAAATTACCGTTAACTATCCAACCTCAAGATTAATTACTAATACCACAGAAATCTCATACAATCTATCCGAAGATATTTATAAAGGGGAATTTGTTTGGACGCGAACTGGTGGACTTGAAGATACACTGGCTCCTTATACAGCAGAATTAATAAATGATGAGATGAAAAAAGGAGCTTATAGCCAAATTCAATTAACCAATATTCCTGAGTTTGTTGAAAATGCAATATATACGCTTACAATCAANGGAATAGATCGCGCAGGTAATAAGGCATTAGAAACTATCATCCTTGGAGTTGAATACGATTTTACACCACCACAATTAACGTGGAATTCACCTATGAGTGGAGATGCGGTNAATCATAAAAAAATCAGCTTCTCTAATAGTGAATTATTGAAATCAGGCATTGTTACCTGGACATGGCTGTCAGGGGTAAGAGATATAGATAGCGTTCATACTATGCAGCTTTACGATCAAGAATTAAACGCAGGTTCTTTTGGTCCATCTTCTATAGTAAACGCCCCTCCATTAGTAGATGGGGGTATTTACGCCATCAGCTATTCTGCTTTTGATCCTGCAGGTAATGAATCCAATTTGNTTAAAATTGAGGATATACTTTACGATATAACCCAACCTCAGATTATTCTATCGTATCCATTAGCTAGGTCTATATCAAAAACGAGCGCCGTTACGTATTCTTTATCTGAAACCCTATACGAGGGAGAGTTTAAGTGGATGTGGCTTGGTGGGGTCAATGATCCATTTGCGCCATATACGGCTATTTTAACTGAAGAAGAAAGGCAGGTAGGAAATCACATAGAAATTGAACTTTCTAACAACCCTACCGTGGTTGAAAATGCACTTTATACGATGTCGCTATCTGGTCGTGATCGTGCAGGAAATAAAGCTAAAAAAGCTTATGTTCCAGGCTTGCAATATGATTTTACTCCTCCTGAATTATCAATTATCAATCCCGATACTGGTTCCGCGATAAATTACAAAGAAGTCCATTTTTCAAATAGCGAACTATTACAATCGGCTCAAATGATTTGGGAGAGGACCGGAGGGAATGATGACCCGTTGTCTCCACATATTTCTGAGCTTGAAAATGATGAGCTTTTAGGAAAAGAGATAGGACCAATAACCTTATACAATCAACCTCAATTAAATGATGGTTCCGAATATACATTGCTTTTTGTAGGATTGGATCCAGCAGGAAATATAAGCGACACAATCAAAGTAGTAAATATATTATATGATATTACAGCTCCATTAATAACGATTACCTATCCACAGTCCGATATTTATACTGCTGAATCCAAAATGTTATTTAATANCAATGAAGATTTATATGATTTTCAAATAAATTGGGATGGTTTATCAAATAATGGCAGTTCAGATAACATCCAATATATACCTGCTTCAGAATTAAGTTCTGGTGATTATAACTCTGATAACCTTTATGTACCTGAATTAAANGATGCAACGACGTATACTATTTCAATTAATGGCCAGGATAGGGCTACTAATAGAGCCGTAGAGGCTAAAATAAATGATATTCGAGTTGACTTAACNCCACCAGAGTTTTCGAATCTTTTACCACCTTCTGGTTCTTTTATTAATTTAGCAAATATCGGATGGTATTTATCGGAGGACATTGATAGCGGTACCGTTTATTTTCAGCGCGCTGGATCTGAGGGAAGGTTAGAGTCTGTTTTAATTGGTGAAGAATTAAGAGGTGGTCAGAAAACACCTGAACCGCTTTCAAATTATGTAGCTTTGAGAGATGGTGAGGTATATACAATATCCATTATTGGTATAGATTTTGCATCTAATATTTCAGAAGAGTTNTCTGTTACGGATATAACCTACGATACTTCACCTCCAATAATTTCTATGCTTTCTCCTAAGTCTGGCAGCTTTGTTAATTCAAATCATATAACATTTTCTGTTAATGAGCCCATGACGCAAGCAAAAATGATATGGGTAGGAGAAGGATTAGATCCATTAGAATTTTCTTTACGTGAGGCAGACATATCTGAAGGNCAGCACACGTTAAAAGATTACGGTGTTACTCCTCAAGAAAAGATATACTACTCCATATACATTGAAGGGACTGATCGAGCAACAAATACATCAACATCCGACACATTGACAAATGTTACATTTGATATTACCCCTCCCGAGTTTTCAATTAATCAACCAATAGATAATTCGCCGGTCAATTCTACGCAATTAACACTTTTTATTAGTGAACCCTTGAGTACTGGAAATATAACTTGGACATCAACAGTTGGCGTAGATACCAATTCTCCCCATGTTCGTTCTTTCTCAGAATCTGAGAGAACTGAGGGCGAAAAAAAGGATTTCATATTTGCCGATGTACCGCCTTTGGTAGATGGCGTTTCCTATAGAATCACAATATCTGGTACAGATCTGGCTGGAAATAAAGGTATAGATGTATCCATTGAAAATATACTTTATGATATAACACCTCCAGAGTTTATTGATACAGCACCACCGAATAATTCTTTCATCAGAGAAGCATTTATTAACTACACGCTAACTGAAGATCTAGTAGATGGAAAAATATATTTTGAAAACGTTGGTGGATCATCTGATCCAAAAACAACACACATGATTACTTTAGCGGGTGGTAAGAAAAATAAAGGAGTTCAGGGTGGTAACTTACCTAAGTCCTTTATTCGTTTAGTAAATGGATCTATTTATAACATTCGATTTGAAGGTGTAGATGCAGCTGGAAATAAGGCCCCAGAAGTTCTAATAGAGAATATTGTGTTTGATAATGAAAAACCCGTATTAAAAATCATAAAACCAGATGACAACTCATTCATAAATAGTCGCGACATATCATTTTCAATTAGCGAAGATTTGGATAACTCAACATTACTGTTAACGAGTATTGCTGGCACAAATGATCCAAATTCTCCTCATCAAGTTGTATTAAGCGAAGATAAGAGAAAAATTGGAACTCTTGAAAATGAAGTGTTTAATGAATTTAACTGGGTTGACGGAACAACGTATAAACTAGAAATAGATGGAATAGATTTTGCNGGCAATGAAGCCGAAAAAACTATAAAGCAAAATATTACCTACGACATCACTAACCCTATAGTTAGTATTGTTAACTTAAATAATAATATATATATAAATAAGGATATATTAAGTTATACTTTAAGTGAACCATTAGCAAAAGCAATCTTATTGATCACTCAAACTGGTGGGATTGAGGATACTTATTCTCCTCAACGTATAGAATTAATTGGCAAAGAACTCAGTAAGGGTAGTTTCGAAGATTCAAACTTTCGAAATAAATTAAAGCTCAATAATGGATCTATATATACATTTGAATTAAGTGGNGAGGATTATGCATCTAATGTATCTAACACCGCATTGATCGAAAATATAAATTTTGATAATCAGCCACCCGAAATTTCAATTAGCAGACCCATAGATGCAGAGCAAATTAAATCTACAGTTATTTCCTATATGTCAAGCGAGAACCTTGAATCTGCTGTTGCCATTTTTACTCAAACAAGCGGTACTGTTGATGTAAACTCCCCACACAGAGTTGATTTAAATCAAAAAGAATTAAAAAAAGGCGTTCATAGTGATTATGATTTAGGTATTACATCTCAATTGGCTGATGGTGGTAGATATAATGTTACGATTGAAGCCTTTGATCGATCTGGAAACGCTGCAATAGTTCAATCAATTAATGATGTATTTTTTGATTTACTACCACCGGTTATTACTATAGATAGCCCAACTAAGGGTTCAAGATTTAATTCCCCAATAATTACTTATTCATCGAATGAAGAGATGGGTAAAGGAAAAATTACATTTACTAGAACTGGGGGTTCGCAAGACCCTCAAAGTCCTCATATAATTAATCTTAATGGCGGAAGGCTCTCACAGGGTGCTCACTATGATGAATCGTTTGATGATGATATAGCATTAAAAGATGGCTCTGTGTATACTATCACATTTGGCGCACAAGATATGGCTGGCAATATTGCTACTGATATAAGTGTTCAAAATATTATTTTTGACTCCGCCTCACCAGAAATAACCATTCTGAGCCCTCAACCGTCAATTTTTACTAATAATCTTATNGTGAATTATTCATTAAATGAGGATTTGAAGAGTGGAAAAATACGTATTGAAAGAACTGGTGGGCCAAATGACTCATCTAGTCCCTATGAGTTAGATTTATTAGAGGATCAGTTAAAAAAGAACGCCACTATAGATTTTAATATATCCGAACAAATCAATCTAGNTAGCAATGCAGTCTATAAAATAACTGTTGAAGGTGTTGATATTGCTGGAAACGAAGGAATTTCTNATCCAATTGAAGATATAACTTTTGATGATATTCCTCCAGATATTTCAATCATTTCTCCTGCGGTAGATTCGTTTATTAACACTGCATCTCTAGGTTTGCGCACGAATGAGGCTCTAGAAACAGCTTTAGTTGATTGGGTATGGGATGAAGGCGAGGTTGATGCAATCAAGGAGCATACTTCAAAGCTTGTTGGTGGGTCATTACAAGAAGGGGAATATCCTCAGGTAGAATTTGACCCGCCTCCATCATTGATTAGTGGATCTTGGTATAATGTAACATTCTATGGAAAAGATAGAGCGGGTAACCCTTCTAGCTTTAACCTTGGACGATTATTTTTTGANAACACTCCNCCTTTGATTGTTGGAAAGTTTCCAAATTCAAATGCTTTTACAAATATTGCTGAAATTAGCTATTCAGTTAACGAGGATCTAATCCAAGGCACAGTTTCTTGGANCCCAGCAGATGGATCTCAGAGTATTGATATTGATCTAGCTCCTAATGAACTTTCAGCGGGGACATTTGGTATTGGTGTATTAAATGGACAGATCGATTTAGTAGATGGGGGTATCTATAATATTGATATAAAAGGAATAGATAAAGCTCAAAATGAATCAACNGNATCCATTGCAAAAAATATCACTTTTGANTTAACTAAGCCTAAATTTACACAAGTTNTCCCCTTAGCAAGTTCTCGCATCAATACTCAAACCGTTGAATGGAACGTCGATGAGCCTTTGCAATCTGGTAAATACACATGGATACACATGGGAGGTGAGGCAGATCCGAATGCTCCTCATGAATTTAGCCTATCTAATGATTTACTTAAGCCTGGAAAAGGCGATAATTCTAAACTACCCCCACTTGATTTAGTAGTTGATGCAATGTATCGAATTACGCTTGAAGGTACAGATTTGGCTGGAAATACTGGTAAAAAATTTATTATGAGTGTCGTTTATGATAATCTTCCTCCGCAATTAGAATTAAAGTATCCTTTATCAAATTCCGCCGTAAATCATTTAGATATTTCTTATTCATTAAATGAACAATTAAGTATAGGTCAAATTATTTATTCAAGAGTTGGAGGTGAACCTGATCCTAATTCACCTGTGACACTAGAGCTTGTTGGGAATGAATTGGAAACTAATTTTGATACTCCGCAAACCACTTCTAAGCCGCCAGTATTAAATGATGGTTCAATTTATAATATACAGTTCAAAGGTTCAGATTTAGCCACTAACTCTTCGGAGTCAAATATTATTGAGAATGTAAAATATGATATTACTCGACCAAAAATTACGATCTTCTACCCATCATCAAATTCTTATTTTATGGGTTCTAATATAAGCATTGATATTAGTGAAGACTTAAAAGATGGTAGAATGGTTTGGACAAGAACTGGGGGCTTAAATGATAATGTTACCAAACATTTTATTCCACTATATGACCAATATTTAAAGAAGGGAAAATATGAAAATGCGAATGTACCTGTTCAAGAATCACTTAGNTCTGGTGTAGTCTANTCTTTNGGTGTAGATGCTAGAGATTTTGCGGATAATGAAGCTGANCCAGTACTAGTTGAATTTATTGAATTTATTAGGGATATGAGCGGTAAATGGTACTATAAAGGAGCGATTATTGAAGTTGTTTGGATTTTTGAACCGGATGAATCAGGAATTAGAGGCAATTTTATGCAGGGATTATCATTGGGTACAAAAATTAGCGATGAAGAGCGAGGGACATTNACTTTTGATTTTAATCAAAAACCATATCTATTAACCGTTGAAATGGATGATCCATCNAAAAATAGAATCAGTCTTGTTGAATTTATGAGCAATAATCGGATACGAGTTGTTACGGGTCAAAGGAAGCCAGCTAGTATGGGCGATGGAGAAGTGATGGAGTATGAATGGAGACCAGAATAAAAAATTCGTTAATAGTGCAATGATAAAAGGTAGAATAAGATTAACTTTCCGGCCGATTTACATTTTATTTAGGAGTATCTAGTAATGGCTAAAAAACAAAAAAGTTTTGCTGAAAAAACTTCATCTAATAAGGGGAAGGATTTAGTTCACGTAAAATTTGTTAAAAGCGTACCATCTGANAAAGAAGGTTTTTGGAGATTTAATGAATCAATGATTGGCCTTGAGAAAGGTCAAAAATTAGATGCAGCATTAAAGCAGATGGAAGATGAGGCAAATTTAGTAGATATAGAAATGCCTTCAGATGAAACTGCACATACAGATGCTATTATAGAGCAAGAGTCTTCAAAAGAAGANGCTCCANNNNANGAAGAAGCTCCANNNGANGAAGAANCTNCANNNGANGAAGAAGCTCCAGCTGAGGAAGAAGTTCCAGAGGAAGAAGAAGCTCCAAAAGAGGAAGAAGCACCAACTGAAGAAGAAGCACCAGCTGAAGAAGAAGCACCAAAAGAAGAAGAAACACCTGCTGAGGAGCAAGAATCTAAATAATTTTTTTCTGGAGAGGTGGCCGAGTGGTTTAAGGCGCTCGCCTGGAACGCGAGTTGGGTTCACGCCCTCGCAGGTTCGAATCCTGTCCTCTCCGCTAGATTACAAAAATAATATTTTGTAATTTTAGTATATGTATTCAAAGTTATTAAAGTTTTTATTTTTAATAGTATTTATTCTATTCTATTCTTCTTGTCAAAAAGAAAAACCTCAAGATCATTCTAAATTATTTTTTAAAAGTATTACTGTATTTGATTTAGACATATTAGCAACTAATTCAACTGCTGATGAAAAGATAATTCATGCTGCAAAAATTATGGCTCAGTATTTAGATAATGATGAGGATGGAGTTGTTGATAACAAATTAGTTCATGATATGTTAATTTCCCGAAAAGCAACTTTGGTTATGTTTAATAATGAGAATGAAGCTGAGAGCGCTTGGAGGTCTGGTAAATACGACTTTCCTGAAAATGCTCAAGCCTTATTTGATGAAGAAACTATCCCTTCATTTGATAAAAACTCTACTAATAGACGGTTTGATGCAACCCTAGAAGAGGTACTTCATTTAATTACACATGAGGGTTTTTCTCAAGTATATGATGAGCTTAGAGAAGTGAGAGGGTCTCTTATTGCAAATGCAATGGATATAGCAAGAGGAGGATATTTTCTAAATCCTCCTTCACAATATCCATTAAATGCATGGTATAGTTATGATGATATTACCTGTACTTACGATTGTATGATTGTTGAATATTTTTATTGGGCGCTAACTAGTATCTTAGGTGCTCAAGCTTATCCTGGTAGGTTTGATGAAATAGGACATGAATGGAAATTAAACACTTTGGAAAAGATTAGATCTGGTGATATTCTTATTTATTCCCTAATGACTGATAGTAAGTTTAATTTACCAAAAGTTCTTCCAGATAATAATTATAATGCTATTAATTTTGTAATCAAACTGAACAAGTAATATGAAAAACTATTCATATATAAATATATTTGAAAAATATTTTACTCTAGCAGTATCATTTTTTCTTGTTCTCCTACCTTCAGTTGAAGTTGTTGCTAGAATTTTTGGAGGTACTGCTATTACAGCCTCTTCAGTTTTAGTACAGCATTTAACATTATGGATAGGCTTTGCTGGCGCTGTAATTGCTGCACGTAGAAATAGATTGCTCTCTCTTACGTCCACTCCACTATTTAGTTTGGAAGAGAGTATTGATTGGAAAAATTATATAGCTAAAACTGTATCTATTTTTGTGGTGCTTTGTCTTGCATATGGAGCCTGGGATTTGATTAAAATTGAGAAAGCATATCCATTCAATATACATCCATTATTTCCAAGGTGGGGAGCAATGCTTATTATGCCTTTAGGTTTTCTTCTCATTGCTATTCATATGCTTCAAAATTCCTATGATAAATGGATTCCTCGTTTTTATGTACTAATAACTTTACTTTTACTTTATTTCTTGTTTTCTTTTGATCTTTTTAGAGAGAGTTCTTTACCCATTATTTTTGTTGTAATCTTTTTATTTTTTTCACTTTATAGAGGCGCTCCTATTTTTATAGGTCTTGGAGGGTTAGCTGTATTATTCTTCTGGAGAGATTGGACTCCTTTATCAGCTATTTCTGCAGAAGCTTATCGGATTGTAGTTTCACCTACATTACCTACAATACCATTATTTACCTTAGCAGGTTATATCCTTGCTGAGAGTAATGCATCTGAACGTCTTGTTAAGTTATTTCGCTCATTTTTTGGATGGATACCAGGTGGCACTCCGGTTGTTTTGGTTCTCTTATGTGGTTTTTTTACGGCCTTAACCGGTGGTTCGGGGGTAACAATTTTAGCGCTAGGTGGTTTATTTTTACCTCTATTAATTAAAGAAGGCTATTCAAAAACATTTTCACTTGGCTTAGTAACTGTTGCAGGTTCATTAGGCTTATTATTTCCTCCAAGTCTTCCATTGATTCTCTACGCACTTACAGCTGGTATTTCTGTTAAAAGCGTTTTTTTAGCAGGTTTACTACCTGGATTATTAAGAGTAATAATCGTAAGTGGATGGGCCGTTTATCAAGGTCGCTCGCAATCTATAAATCGACATCAGTTTAAATTAGAAAATATTAAATCTGCATTTAGAGATGCAAAATGGGAAATAGTAATACCAATTTTTATTTTATTTGGTATTTTTGGTGGCTATACAACTCTTGTTGAAACCGCAGCTATAACAGTTATTTATGTTGTGATTATTGAAGTCTTTATTTATCGAGATATATCTTGGAAACAGTTAATTGGTATTAGCTCAGAGTGCGGTACGTTAATTGGAGGTGTTTTAATAATTTTAGGCGTAGCAATGGGGTTGACAAGTTATTTGGTTGATGCTCAAGTTCCTCTGCATTTACTAGACTGGGTTAAAGGAAATATTTCTTCAAAATTTGTCTTCCTGATAATGTTAAATGTTTTTTTACTTGCTATTGGATGTATGATGGATATTTTTTCAGCAATAATTATTGCAGTTCCACTAATTGCGCCTATAGGTGCTTATTTTGGAATTGACCCCATACATTTAGCAATTATCTTTATTGCTAATTTAGAATTAGGTTTTTTAACACCTCCTGTAGGTATGAATTTATTTCTTTCTGCTTATCGATTTGATGAGGATATGCCAACAATATATCGGTCAACGATACCATTCTTCATCGCCATGCTTATTAGTGTGATAGCGGTCACTTATATACCAATTTTATCTACTTGGGCGTCCAATTAACAAATAATTCTATTTTCTTGCTTGAATAGAGAATAAAAGTTTAATTTCTAAAAAATTTACAGGAGTGCCATTAACATAACGCTAACGGTTGATTCGTTTCTCAGATAAACATAAACATAATTATCCCATTGTGGGAGAGGACTTTTTATGAAACGTATATTTTCAATTGTGGCGGCTCTTCTGTTCTTCAGTAGTCCGTCAATTAATGCTCAAAGTGATGCAGGTGCAATTTTTCTCCTGATATCCCCTGGTGCACGAGCCGGAGGTATGGGAGAGGCTCAGGTTGCAGTAGCGAATGATGCATATGCTAGTTATTGGAATCCTGCTGGATTAGCATTTCAAGAAGGATCAGAACTAGCGGTAATGCATGTGAATTGGTTACCTAGCTTAGCTGATGATATGTATTATGAATTTTTAGGTTTTCGTAAGCAATTTCCTACGTTAGGAACTTTAGGTGGGCATTTAATTTATCTTAATTTAGGTGAACAAGTTCGCATGGATGAATATGCACAATATCAAGGCACATTTACCTCATATATGATGGCTGCTGCAATGTCTTATAGTACACAATTGTCACCTTCTTCTTCTTTCGGTATGAGTGCTAAACTTTCGTACCAACACTTGGTCGAACTAGGTACTGGTTCGGAAAAAGGCAAAGGCACTTCAACTGATTTTGGATTTGATTTAGGGTATATGAAAAAAGGGTGGTTAACTCCACAGCTTGATATGGGTGTAACAATGACTAATGTTGGACCAAAAGTATCGTTTATTGATCCAGATCAAGCTGATCCTCAGCCAACCAATTTAACTTTTGGTTTAGCCTATAAAGCTTTTGAAAATGAGCAAAATAGTTTTACTCTAGTTTATGATGTTGATAAGCTATTGGTATCTTCATATCCTGATATGGATTGGGATGGTGATGGTGCGGTTGGAGGATACGATAAAAATGGTAAAGTCAGTTTAAAAAATAATGATTATAATAAAAATGGCAAAATAGAGATCGCGCATAAAGACCCGCTTTATAAAGCTATATTTACATCTTGGGTTGATGATTGGTTGCTTGGGGGTGATATAGACAGGGCACCACCTGGAGAAGACTCTGATCGTATTATAGGTGGCTGGGAATGGGCAGGTGATGCCAATGGCAACGGTTCAAGAGATGCTGATGAAATGATTAATACAGCAACTAAGTATGGCGCTGTATTTGGTGATAGTAATTGGGGCAATTATAATGAATGGGGACAAAAGGAAGTTGGATCTGCAAAAGATAGATCCATACAAGATGAATTGGATAAGCTTGTCCATAATTTAGGTATGGAATTTTGGTATTCATCCTATTTTGCTCTTCGAACAGGATATTATTTTGACAAAACTGGAAAAATTTCTAATCCTACATTTGGTGTAGGTTTTCGTTTCTCAAATTATGGTTTTGATTTCGGATATACATCAGGAGCCGTTGGTCATCCATTGACCAATACTATGCGCTTTTCGATGAATATGCAATTTTAATCCTAGAGATTTTGATGAAATTTTTCAGTTGCATACTCGCAGCTGTTACTACATTATTTTTATTGAGTTCAGCTAGCGCTCAAATAACTGGTGATCTTAAAATTGCTTTTATTCGTATTTCTTTTGAGAAAACTGTTTACCCAGGGTTTACCGGCAATGGAGACTATTTATTAACTTCATCAGATATTTGTGGTAAATATCTGATTGACCCACCACCGCATGATAAGAATTATTTTTCATCACATATATTAGCTGTCAATAATTATTTCAAAAAAGTTTCACATGGTAATTTTGGAATTGATGTAGAAGCATCAAAAATTTACCCAAGTAAAAATACATCAAGCTATAAACTTAGTAAATCCATGAATTATTATAATGAACTCGGTAAAGAAAATGAGCATGAATATCGAATTACAACCCTTCTTAAAGATGCAATAGAGAAAGCATATAATATTGATCAGATTGATTTTAATAATTTTGATCTAATTGCAGTTATTCACCCTGGTCTAGGACAAGATTTTAATTTACCATTTTTAGACCCAACGCCTGAAGATATACCCTCTACTTTTATCGATAAGGAAATGGTTTTAACTCACCTGAAGGGCCCTATTATCACAGGAGCATCATCTATATATAAAGGAATTATCCTACCGGAATCACAAAATCATCCACTTATGGATTCAGCTATATTTGATATTTTAACTGAGCCGTGTGATTTACAATATAGCATTACAGGTACTTGGGCACTCATGATAGGTTTTGCAGTGGGCCTACCGCCCTTATGGCAAATTGAAACTGGACAATCTGGAGTTGGTATTTTTGGATTAATGGATCAAGGTTCAAATAATGGAAGAGGAATTGTTCCATCAATCCCAAATCCCTGGACTAGGATTTATGCAGGTTGGGAATTACCGGAAGTTTATAAAAATCCTCAAGAAATATCGCTAATTAATGGAAAACAAAATAGTATTGCAAAAATCCCATTAAGCGAAAGCGAGTATTTCTTAATTGAAAATAGAAATAATTGGTTTAGATATGGTGTAGGTATTGATTCAGCCCGTTTAAAAGTATGGGAAAGCACCAATAGCTATCCTAATTATGTGACAGTGCTGTTTGATTCTACCGGTATTAATAAAGACGAATATGGTGTAGTAAGAAGCATAAATAATTATAACATAGGTTTGCCAGCATCTGGATTATTGATTTGGCATATTGATGAAAATAGAATTAATGAAAATATTTCTGATTATAAAATAAATGCAAATATTGAAGCAAAAGGGATAGATATAGAAGAAGCTGATGGGGCTCAGGATATTGGATATATATCAAATTTAATAACNGANCCTTCTTCAGGNTATTGGGGTGATATGTGGTTTAGAGAGAACAGCCAATTTTATAGAGCAAACACTACCAATCAACTAGAGTTTTCACCTTATACGTATCCGAATACTCAAACAAATAATGGATATAGTTCTGGAGTTAATATAAATAACATATCTAAGACCGATACATTAATGTCGTTTGANCTCAGCAGTTCATATAATTCAAAATTATTTGACATAATAAATAAATCTATATTATTTCAATGGGATATAGATCAAGATGGAAAATTAGAATTTTTTGGTACAGGGGATAGCTTATGGTGGTCAAATAGCCTAAATGAATTAATTACATTTAAAGAAAATTTGAATGATAAAATTCAAGTGTGCATTGCTAATAATACTATTCAAACTGCGATTGCTGTAATTGAAGAGCTTAATAGTTCATATAATATTATTTGGTACNAGTTTGATAATGAATTAAATAATTTTATAGTTGACTGGAATCATAACATAGAATCCACTAATGATTTAATTTTATTAGGCGCTGATAAAAATACTATATTTTTTTTAAACGATACGATATATTATCAATTAGACAAGAATGGGTTGAGCAAAATTCCATTCCCTGAGGATATTCTAGTTTATACAACATCGAATAATTCCAATATATTCTATAAAAATCAGAATCTAATTACAGATTATGGACAATCATCATTGTCCATTGATTTTACTTCAGTCTCATTGGCGGATCTTGATTTAGATAATAGCGTTGATATAGTTGCAATTGACAAGATTGGTAATATTCATGCATTTGATGAAAATTTAGTTTATAAAAATGGTTTTCCAATAAAAGCCTCCGCTATTAGCTCTGTATTAATTGCAGATTTATTNGGCAATAGNCATCCTGAAATTGTATTTGAACAAAAGGATGGNAGTATAATTATAACGAATTATGAAGGAGTATTTTTAGAATCATTATCTTTAAATGCTGATACAAAATTGTCATCAATAGGTATTTATAATAGTAAAAATACAATAATCTTAAATAATCAATTACTAATGTATAAAGATTGGAATGGTGAGCAATATAACCGCTGGATCTACAAAAATAGCTCTCCAGATTTTTCACGTTATCTTTCAATAGATACTTTAAAAAACACTGCAAATAATATTCAATTACTTAATAATGAATTAACCTATGCCTATCCAAACCCTTCCTATGGAGAAAAAATCACCTTTAGATTACAGGCTTCATCTATTCAATTAATTAAAATTAGCATTTATGATTTAGCTGGATTTCTAAAAGAATCAATATCTATCCCAGTTCAAAATAATCTATCAGATAGCAGTGAGTCGACAATTGAAATACCTTGGGACACTAAAGGTATTGAATCTGGTATTTATTTAGCAAAAATACATGTTTCAAGCGGAAATAATTCTGCCGAAAAGATACTCAAGCTAGGTATTATAAAATGAAAATTATTCATTTTATAATTTTTTCTACGATCATTTTTTCTCAATCTCAATACAATCATCCTGAATTAGATTGGCGGACTTTTGAAACTGAACATTTTAGGGTGCATTATTATTCACAAACAGAAGTATCGGCAAGAAGAGGAGCTTTTATAGCAGAGCAGATTTATGACCCAATAGTGTCACTCTACGATTATAAGCCAATTGATAAAACAGATATTGTTTTTACTGATACTGATGATATATCAAATGGTGCAGCTTATTTTTATGATAACAAAATAATTATTTGGACCAGCCCATTAGACTTTGAGCTAAGAGGGTCTCACCGTTGGCTTCAAAATGTTATTACACATGAATTTGCTCATATTGTATCAATACAAAGTGCCCAAAAGTATGGTAAATCTATACCTGGTGGCTATTTACAATGGATTGGGTACGAAAAAGAAAAAAGACCAGATGTGCTTTATGGGTATCCCAATGTGTTGATAAGTTATCCTATACCAGGCACCTCAGTACCCCCATGGCTAGCGGAAGGAGTTGCTCAATTTATGTATCCCAATGCAGATTGGGATAATTGGGACACTACTAGAGATATGATACTAAGAGATAATGTACTTCATGGAAATAATTTATCTTGGAACGAAATCAATACCTTTGGTAAGCGTGGAATAGGTAACGAGTCCGTATATAATACAGGATATGCTTTTATTAAATATATAACTGTTAAATATGGCCATAATACATTGAAGGAAATATTAAGCTCATTAAGTAAGCCATTTAATTATTCAGTAAATAA
The DNA here is from genome assembly GCA_002717765.1 of Fidelibacterota bacterium. The sequence goes on along the minus strand of PBCB01000021.1, from coordinate 15,893 downwards.
AGCTATTAAGGACGCCACAAAAAAGGATGGAACAATAATTTTCAATGAGTTCAATAAAGCGATTGAGGAAAGATATAATACACTTACAAATAGTATTGAAAAAAACANAAATTATCCAAAAATAATTGAAGATAAAGGAACTGCAAATTTATTTCCCGTATGGAATGATTCAGGAAATATGATTGCCTATCTTTCAAATCAAAATCACGACTTCTTTAACTCTACAGATTTATTTCTATATGATATAAACACAACCAAAAAAATCAAAATTGTGGATGGTGTAAATTCATTGCCNTCTTGGAATGCAAANAATATCATTTATTCAAAAAAATCAAAATTTCCAAATAAGTATGGTTCAAAATATTTTGATTTGTATGAATACAATATCAAAACTAAAAAAGAAAAGAGATTAACAAGAGATGCTAGAGCTTTTTCACCAGCATTTAGTAAAAAAGATAGTGCAATATTTTATCTAGCAACATCTGATGGTACTCAAAATATTTATAAGATTGATCTACTNTCTAAATCTTCAGAAAAAATAACNGATTTTAATAATCATGAAATATTAAATAATTTAAAATTTGATANCTTTAATAATCGTTTATTGTTTGATGTAACGGATAATCATTTTAAGAATATTCACTATATTAATTTAAATGATAGCACTAATGGAAAATTTATTCATAATGAGCTTTGGGATTCTAGAAATGCAGATGTTTTTGAAAATGGAGTTGTTTATAGTGAGGACAAGACCGGTATTTTTAACTTATACTANATCGATAATAATAAGCAAGGATACATAACAAACCTTAAAGGCGGCGCCTTTATGCCTGATTTTCATAAAACGGGAAAGATTGTTTATTCGCATTATGAAAAGGGTAAATACAATCTTGCAATTATAGATTCAATTGAGATAATTAATAATTCAGTTATAGGATATGCTAACAAATATTATGAAAAAAATCGAAGATTATTAGATCCTATAGATGGGTCGCTAAATGATAGTTCAATTAAATACATTGATCATTTTCCCCCNATGTTTTTAATGCCCCGCGTTACCATGGATTATGGAAAAATTAAATTTGGCACTTACTTTTACTCATCTGAAATTATTGATAAGGTTAATTTGATTGGCGGTGCATCCATTAATATGCTTAAAGATCAGGATGTNTTTTTTATTATGGAATATAGACATTTATATCCAACCTTATTTTTTGAAACCTACTATATGACTCGAAATACTGAGGAAAAAACTAGCTATTCAGCTTACAATCTTGACAATAATATCAAGTTTAGACTGTTAGAATTNAAAGCTGGTATGCGTATGCCNTTATATGGTAGTCAGATTGAATTGTTTGGTAGTTGGTCTCAATATCGGGCTTCAATTAAAGAGAGCGTNCGTGAAAAGCCTGAATTAAAATCTGGTTTTGGATATGACTACTATAAAGGAAAACAATTTGGAATTAATTGGAATATTCAAAACTATAAGCGCCGTGTTGATCAAAATATTAACCCAATAGGTTATAGATTACATATTTCAGTAATAAATGAATTAAATCAATTTATAGATGGATNGGATTTATCGGATTCGGGTACGCTTACTTCAATTTATAATGATCATAATCTGATNCGATCANAAATTGAAACCGACTATTCCTTAGATATACCTTATACAAANGACTGGNCGGGCTATCTTAGTGCAAAAATTGGGTCTATTTCAAATCCCAAAGCAGATTCATTNTTTCATTTTTTNGGTGGTGGTTCTCCAGGAATAAAAGGNTATCCATATTACAGTCTTCAGGGAACTGATTTAATGATTGCAAGTATTGGTATTCGCATTCCNCTATTTAAAGAAAAAAATTATACTTTTGGAGCAGTATCTATTAATAATATGTCATTTGGATTGGAAAATCAATNTGGTGACGCATGGCATAGAGATAATAACTTTAAGCAAAAGAGATCATCAGGAATTCAAATTAGAATATCTGGGTATTCTTTTTATAATTATCCTACGGCAATAGGGATTGAATATCATCAACCTAAAGATATATTTTATAATGATATTGGCAATGGTGAGAATATTTTATATGGTGATGAAGATAGGTTTTATTTTAATGTTTTATTCGGGTTTTAAATGAAAATTATTGTAACCAATCTACTATTAATTGCTANTGTNTTTTCACAATATGATATTTATGATNTAGATCACTATCAATTTAAACAAGATACGGCAGAAACAGCTTACTCATCGGATATGTTAAAATCATTGATTATTCCTGGATGGGGTCAATTATCAAAAAATGATCCAATGTGGAAACCTTTATTATTTTTTGGAATAGAATTATTGGCTATTAATTCTACTTTAGAATATCGTAAAAAATCAGAAAGTATCAGATTTGACTTTGAAAATTTTGCAGATAATCACTGGAGCTTAAATCGTTGGTATAATAATACAAAAATTATTTTTCCAAACAAATGGAATGAAATAATCATTGGAACACATAAGCTTGGATTGGTGATTGATGGAAATTATTACTACACTGATAATTTAGAAAGTTTAGTGCAGCAATATTCATGGTCAGATATTTTAGTTGTTAGAGATAGGGATTTTTATGAAAATATTGGTAAATACGATCAATTTGTTGGTGGATGGGATGATGAATATGATGATCCTTTTGACTCTGAGGGNAATTGGTATTCTCAAAAAAAGGGAAATGTTGAATCAATAATTCTAACAAAAAGNAAAAATTATTATCGAAATCTACGCTATGATAGTAATCGTTACTCGCATTATGCTAGATATGCAATTTCTGCAATTATGATAAATCATTTAATTAGTGGCATTGAAACAGTATTAAATTCCACTCCAGATAATTCAAAAAAAAATAAATATACTTTCAAAGTTAATCCTTACAGCCTTTTTAATGAAGGTCGTGTTCAACTGATTTTATCATGGTAAATTCGTTAACTAGATTATGATTGATTATAATATACAAACCGCAAGAAAATTTCTATTTTTAATATTTAGTATTCTNATTTCCTGTTCAAGNAATAGNGGTAGAAAGGAAATTGATTATAATAGTGAGTTTGAAAATGGAAAGATAGCGCTAGCAAAAAAGAAATATATCAAAGCACAAGACTATTTCAATACTGTAGTAATTGGAGCGTCACATACTGAACTTGGGGATGATGCACTTTTCTATCTTGGTGAATCCTTTTTTTATTCAAAAGATTATCTAATAGCAATATCAGAATATGATCGATTAATTCGTAGGATGCCATTTAGTCCATTTATTGAAAAGGCTAGGTATCGAATTTGTGAAGCCTATTTAATTTTATCTCCTAAATATTTTAATGANCAAACATATAGNGAAAAAGCGCTAGAAAAATTACAGGAGTTTATAGATGATTATCCTGATTCTAGCGAAAGACAAAAGGCAGAAGCTGATATTAAAATATTGAGGAATAAACTATCTGAAAAAGCCTATCAATCTGGTATTCTTTATATGAAAATGGAAGAGTATAGAGCAGCATTATTGGCATTTAAGCAGGTTATAGAATTATACTACGACACTGAATATATTGAAATGGCTCACTTAAAAACTATCGCCTGCTATATCGAGAGAAATGAAATTGATCTAGCAAAAAATTACTATCAGACCAATCGTATTTCTATTGAAGATATAAATATGGATGATCTAGTTGATGAGTGGTTTGTTCAAAGTCGTGTATTTGATAGGATNGAATTAGAATGAAAGTTTGTCTATTTGGCGGAACCTTTGACCCACCTCATCTGGGACATTTGATCATAGCTCAAACTATATTTGAAGCAGAAAAGTTTGACAAAATTGTATTTGTGCCAGCCTATAAACCTCCACATAAAAATGGTCATGAAATTTCCCCAGTTGATTATCGATTGGATATGCTAAGAATTGCTATTAAAGAAAATCCAAACTTTAGTTTATCGGATATTGAAATTCAAAGAAAAGGACTTTCTTTTTCTATTGATACTATTATCGATTACAAGAAGCAAAATAATATAAAATCAAATAACCTTTTTTATTTAATTGGCAGTGATTCTCTAAAGCAGTTTCGTAACTGGAAAGATCCCGAAAAAATAATAAATGAATCAAGAGTCATTGTAGCAATTAGGCCTGGTTTTCGTCCTTCGGATATTCCAAATTGGATTTTATCTAAAATTCAATTTGCAAGTATCCCTCGAATTGAAATATCATCAACCGCTATTAGGAAAAGATGGGTTAAAGACAAAACTATTCGGTACATGGTAACTGAATCAGTTTGGCAATTTATAAATAAAAATAAACTTTATTTATGACCGAAAGTATTTTTGTATTATTTCTAGGTTCGCTCATGCTTTATTTTGGCTCTGAATGGATAGTCAAAGGTGGAGTAGCTATCGCTGAAAAATATGGAATATCCACTTTAGTTATAGGCTTGACGATAGTAGCCTTTGGNACATCTCTTCCTGAGTTATTGGTTAGCCTAAANGCTGCTTTTCAAGGAAGCTCTTCAATTGCAGTGGGTAATGCNATAGGATCTAATGTTGCAAATGTTGGACTAGTACTATCATTGAGTGCACTTATTTTTCCAATATCGCTTAATTATTCATTAATCAAGCGGGATTTGTATATATACATTCTTTCTTGTATTATTTTTATTCTTTTTTCTTTAGATGGTCGATTAAGCAAGTTTGAGGGAGCGTTTTTTGTTAATAGTTTGTTATTCTATATCATTTATAGTATTAAAAAACCCATTAAAACTGATAGCGATATTGAGACTTCAGATAATGATAATTTTAGCGAAATGGTATTGTTTGTCATTTTTGGCATAGTGGCTTTATCACTTGGCGCTGATCTATTTGTTGATGGCTCAATTTTTATTGCTAGATATTTTGGAATATCTGAAGTAGTTATTGGTATGAGTATTGTAGCCTTTGGGACATCTCTCCCTGAGCTCGCAACCTCAGCTATGGCAGCATATAAAAAACAAAGNGCTATATCGATTGGAAATATTATTGGATCAAATATTTTTAATATTTTATGTGTATTGGGTGTTACATCTATTATTCAACCATTAAATTCAAATTGGAATTCTATATCNCTTCAAACNTTTATAATGATTTTCTATGGACTATCAATCTTTCTTGCAGCAAAATTAACTCAGCCAATAAATAGAATTTTTTCAGGNNCCATGCTAGCCGGNTATTTTCTATTCATTTATCTTCTATTTTAAATTTGTTTAATAACATTAGATTACACCTATGATAAATATAGACAATGTTTCATATAGTTACTCAAAAGGCGGGGGCGTATCCAATATTAATTTAAATATTGGTGATGGGGAATTTGTTTTTATGATTGGGCCTACGGGNTCTGGAAAAACAACCATTTTACGTTTAATATATATGGATTTATTTCCAAAAGCCGGAACAATAAGTATAGATAAATANAATTCCCAGACTATCAAAAGAAGNAAAATACCTTATCTTCGTAGAAAAATCGGTGTGATTTTTCAAAATTATCANCTACTTGAAGATCGGAACCTTTTTGAAAATATTGCTTTACCATTGCATGTTCTTGGTTATGATAAAGATGAAATAATTGATTTGGTNAATGAATCAATTGATGAGATTGGACTTAATGGAAAAGAATCTCATTACCCTTATGAATTATCTGGCGGAGAGCAGCAACGTGCATGTGTAGCAAGGGCATTAATTAAAGATCCTGACATAATATTAGCAGANGAACCAACGGGAAATCTTGATCCGGTAGCCTCATTTGAATTAATCAAATTATTTGAAGAAATCAGTAAACAAGGAACTTCTATTCTAATGGCTTCTCATAATTATAATTTAATCAAGGGACGAGGTCATAGAATTGTAGAAATGCAGAATGGTTCGGTGAGGCAATAACATGAATAAACTTGTCTTTATTTTTGCTGAGGGATTTAAAAATGTATGGAGACATAAGTCTTCTGCNGTNTCATCAATCTTTTCCATTTATTTAACCCTAGTAGTATCTGGTTCATTATTAATTGTTAGTCAAAACACTAGCAAATTAATTGAATATTTAAGAGATAAATATAAAATCGAAGTATTTTTTAAGGATGGCGTCACCGATCAGAGAGTTTCTGAATTAGTGAATGATTTTAAATTAATTAACGGTGTTCGATCAATTACAATTATATCTAAAAATGATGCTGAAAAAATATTTAAATCTCAATTTGGTGANGATATATTAAGTCTACTAGGATATAATCCTCTGCCAATTAGCTGTGTTATTAATTTAAAAAATGATTGGCCCNCCAAACTTGATATAAAACCAATAATATCAGATATTAAAAAATATAGAGAAGTTGATGAAGTCAATCATCAAGGAAAGCTTATTTCTAGAATCGAAAATTATTATGACAGATTTTTGAAAATAATGGTTGCTGTGGTTTCAATCACTTTTATAATAGCAATTTTTATTATTTCAAATACTGTTCGCTTAACTATTTTTTCAAAAAAAGAACTNATAAAATCACTTCAATTAATAGGTGCAACTAAATGGTTTATTAAAGGGCCATTTATTTTAGAGGGTATAATNCANGGGATAATCGCTTCGATTTTAGCTGTTTATTCATTAGTGGGCTTATTAAGGTTTAGTAAATATTTAATTTATGATTTGACAAAATTTGGAATACTTTACGATCAAATTTTAATTATTCAAGTTTTATTGGCTATTTCTATTTTAGTTGGATTTATAGGATCCAANAGAGCTATTTCNCGTTTTCTTAAGTAANAATTAACATATTTGATTCAAGTAGATAAAATCATCTAATTTCNCNTATGACAATACAAAAATATAATAACTTAGATTTAAGATACGCATCTATCCTAGAAACGATAGTAGAGGGATATATAAATACATGCCAACCTATTTCATCGCAATACGTTCAAAAAAGAATCTCAGCAGACTTGTCAAGCGCCACGATTAGAAATGTAATGTCATCTCTTGAAAAAGATGGATTTTTAAAACAAGTTCACAAATCAGGTGGTCGAATTCCTACTGACCTTGGGTATAGGTTTTATATTAATTCAATTAGTTCTAATAATATTATCAATGAAGATGTTATCCCTGAATTAGAGGATGAATTAAAGACAGTTTCAANNAATGTTGATGAAATANTGAATGCAACGGCTACAATGCTTTCTGAGTTAAGTAANATGTTTAGTATTGTTATGATTTCTGAATATCAAAATAGCATTTTAGTTGATATAGAAATAATTGAGCTTAATGGTAATCGCATCATGATGGTTATTGGAATGGATAATGGCTTGGTTAAATCTATAGTATTGGATCTTGACATTGATATTAAAGAAAAACATATCAAATCAATTACCACACTACTTAAAGATAGACTGGTTGGTCTGTCTTTAAGTGAAATTCAAAATACCATTGTATATCGCCTGAATGATAGCCCTGTATTCAATCATGAATTGATTCAAGTTTTGATAAATGATCGTTATTCCTATTTCTCTATAGAGAATAATAAATTAATATATACTTCACCAGCTAATGTTNTACTTAAACAACCAGAATTTCAAAATATCAATAATTTTAAAAAAATATTGCCTGCACTCGANAAGTCGTTTCTTAATATTTATATCAATAAGAATTTTGACGCAGATCATGATTGTGATTTGATAGGAAAAGAAAACAAAGATGAAATATTTAACAATTGCGCAATCTTAACATCAAAATTTGAAACTAAAGCAATGACTGGTAGAATTGGAGTTATTGGACCAAAGCGACTAAACTATGTAAATGTAAAAAATATACTAAATACCTTTAGAAAGGTAGTGCAAAATGCCATCTAAAAAATCAGCCAAGACAGCATCAAGTAAAACAAAAAAATTATCACCAACAGATAGGTTGAAAAGTCAAATAAAAGAATTAAAAAATACTATCGATGAAAATAGCGAAAAACATTTACGACTTAAGGCTGAATTTGATAATTATAGAAAAAGAAAAGATAAAGAAATTGAGCATTTATTAAAATATGAAGGTGAATCTGTGATAAAGAATTTCTTATCCGTTCTGGATGATTTAGAGAGGCTCAATGAGGCATCAGCGAGTAAAGACAATGTAAATATTGAAAAATTAATTGAAGGTATCTCATTGATTATAAATAATGTTAAAAAACATTTTATAAATCTAGATGTTAAGACCTTTACAAAAATTGGTGATATGCTAGATCCGGAATTGCATGATGCATTAATGATTAGAACTGAAGATGGTAAAAATGAAAATGAAATTATCGAAGTTTTCGAACAAGGTTATCTTTATAAAGATCGCGTTATCAGACATGCTAAGGTTGTGGTAAATCAAACTCCATCATGAGAGATTATTACGAAATTTTGGGTGTTTCTAAATCCGCTAGCGCAGATGAGCTAAAAAAATCATATCGAAAAATAGCAATGAAGTATCATCCAGATAAAAATCCTAATGATTCAGGCGCAGAAAAAAAATTCAAAGAAGCAGCTGAAGCGTATTCTATCCTTTCCGATGACCAAAAACGTCAACAATACGATCAGTTTGGCCACGCTGGTGTTAATAGCGGTGGAGGCGCTGGTTTTCAAGGCGGGATGTCTATGGAGGATATTCTAAATAATTTTGGAGATATTTTTGGTGATGGTTTTGACCCTTTTGGTGGAATTTTTGGTGGCAATAGAGGCGCAAGAATAAAAAAAGCACGTGATTTAAAAGCTAATTTAAAACTTACCTTTTCTGATATCTATTCTGGAGTAAATAAAACTTTAAAAATTAAGCGCTTAGAGCATTGTGATACGTGTTCGGGGAGTGGTGCAAAAAAAGGCACAATGCCAGTTTCCTGTGGTCAATGTAATGGATCCGGTCAAGTTCGGCAAGTTTCCCAATCATTTTTTGGACAATCGGTATCGGTAAGAGAGTGTCCAGTTTGTACTGGCTCTGGCCAAACAATACAAAATCCTTGTAATGATTGTGGTGGAAGTGGTTTAAATCGCAAAACTGTCGAAATTAAAATAAAAGTCCCATCAGGTGTTTCTGCTGGAAATTACATGACATTGAACCAACAAGGGAATAAAGGACCCAAAGGTTATCAATCAGGAGATCTAATTATTTTCTTCGAAGAGGAAGATCACTCAATATTCAATAGAAATGGTGAGGACGTAATCACTGAAGTGGTTATTCAATTTTATGAAGCTGCGTTAGGCATAACCCTTGAGGTTCCAACATTGGAAGGTAAGGCCAATCTTAAAATTCCAGCAGGTATTCAATCATCGCAAATTTTAAGAATGAGAGGCAAAGGGTTTCCTAGGATGCGAGGATCTTCTAGGGGTGATCAATTAGTGCGCGTACATGTTGATACACCGCAAAAGCCCTCCAGTAAAGAAAAAAAGCTCCTTGAAGAGCTTGGCAAAGTAAATAATAACTCGAAACCGGTATTCAGAAGAATTGAGCTTGATTGATTATATTATTAGTAGATTAAACTATACTTCAAGATATAAATTGTATTAATATTACTTCTCTGTTTTAGAACATAAATAAAATATTAACAATGAATTAATACTCCGTAATAAGATTATGAATAAAGATCAAAATAACTTTACATCTGAAAAACGAAAAAATTATTCCGACCTCCTTGAGTTAGGTATTGTGGCTGCCTTTATCTTTCTAATTATTTGTATATATGTGCCACGTGCTATTTGGGATGAAGAAGAATCTTTGCAGGGGGAAAGCCATTTTTTTATGGAAAATATGTACGATGTTCAGAATTTTTATAAATCTGTTATGGGCGAGTATTCACCAGATGGTCTTTGGGCTGTTCAAGTTGTTAATTCGGTTAGAGATTCGCTCTCAGGTGACTCAACCTACCTTGGGAACCAATCAATCACTCTCAATAACAAAACATTTTCAGTTAATGTCCCAAAGGGATATGATATAGAATTTGATACTACTTTTGGCTTTCCAATGATGCGCCGAGATACTATTTCTGATACAATTGCTACGATTGTCATGTATTCAGAAGATTTATCCCGAAATGACACATCATATGTGCAGAAGAAATTATTAAACAAATTTACATCAGATACAAACTTTGTTGAGCTAGTAGAAGAAGTACCATCAGAACGCGTTGAGGTAATTAATTATTATGATACTTATATGCCAGATTCATCAATGTATTTTTGCCCTGTCTCTCAAAAACCTTATTTAATTTCACTTGAAGATGAAGGTAATAGCGTTCGCGTAGGTAGCCCAATAGAAGAAACAATTGTTCGAAGGAGATATGTTTTATTTGCCTTTAAAGCTGACAATCATGGCTTTATTGATGATGGCTCAAAAAGTTGGGATAGGTAGAACTGCTTCGTGATTCATTTATTAATTTCAAATAAATATCTCCTTTGCGTGCGATGGGTGGAAGAAAATGAAAAGCAAATTCTCTCCTCTGTTTTATATAAACCATATAAATCCAAAAAAAATTCTTTAAATACAAATGATAAAGAATTAATTGCTCAAATTAATTCTGCACTTCAATTAGCAAAAAAACAGCTCTCCTTTGAGGGAGAAAAAGTATTTGTTACTATACCGGATAATCTTTGCAATACTTCGTTTGTTTATTGTGATGAAGAAATGTCTGAAACGGATGGTTGGGAATTCTCTAAATGGACTCTTGATCAAAGATATTCATCTGAAGGAAATTCAACCAACGAATATTTTGGAAGACTTTTTAAAGGTGAGGTAGATAGTGTTTATTCTTTAAGGGTTTCATCTCTATTAAGTGAAACAATTAAAATGTCTATTCAGGAAATGGGCGGCGATCCTTTATGGATGGGTACTGAATCAAGTGCTTTTTATGGACTTAACCCCAATCGTGGGGTTACACTTTTTTTAAATGATAAAAGCGGTTATGAATATTTTCATTATTCAAAAAACTGTTTTTTGAATGGGACCGCAAAATTTTCTAAAGATAAATGGAAATTATCATCTACTGATGGTAGTTATAATGAAAAGGATATATTTAAAGGTCAAATCGTCATTCCTGGTAAATTATCCTATCGAAGAAAATCTCATTTTAAAGGTAAGCGTATTCGCCAAGTTGAGGCTTTTAAAAATATCAAAAAAAATGATGTAAAGATACCGAAAGAAGTAAAAAATAATGATCTTTATATCTCAACTGCTATTATTAATGGAAATGTTTATGGTTCTGCGCTAAACTTCTTTGATAACCCTGGCCTCCAAGAATATGATGATAAAAAAACTATACCTGAAATTAGTAAAGAGAAAAACAAACAAAAAAAACGAAAACCATTAAAGAAGAAAAAAACAAATAATTTTCAACAGATATTTGCTTATTTGTTTTTCTTTGCAGCGCTAGCTGCAGTTATTTTTCGAGAAAAACTGCCAGAAATTTATGATACAATAGAAGTTGAAGTACGAAATTTTATCGATCCAAAGGTTCCACAAACCACTCAAGAAACACCATTAAATAAATCAGCTGAACGCTTGTATAGCGAATTTCAAAAAAAATCATTTATAAAATCTCAGAGCACAGTTAACGCTATTGCAAAAATATTCAATTCAATTGAAATGAAGAATATTATAAATATTGAAGCAATGAAGGGAGAAATTAATCTAGAATTTTTTGATCTAAAGTCTACAAACGTACCCGTTGATACTATAGGTAATATATTGAATTATTCTTTAAGACAAATGGGTGCTCTTGAACAGTATAAGCATGGATATTTAATTCAATATCCTGTTTTTCGTAATGAGTTGATCAATCTAGATGATTATATTTCGCTTAATCAGCTCGAGAATGATCTTGCTTCATTGAACAACTTAGATATTAAGAAATTTGATGTTTTATATCTAAATGCAGTTGAATACATTCCATTAGTTTTATCATCCACAAATCTTTCCACAGCATTACAAATTTTATCTTACTTAGAAACAACTGGCTCTAATCTAGTTTTAGAGAAATTTATTTATAATTATAATAACCAGAATAATTCATTCACTATAAGATTTTTTATTACTTTTGCAAATTATAATGATAGTTGAGCCTAACATAATAGCTCTCTATCTCTAATCATGCAAATACATGCTGGCACCTTCAAAGGTCGCAGAATAAAAACAGTAAAAAATGCACCCTATAGACCAACAACGGCTCTTGCACGCAAAAGCTTATTTGATATATTAGGAAATATTGAGAATAAAACTTTNTTAGATTTATTTTCTGGAACAGGGATAATTGGTTTCGAAGCTGTCAGTAGAGGTGTTAAGTCAGTAACTTTTGTAGATTCAAGTATTCGTGTATGCGCATTATTAAAGATTAATCACTCCTTGCTTGAATTAAATACTGAATCNTGTATTATAAAAAAAGGCGATGCCTATCGNTTTTTAAATGAGAGTGAAAAATATGATATTATTTTTGCTGATCCGCCATATAATTCGAATGATATAGATAGTATTATAGCACCAGCCTTAAGCATGTTAAATTTAGATGGATATTTTATACTTGAATCTTCACCAAGAGAATTTNCAATTTCTCCTTTAAGAATTAAAGATTATGGTGATACACAATTAGCTTTTTGGAAAAATGAATCATAAAATTGTTATTTATCCTGGTACNTTTGACCCTATACATATGGGCCACGTAGATATAGTGGAACGGGCTTCTAGAATTTTTGATGAAGTGATTATCGCNATTGCCGTGAACATTGATAAAAATCCTTTATTTAGCGTTGATGAGAGGATTGAACTGGCGGTTGGCGCAACTTCTCATNTCAAAAATATTAAAGCACTATCTACNGATGGGNTAATTGCTGATCTTGCAAAAGANCATANTGCTTGTGGTTTAATTAGAGGATTACGACATGTATCCGATTTTGAATATGAATTTCAAATGGCAACAATGAATAATCATCTCAATCCATCNGTATCAACATTGCTTATGGTAACCTCTGATAAATATGTTCATATAAATTCATCNATGGTAAAAAATGTTTCCAAGCTCAATGGGGATATTGCAAAATATGTTCCCAATAATGTCTTATTAGCATTGAAGCAAAAATTTAAGCATAGTTAGTCAATCTATACTTTACTGCCTGTTTTAAACCGCCTTTCGTTATAAATTTTAACATTAATTATGCCTACTTACGATTATTTTTGCGAANATTGTGAATCTACATTTGAATTTTTTCAATCAATGTCTGATTTACCGCTTGAAGAATGCCCAGAATGCGAAAATAAAGTTCGCAGGCTCGTTAGCGGTGGAACNGGTCTTATTTTCAAAGGTAGTGGTTTTTATTTAACGGATTATGCTAAACAAAAAAAGAGCAATAAATCTTCNAGTGGTGATAATAAAAAAACTGAAAAGAAAAAATCTAAAGAAAAGAATAAAAAGTAAANATTATGGATCATGGTAAAAAAATAGTTTTTGAAAATAATAAATTAATCGTACCCAATAATCCCATNATNCCNTTTATTGAAGGNGATGGNATAGGTNCTGATATCTGGCATGCATCTCAGATGGTATTTGATAATGCAGTTCAAAAGGCATACGGTGGAGATAGGTTAATAGCATGGAAAGAGATATATGCTGGTGAAAAAGCATTTGAACAAAAAAATTCATGGCTACCNGATGATACTCTTGAATCTATTAAGGATCACCTTGTTGCTATTAAAGGGCCTTTAACAACGCCTGTTGGTGGAGGAATGAGGTCATTAAATGTAACTTTACGACAGGTTTTGGATCTATANGCATGCGTTAGGCCAGTTANATGGTTTGAAGGTGTACCTTCACCTGTTAAGGACCCNTCCCTTGTTGATATGGTTATTTTCAGAGAAAATACCGAGGATATTTATGCAGGCATCGAATGGACGCATGGTTCAGANGAAGTTGAAAAGGTTAAAAGTTTTCTTATTGATGAAATGAATGTAACCAATATTCGTTTTCCCAATACAGTTTCTTTGGGAGTTAAACCTGTTTCANTTGAAGGAACTGAAAGAATTGTAAGATCAGCAATTAATTACGCATTGTCTCATNNTCGCAAATCTGTAACGTTGGTTCATAAAGGCAATATTATGAAATTTACTGAAGGAAAATTCAAAGAATGGGGGTATACATTAGCTAAAAATGAATTTAATGCAGTCGATTACGAAGGTGGGCCATGGCAATTAATCGATAAGAACGGAAATCAATTGATTATTAAAGATGTTATTGCAGATGCATTTCTTCAGCAAATCTTACTCCGNCCATCTGAATACGATGTGATTTGTACTTTAAATTTAAATGGAGATTATATTTCAGATGCTCTTGCNGCAATCGTTGGAGGTATAGGAATAGCACCAGGCGCTAATATTAACTATAATACCGGTCATGCNATTTTTGAAGCAACACATGGCACAGCACCTAAATACGCTGGTAAGGACATGGTTAATCCATCTTCAGTAATCCTTTCTGGNGTGATGATGTTTGAGTATTTAGGTTGGCAAGAAGCTGCAGATCTAATTGTAAAAGGTTTAGAAAAATCAATTATAAATAAAACAGTTACTTATGATTTCCATCGTCTTATGGAGGGTGCAACAAAAGTTTCTTGTTCTGGATTTGGTGAAGCGATTATTAACGAAATGTAGTTTATTTCCTTTTTTATTTTTTTGTTAAAACTTACTTATCATTAACATATTATGTTTATTGATTATACAATTATAGAGCTTTATTCTGGAAATGGTGGTCCTGGCTGCATTTCTTTTAGAAGAGAAAAATATATACCAAAGGGTGGTCCTGATGGCGGAAATGGAGGTCAGGGTGGTAGTATTTATGCTTTATCTGATAAGAATATCCATACACTACAAGATGTTCGTTATAATAGAATCTATAAAGCAAAGAACGGAGATCAAGGCTCTTCAAATTCTAAAACCGGCAAAGATGGTGAAGATATTGTTATCCGAGTACCAATAGGCACAATTATTAAAAACAATGCATCAAAAGAAATTGTTGCAGATTTTACGGATGAAGGTCAAAAAGAAGTCATATGCCTAGGGGGNCAGGGTGGACGTGGAAATATTAACTATAAATCCTCTACTCGACAAACACCTAGATATGCACAAAATGGGACAGCAGGTGAAAAAGGAATTTTTGAACTGGAATTAAAGATTCTTGCCGATGTTGGNCTTGTTGGCTTTCCTAATGCTGGCAAATCAACTTTGCTATCAGTTTTNTCAAAGGCGAGGCCAAAAATAGCAGATTATCCATTTACTACTCTAGAGCCCCATTTAGGAATTGTTAAGTATGAAGAATTCAAATCGTTCACTATGGCAGACATTCCTGGNCTTATTGAAGGTGCAAGCAAGGGAAAAGGTCTGGGGCATAAATTTTTAAAACATATTGAAAGAAATAGACTNCTTTTATTTTTAATTGAAAATAACGATACAAACCCACAGGAAACCTTCAATTCGCTAAAAAATGAATTAAAATCATTTAATGCCTCTTTATTATTAAAACCTATTATGCTTATTAGAACAAAAAGTGATACCAACGTTAATATTAATGAAGCCTTATGGAGCGCAATACCTGAATATTCNATGGAGATTTCCGCATCTACCAATCAAGGTTTAAAACAATTAGTTGAAAAAGTAGTTAGTAGATTAAACGATTTATAAATTTTTAACCTGTAATTTTATATTATAGCTAGGGCTTCAAATTTCTCTTAAATTCATTATAANATATTATATGAATTANGGAGGGGTGGCCGAGCGGCTTAAGGCGGCACCCTGCTAAGGTGTTTTAGGTGAAATATCCTAACGTGGGTTCGAATCCCACCCCCTCCGCTAATGTATAATTAA